>REGH01000051.1 GCA_003702495.1 Candidatus Nitrosopumilus sp.
CCATGTACTCTTTACGATCAAGTAAGTTGATGGAGGATTTTTCTGCAACATAAACCAAAATTATCTTAGAATCAAATGCATGTGCAATTTCAATTGCTCGTTGTAATGCTTTTTTAGAATATCTAGAGCCATCAAGGGGTACAAGAATTGTTTTAAAATTATTAGTCATTTCACAACAAGTACAGGTTTTTTTGACTTGTGTAATACATAGTTTGAAACACTACCTAGAAAAAGCTCTTTTGCAGAACTTCTTCCACGGGCACCAACTACAACTAAGTCAATTCCATTTCTTTTATTATTTACAAATCGTGCAATATCATATCCAGGGTCACCAGATAAGGATTTGGTAATTAATTTAATTCCTTTTTTTGCAGCTCTTAATTTTGCGTCATCAAGAGTTTTTTTCAATTCTTTTGAAGTATCGAAATCCAAAAAGCCCAAAGGATGGATAGCATAAATTCCAGGTACAGATTTAACACATAATCCTACAATTACACCTTGGGATTGTCTTGCCAAATGAATAGCCATATCCAATCCACGAATAGAATTTTTTGAACCATCAAGGGGTACAAGAATTTTCTTGGTTTTAATGGCCATGTTTTAAAATACTGAAATTGAACATTAAAAGGCTTTAGTAATTATCTTAATTGATTTTCAATTATGATAATTTAGAATTTATATGATATAATTGAAAAGGGTGAAAAATTCATGGATAATACATTTGTTAATCAGGTCATGAGTAAAAATATCTTAACTGCAGAAAAATCCACATCATTACAAGATGCGGCACAAGAAATGAAACGGCTTGGTGTGGGTTGTGTAATAGTAACAAAGGAATCAAAACCTATAGGAATCATCACCGAAAGAGATTTTGTAACAAAAGTGGCAGCAGATGGAAGACCGTTATTTACTGAAATCTCAGAAGTGATGTCATCTCCTTTGATAACAATAGAACCTGATGAAACAATTTGGGAGGCATCAGAGATTATGAAAGAGAAATTAATTCACAAACTTCCAGTAATTGAAGATGGAAGAATTGTAGGAGTTATTACAACATCAGACATTGTGAGAATTTCCAGTGTTGGATCTGATTCTCAAATGCGTAAAATATGTGATCAAATTCTAATGAGAATGAAAGATGATTAATCAAAAGGATATTCACTTAAATTATTGCAATTAAGAGATGAATTATCATGATGGCAGCAGATGATGGTGCAACAATTTTAGAAACAAAAGACGATGGACCAAAGATGCCAGATAAGAAGAAAACAAAATTTGATGTAGTAATTATTGGTGCAGGACCTTCAGGATATACAGCTGGAATCTATTGCTCCAGAGCAGGATATGATACATTGATTTTATCAGGAATATTGCCTGGAGGCCAACTGGTAAACACAACTGAAGTTGAAAATTACCCAGGATTTGAAAATGGAATTATGGGTCCAGACTTGATGATAGAAATGAGAAAACAATGTCAAAGAATGGGAACAACTATTGTAGATGATGAGGCAGTAGATGTAGATTTTAGAAGAAAGCCATTGAAGGTTTTGACAGCATCAGAAGAATATGAGGGGCGTGCAATCATTATTGCGACAGGTGCAAATCCAAGAAAATTAGGATTGGAAGGTGAAGAAACTTTTGGAGGAAAAGGTGTATCATACTGTGCAACTTGTGATGGTCCTTTCTTTAGAAATCAAGAATTGGTAGTTGTTGGAGGAGGAGATTCTGCAGTTGAAGAAGCAACATTTCTTACAAAATTTGCAACTACGGTTCATTTGGTTCATAGAAGAGATGAATTACGTGCAAGTAAAGTAATGCAAGAAAGAGCAGAAAACAATGAAAAAATAAGATTCCATTGGGATTCTGCTGTAGTTGATATTAAAGGCGACCAAAAAATGCAACAGGCAGTTTTGAAAAATCTAAAAACTAATGAAGAGACAACATTAGATGTAGGAGGTCTTTTTGTTGCAATCGGACATGAACCAAATACAAAATTATTCAAAAATCAAATTGATTTGGATGATGAAGGATATGTCGTATTGAAAAATAGAACTCATACTAATGTTGAAGGTGTTTTTGCAGCAGGAGATGTTCATGATAGAAATTACAGACAAGCAATTACTGCTGCAGGGTATGGGTGTATGTCAGCAATTGATGTTGACAAATATCTAACAGAAACTGCAGATAAAAAAGAATGAAAAATGCAGAATGCAAAAAATGCTTAAACAAATTTTTTGAAAAAGATATCTATACAATCCAGCAGTTCCAATATAGAAAAGAACCACCTTACAGTTGGACATTAGAATATTTTAAAAAATTAAAGATTGGTGAGTGGGATTCATTTTGTGAGAAATGTCTAATAGAGTATTCAAAAGAATCATTTGAAGTATGGAAATCATAGATCTAAACTCTTTATGGGTGCACATCTACCAATGTTTATGAATGACGATGCAGAAAACAGGCAAAAAATGGTAAAAGAGCACAGTGATAAACTTGCAAAACTAGGCATAGAATTAAGCAAAATTCAATTCAGTTACAAAGTAGAAGAAAAAACATCAAAAGAATATTGGCAAAAAAGAATTGAAAGTTTTGATGAATATAACAAAAAAGCCTTGGAATACTATAATCAAATTTTTTCACTAATCAAGAACATTGAGAAAGAAGAATCAGAAAGATTTCTTTTACAAATTAGCAGATTCAGACAATTATCATCATCATTAATAGAAATCATGAAAAAGATTGAAGAAAATCCCTCAGTCCTAAATTCAAAAGACAGACAACAAAGCCAATGGAGTAGAGAACTCAAAAATAATATTACAGAAGAAAGTAACAAATGTCTACATCACGAAAGAGACATGAATTCATATTTTAGAGATTTTTATGAAAAAAGTTTGAAAAATATTTTAGAGTGACTAGTATGCTAATTCAGACATATGTTTTGCATCTTTAAGATAATTTTCAAAATTTTCTTCAGACATGACATTTTGTTTAGCATAAACACTCTTGAATTTTCTACCATCATCAGCAAAAATTCCAACAACACATGCATCTCCTTCAATAGGATATTTTTTCATACAAGCGTAAACTGCAGCAGAAGAGGGGCTTATCAAGAGTTGGTCTTTTTCAAAAACATTCTTTACTACAGAAAATGCTTCTTCATTATCAACAGATACCCAATCATCAACTACATTTTCTCGTTTTAAAAATAGATCAGGTTTTGCAGATTCTTCAAAATTTCTCCATCCTTGAATTAGGTGATTTTGTTGCGGTTGACATCCAATAATTTTCACATTAGGGTTTTTTTCTTTAAGAAACGTACCAATACCAGTGATGGTTCCACCAGTACCTACACCGGTGAAGAAATGAGTGACCTTACCATCAGTTTGCCTCCAAATTTCAGGGCCTGTTCCATTGTAGTGGCCTTTGAAGTTTGCCTCATTTGCATATTGGTTTGGTGAATAATATGTATCAGGTCGTGAGGATGCAATAGAAGTAGCAAGTGCAATGCTTTGATCAGTTCCAGCACCAACTTTAGGACATAAATCATCACTTGTTTCAAACACTTTTGCACCTAGATTTCGAATAATATCTTTAGTTTCATTACTAGCCTTTTCAGGAATAACTATCTCAACTTTGTATCCTAATAGATTTGCAATTCCAGTTAAGGCAATTCCTGTGTTGCCAGATGTGGGTTCTATTATGATACTCTTACCTTTTGTTAAGATTCCTTTTTCTTCACCATCTTTTATCATCCAATATGCAGCTCTATCTTTAACTGAGCCAAAGGGGTTATGACCTTCCAACTTTGCAAAATAATCGACATTGTCATGTGAAAGAGAATCTAATTTGACAAGAGGGGTATTACCTACACGATTCAATACATCTGTGTCAGTTACAGTAGTCATGAATTTGGTTATTTCACCTTTTTAATTTGAAATGTAATGACATCTCCATCTTTGGACATGTCTAATAATTCATGACCCTGTCTAGTAACCCATCTAGATATATCATCTTCAGCTGCGGGATCATCGGCAGAAACAGTTAGTGTTTCACCAACTTGCATCCTTTCAATTTCAATTTTTGTTCTAAATACAGGTTCTGGACAAAACAATCCAGTCGCATCTAATTTTTTTTCTGTTGATTCGGACATTATCTAGTTCAAAAAAGGCGTTTTGTCATATTAAAATCTATTCGAGATTTTTAGAAGCATGTTGTTTATAATGCCATTTTGAACATAGTTGCAAGATTTCTATCTTTCATAAAACTTGGATCTTGGTTCTGAAAATTGATTTTTTGGGAAATCCTCTTCATCAAATAAATTGCAATTTTATAAAACAGTGACCACATGTGACTATTTTGATTAGAATCATAAATTCTCAATAACAACGTCAAAAGCCATTTTGCATTTGGATAGTGTTCTGAGATGTAATCAATCAGATATTCTTTAGAGTTATTGATTTTGTATCGCAGGTGATCAAGTGTTTCAGATTGGTGAGCATAACCAGTTTGAGAAATTTCAATTTTACCATGTTTCATAGAAAATAAAATATCATCAAGATTTTTTTCAGAGTCAA
Source organism: Candidatus Nitrosopumilus sp. (assembly GCA_003702495.1). Classification (GTDB taxonomy): domain Archaea; phylum Thermoproteota; class Nitrososphaeria; order Nitrososphaerales; family Nitrosopumilaceae; genus Nitrosopumilus. The sequence goes on from REGH01000051.1 coordinate 4,575, forward strand.
TTACATTGACACATCTTCCAAGCGTAGACAAAACATGAGAATCACTACCAGCAACTTGAATCATGTTATGATCTAAAGCAAATTCAGTTGCACGGGCATTTGATAAAATATCAACATTATTGCTATTGAAGACTTCAACCATATCACATTTTTTAGCACCATCTCGTAATGCATCAAGTAAGCTAAATGGATGGGGCGCAGATGAAACTCCACCTTGTTTTCTAACTTCGTCTAGGACTTCATCAAGTGAAAGTCCAGGAGAAATTACATCATGAATACCATATGCTAAAACATGAGCTCCAGTATCAGTGGTAATTTCTTCAGCAGGAAAGACATCAATATTCTTGAATTTTGAATGATCATTTTTGTACTCTAATAATTGATGGTAACCGTCCAAAGTATTGTGATTGGTGACAAAAATTGTATCCAAACCAAGTTGATGTGATCGCTCCAGTTGATCTCTTATTGAAATATCACAATCGTATGGAGGTTCGTCATCACCTACATGAAAATTGGAAAATGAATTATGACAATGTAATTCAACATTTATTGGCATTTTCAAATAAATTTTTTATCTTTAGGTAATAATCTTATGGAATTAAACAGTAAAACTATCTAAAAAGATCTTCATCTTCTGGACGAATTAATTCATCAGTTCCATGTTCACCTTTTTGGAATGAATAATCCCGAACTAAAGCAACAGGAGTTTTCAATGTTTTACCCATAACTAATTCAGATGCTGCGGAGAGTTCGTCAGCAATTGCAATTGCAGTAACACGTAAGATTTTTCCAAATGCATCTTGAGTTCCTTCATAGTCAATTATAGGAGACAATCCTGCAATTCCGATAGCACAGTTGGTTTGGCCCATTCTAAATGGGCGCCCAAATGTGTCAGATATTATGACAGCAACATCTTTGTTAATTTTTTTGGAAATTTTTTCTTGTATGTTTTTTGCAGATTGATCAGAATTCAAGGGCAACAATGTTGCAAATCCTTCTACAACATTACTTTCATCGATTCCAGCATTAGCACAAATTATTCCATCATTAGTTTCAACAATTAAAACTCCATTCTTCATACGTATGATACGTTTTGATTCAGATAAAATTAATTCAGTAATCCTAGGATCTTTTTGATATTGAGAGCTTATTCCTTCAGAAAGTAATGAAGGTTTTACAGTAGACAAGTCAATTAAACGTCCTTCTTGTTTTGAAATAATTTTTTGAGCAATGACTAAAATATCTCCATTTTCAATTTGAATTGAAGACATAATCAATTCTGAAATATCATCTGAAGGTTCAATCTCTTTTTCTATAGGGACAGGTAAAATTTTCAATTATAATTTGTGAGTATATGGACTAAAAAATTGTTTATGCGGGCGTAGGTGCTTCTAATTCTAATTTGTAATGTTTGTTAATAATATCTAAAATTTTTGAAAGATCTTTTTCCTCCAAAGTTGTGGTGGCCAAATCTTTTACCAAATCCTGGGCACGGTATGCAATCCCTAATCCACAGATATCAAATAGCTTAACATCATTTGCACCATCTACAACACAAACAATATTTTCTTTCTTTTCACCCCATTCTTCAATTTTGATTCTTGCAGATTTTGATTTGTCAGAATCTACATTGATTTTTACGCCATCTAGTTTACCATCTTTGAAAATCAATTCATTACAATAAACATAATCTAATCCTAATTCTTCTTTTAATCGGTCCATCATCAGGGTAAATCCTCCTGAAACAGCCATCAATTTCCAACCAGCAGCCTTTAGAGCTCGACATGCTTCTTTTGCACCAGTCATGATGGGTAACCCATCAGAAACTTCTTGACATGTTTTTTCATCTAATCCTTTTAGAGCAGCAACTCTAGTTCGAAGTCCTTCCTCCCAGTTAATTTTTCCTTGAATTCCTTGTTTTGTGATTGCCCAAATCTCATCTTGTTTGTTGAGTTTTTCTGCAAGGATTGGAAGGTATTCTTCATCATACAAAACACCTTCAACGTCAAAAATTACTAGCAATTGATTTCTGTTTTGCAAAAATTTGCTAATTATATTAAAGTT
>REGH01000013.1 GCA_003702495.1 Candidatus Nitrosopumilus sp.
GTAACTATTTGGAAGTAGTAATACCATTTATAATCAGATTCTAAAAACTAGATTTGTCGCAAGACTGTGCCGGGGTCGCCTAGCCTGGTAGGGCGCGCGCCTGGAAATTGTTAAACCATAAAGCGCGTTCTCGCAAGGGATCGGGAGTTCAAATCTCCCTCCCGGCGCCATTTTAGATCTTTTTGAACTATTTTATACGTAAAAGTTAAAAGTAAATTTTTGAAGCAACCACCATGGCCAAATCTTTACAGTATGCTGCTGTAATTGGTCTATTCTCAATTTTACTTGCTAGTGGAATTTCTGCAAGTGTTTCCGCATCTCCTGAACTAATTCGAGATAGGTATATTGTAATTCTTAATGATGATACCGAACCTTGGTCTGTTGCAAATGAGATGGCACAAGAACGTGGATTGGCAATTTCTAATGTCTATGGAAATGCAGTTAATGGATTTAGTGCAACAATTCCAAAAGGACAATTAGATAAAGTGTCATCTGATTCTAGGGTAAAATATATCGAACAAGATGCTATTGTAACGATTTACAAAAAACCTACTGACAAACCTGGAAAAGGTGGAAGTGGTGATGGTGATTCAACTGTTCCACCACAAATTATCCCTACGGGTATTTCGTTAATCAAATCAACTACATCTGGCACTGTTAATGTTAATGTTGCAGTAATTGATACTGGAATTGACACAAACCATCCTGATCTAAATGTTGTAGGTGGTGAAAATTTTGTTTTTAGAGGAAAAGATACTTTTGATGATGGTAATGGACATGGAACTCATGTAGCTGGAACAATTGCAGCTATTGATAATAACCAAGGCGTAATTGGTGTAGTTCCTGGAGCAAACTTGTATTCTGTTCGAGTCTTAGATAATTCTGGTTCTGGAACTTATTCTGGTGTAATTGCAGGTATTGATTGGGTTGCAGCAAATGCTGACATAATTGATGTTGCTAACATGAGTTTGGGTGGAACTAAATCCCAAGCAATTAATGATGCCGTTGAAACTGCAATTTCTGCTGGTATTGTATTTGTTGTTGCAGCAGGAAATGAAAATGCAGATGCATGTTTAAAATCTCCTGCTAGTGCACCAAATGCAATCACTGTTTCTGCTCTTAATGACGGAGATGGTATTTTGGATAACGATGACTCTTTTGCACGGTTTAGTAATTGGGGAACATGTGTTGACATGATTGCCCCTGGTGTAGACATAGAATCTACATACAAAGGTGGTGGGTACAGCACACTTACTGGAACCAGCATGGCAAGTCCTCATGTTGCAGGAGCTGCTGCATTATACTTGGTAGCAAATCCAGGGTCTAGTCCTGCAGATGTACGAGACGCACTAGTAAGTGCTGGAAGCTTAAGTTGGAATAATAGTGGAGATCCTGATATCATTAAAGAGCCATTACTTGATGTCTCTGAAATCTAATAGTCTAATCTCAAATTACAAAAATTTACTATTTGTTTTCTAATTTCTCAACAATTTCTGAAAATTTCCAAGGACCACAATGTGCATCCATTGTTTCACTTGCAAACAGTCCTGAGTTGTGTAGGTGATTTACAATGTGTGCTGCAAATGGGAGCGCACCAGTTGCTCCAGGAGAATTGTAGTTTAGTATGTGGAATGATGACTCTTCATCAAGCAAAATAACATCTGGCTCAAATTTTCCTTTATCGTTAATCACTGATGAGCGAATACCTGCTGTTCCTTTTTCAGTAATTTTATCTGCATCAATCTTTGGTAAAAATCTTCTAACTCTATCAACCATTGCAGATTTTGACATTGATGATTGAATCTCACTCATTGCCAATTCCTGGAATTGTTTGTCAAAGATTGCTTTTCTTGCACCTGAACCAATCATCTCAAGCATTTTTGGAAGAAAAGTTTTGAAATTTTCTGTCTTGTCATATCCATATGGACTAAATACAGGAACTGCATTGGGTCCAATCTCACAACTTCCATCAACTCGAATAATCCAATGTGGATCCAAGAATGGATAGTCTGGAAATTCTGGAACAGAATAGATGCTAGTTTTAGTTAGGTTGTTGTATTGTTTAGGTGCCCTCCAATATTCTCCCCTGAAATGAACGTCAGTTAGTTTTGTTCCAACTCCTAATTCATGTGCAATGTCTACTGCTTCTCCACCAGCTGCATTGATTACAAAGCTTGCAAAAATTTCATCTTCTTTGTTTAAAGTAATTTTCCACTTTCCATTCTCTTTTTTTATTTCAGAAACTTTTGAATCTAAAAGAAAACTTGTTCCATTCTCCTTACTATCTTGCATTAGTGATTTTGTGTATGTTGAATAGTCTGCAGAGCCATCTCTGTGAACATAAAGTGCAGCTTCACATTTTATTTCTGGTTCTATCTTTTTCATTTCTGCTTTGTCTAAAAGCTCAATGTCATTTTCTTCCAAACCGTTTTGCTTTCCCCATTTGAGATATTTCTCTAAAACTTTGATTCCCTTTTTGTCTAATGCAACTTCTATTACTCCATCTTTTTTAAATGGCAAATCATGTAACTTGGAATACTCTTCCCACATCTCAAATCCATGAAATGCTGCATTTGCAAACAGCTTTTTCTTTTCAGGATTGTACAGATATGGAGCATGAACCTTTCCAGTATTTCTTCCACTTGTGTGAAATGCAACATTTTTTGCCTGCTCTATTACTGCCACTTTTTTTGACTTGTTCAGACTAGATAGGAAATATGATATTGATGTTCCAAGAATTCCTCCGCCAATAATTACAACATCAAAATTTTTACCCATTAATTTTCAATTTATTTTCATTCTAGTTGATAATAAATGGAATCAGTAGCAATCAAGATTAATATCCAATAAAATCTAAAATTAAACCATGTTGCCTGATAAGTGCTCTGTTAGCAAAGAAGGAAAACAATGTCCTAGTCCACCCGAATTCATTGTATCAATTGTGGATGGAAAAGACGAGTATATGGTAGGTGTAACATGTGGCAGACATAGACAAGTTGTCTCTGGCAAAATTGGATTTTTGCAAAAAGAAGGTAAGATTCATGAAGGAAAAGTCAGTTTTTCACCTGTTAAGGCAGTTGGAACTGACTGTATTCATGGTGATGAAGATGATTTTATCCAAATTGATATGAATCGAGGTAAAAATTGAAATAATTTCCAATCTCTTTGAAAATATGCTTTTTGAATTACTATCTGACATCGTTAAAATAGAGAATGTCTTGTTTGTTGTAAAAAGTGAAGGTGCGACAAGTGAGGTTAGAAGCCCTCTTACTATAAGACAAAAAGAAAAATGGATTACTTTGGGTGAAAATGATGATCCTGCACACATGCATGTTGATTCAGAATTAATTACTCATGCAGAATTTGTACAAGAGGAAAAACCTGAACGTACAAGCTTTAGTGTTAGATTTTACAATAAAGATAATCAAAGAATATTGGCTGCATTTTTTACAAAGATGTATGATGATTCTAAAACACTAATTCCTGAAAGAAAAAAAGTATATGATGAACTAAACCAAAAGTTTTCTTCTAAAATTAATTTTTAAAAAAAACCTTGTCTGAAAAAGACAAGGAGAAAAAATATTATTCTTGAGATTTCTTCTTCTTTTCTTTTTCAGATTGTAGTTTAGCTAATTCTAATTCTTCGTTTGTATGTTTGAATTTTTTCAATCTGATTTGTATTCAACGTTTAGATATAAAAACTCCACATTTCTTTTGTTAGTAACTTGTGCGTGAAATTCAATACCCTACTGAATAGATCGGTTTTTTTCCATTAATCCCTAGATTGAGATTTTTTACAGTAATTTCAGCCATCTTGGCTCTGGTTTCCTTAGTTGAACTTCCTATGTGTGGTGCCAGCACTACATTTTGCAATTTTACAAGTGGATGATTCTTGCTAATTGGCTCTTTCTCAAAGACATCTAGTCCTGCACCTGCAATGATTTTCTTCTTTAATGCAGTAACCAGGTCTTTTTCATTTACAACCTTACCTCTAGATGTGTTAATCAAAAATGAAGTCTTTTTCATTTTTCTGAATGTTTTGATGTTGAACATCTTGTCTGTCTCTTTTGTGTGTGGAACATGAACTGAAACCACATCACTTTGAGAAATCAGTCTCTCAAATGAGACATATTTTACGCCCAGAGACTTTTCTTTTGATTTTGAAATGCGATTTCTGTTGTGATAAATTATCTTCATATCAAATGCTTTGGCTCTTTTTGCAAGTGCTTTCCCAATTCTTCCTAATCCTAAAATTCCTAGAGTCTTTCCCCGAAGGTCTAATCCCACATAGTCATATGCGCCATAGATTACTTTCCATTTTCCATTGCGAATAATTTTATCCCCTTCTGAAACTCTTCTTAATGCATCAAGTAATAATGAAAAAGCCAAATCTGCCGTTGCATCAGTCAATACTTCGGGGGTGTATCCTACTCTGATCTTTTTTTCCTTTGCATATTTTGTATCAATATGATCAAAGCCTACGCTGTAAGTACTAATGACTTTGAGATTTTCTGCCAAGTCCATTGTTTCTTTGTTGATATTGTCGTATGGAAAACAGATCAATCCATCTACATCTTTAATTTTTGATCGTAACTTTGTTTGAGGAACTGGAATTTTCCCAGAATTAACTTCAACTTGATATTTTTTCTTTAGTTCTTTTAAAGCAAAATCGTGAAGTGCTCTTGTTAGAAACACTTTCTTTCTCATAAAGATGAGACTTATCTCAAACCATTTATACGATTTCTTTCTAATTTCCTTATGTCTACTGAAACACAAGAGGAAGATGAAGAATTTGCTATTTGTGTAGAATGTGGAAATGCTATTGAAAAATGCGTTTGTGTGTGCCCATATTGTGGAGAACGAGATGAGTGTAAATGTGCATTATTTGATGCAGCAACTGGAGGATAAAAATTTGGTAAAAATGACTATTACTATTCATTTCATAGGTGACTTGCTATGAGTTCTGTAGATTTTACTTGGCTCATTGGAGGGCCTCAGGGCAGTGGAGTTGAATCTGGAGCTAATATCTTCTCAAGAGTATGCGCTGAAATGGGATATCAGGTATTTGGAAAGAGAGAATTTTATTCAAACATCAAAGGAGAACACAGCTACTTTGCAGTAAGAATATCTGATCAAAAAATTCATTCAAATGTAAATGATGTAACGTTGATGGCATCATTTGATGCAGAAACTATTTTTCGTCATTACGATGAAGTAATTTCTGGTGGTGGAATAATTTATGACTCAGCTCTTGAAGATGTAACTACTGATAAAGTTCACACACTTGATGCACCGTTTAGAGAAAGATTACATAAAGAACTTGAATCCAAGAACAAACCATTTTCCATCGCAGGTGTTTTGGAAATTGCAAAAGAAAAAGGTGTTAAACTATTCCCCGTATCATTTAAAGCAATTCTTGAAGCATTAGCTGAAGAAACTGAAAATCCTCGTCTAAAGGGATTAGTTAGAATGTTCAATGTAATTGGGGTCTCTTTGTCCTTGGGATTAGTCAAGATGCCCCCTGATTCTTTACAAAAAACAATTGGAACAATTTTTTCAAAGAAACAAGAGATTGCAAAAATTAATCAGCAGACTGCAAACTATTCTTATAATTACGCCACTGCAAAGTTTGATGAATTCAATTATTCGTTAACAGGAATTCAGAAAGAACCTGGAACTCTTTTAGTTCAAGGGTTCCAAGGTACAGCACTAGGAAAGATGGCATGTGGTTGTAGAGTTCAACCTTACTATCCAATTACACCAGCTTCAGACGAGTCTGTGTTTTTAGAATCAAATGAGATTTTAGAAATAATTGATGACCGTCCTGGTTCTACCGCGGTAATTCAAACCGAAGATGAAATATGTGCAATGGGTATGACTATAGGCAGCGCCTTAACTGGAACACGTTCAGCCACCTGTACTTCTGGTCCTGGATTTGCCCTGATGACTGAAATGTTAGGTTGGGCAGGCATAAACGAGGTACCTGTTGTGATTACCAATTATCAAAGAAGTGGCCCTTCAACTGGTCTGCCAACAAGACACGGACAAGATGATTTACTATTTTCTGTTTTTGCCGGACATGGAGATTTTCCAAAAATTGTTTATGCCTCTGGTGATGTTGAGGAGAGCTTCTATGATACTGGTAACGTTTTCAATTATGCAGACGTCTTTCAAGTTCCAGTAATTCATTTGATGGACAAATTCATTGCAAGTTCTGTTGTTACATGTAAAAGATTTGATCCATCCAAAATCACAATTAATCGAGGAAAACTCTTAGACAAAGTTGAAGATGGATATGAGCGATTTGCATTTACTGAAGATGGAATATCTCCTCGTTCTAGATTAGGAATTGACAACGGAATTTTTTGGGATACTGGTGATGAATCTGATGAAAAAGGACACATCACAGAGGATCCAATTTTGCGTGTAAAGATGATGGATAAGAGAATGTCTCGTCTTGACTTGATATTACAAGAAATTCCAGATGTAGAAAAGGTAGTATCTTTTGGTATTGAAGATTATACTGTGATCACATGGGGTTCTTCAAAAGGACCTATTATTGATGCGATTGAGATGCTCAAAAAAGAAGGAATCTCAATTGGACTAGTACAGATTAAACTTTTGCATCCATTTCCTGGTGAATATGTTGCATCTTTACTTAAAGATGCAAAGACCATAATTGACGTTGAGGCAAATCATTCAGCCCAACTAGGAAAATTATTCAAACAAAATGTGCAAAGAGACATTGACTATTCTATCTTAAAATATACCGGAAGGGCAATGACTAGTACTGAAGTTTATGATTCACTTAAGAAAATTGTTGAAAACAAGGCTAACAAGAGGGAGGTTTTGATGCATGGCGCTTAAGATGGCAGACTTCAAGACCGATGTCCATAATGACTGGTGTCCTGGTTGTGGCGACTTTGGAATTGTAAATGCAATTCAGATGGCACTAGCAGAAATGGGCCTAGAGCGTGACAAGACTGCCATATTTTCTGGAATTGGTTGTTCAGGTAAGACATCTCACTACATCAATACCTATGGAGTTCATACTTTACATGGTAGAGTCTTGACATTTGCCCAAGGTGCGAAGATTGCAAACCCTGAGATGACTATCGTTGCAGTTGGTGGTGACGGTGATGGTTTGGGAATTGGTGCCGGTCATTTTGTTGCAGCAGGAAGACGTAATGTAAACATGACATACATCATATTTGATAATGGAGTTTATGGATTAACCAAGGGACAAGCATCTCCAACACTAAAACTCGGTGAACAAACAAAATCACTCCCATCCCCAAACACTAACTACAATGTTAATCCAATTGGATTGGCTGTTGCAAGTGGATTCACATTTGTAGCAAGAGGATACTCTTATGATGTCAGGCATCTCAAAGATTTGATCATTCAGGCAGTTAACCACAAGGGTTTGTCATTCTTAGATGTTTTACAACCATGTCCAACTTACAATGATCTTAATACTAGAGATTGGTATGCTGGAACCGATTTGATGGATGAAGCTCAAAAAAGACATTCTAGAATATACAAACTAGAAGATCACGGATATGATCCTGTTGTTCATTTCAATGAGGAGGCCGAAGTCAATGAAAGACTCACACAGGCTCTTATCAAATCCCTTGAATGGGGAAACAAGATTCCGACAGGCGTGTTTTACAAAAATGAAATCATTACCCCTTACACTGTTAGACTAAGAGATAAGGTTCCAAACTACCTTGAAAATCCACCTGCGAAACAAAACATATCTAAAAATGGAATATCTAATACCGACATCTCTCACATCTTAGACTCACTAGAAGTCTAATGTTTTGAAAACCAATCAGGTTATAGGCAAGTTTTGTTTTAGTGTATTTTGCATTTGAATATCAACGAGACAAATACCATCTTCAGAAAATCAATCATCAAGGGCTTTTTTGAGCCTCAACTAGTTAATCTTGATTTCAAAAAATCGCCTGAAAAACATCCTACCATAAGTGATGATGGACTAATGCAATCTGATTTGCTTCACATATTCTTTGATGTAGACACTGGTGCTGATTATCCTGATGGTGATGAGTGGTTTATTGTGGATATGCTATTTCCAAATGACATCAAACTGCCTGACACTCTAAAGGGAACTGATTACTTTACAACACTTTCAGTTGATGACGGTAAAACATACTGGCATCATCGTGAACTAATCCGCTACAAATATGGAAAATCAAAGAAACTTGAAAATGCTTTAGAATTTTTGGAATCAAAATACAAGGAACTGCACGAATTGCTAGAGCCCCTGCAGAAAGATCTTAGTTGACTTCTTTCCAACCATCACCTTTAAACAAAAATTGTTTTTGTGGTGATGCTGCTGTGTCAAGTCTCCATCTAATTGACTTTGAATCAAATTTGTAGTAGACTTCAGTTATTTCTGATGGAATTTTTTCTGGATCAAGATGATATGGTAACAATTCCAAAACAGAATCAATCTTTTCAATAGCATTATCAAACCATTGTTTGTCTTCAGTGTCTATAGTAAACCCGATCTTTGGAACTCCTGAAAAGTTAATTACAATCTTTATTGCATTCCCGCTTCCTCTCCTTCTTTTCATCTCTTTGAAAACTGCCTTGACTTTCTCCCATCGTTTGAAATCAAACCATTCAAAAAATGCATCATTGAATGTAAGGGGGATATTCACATCTAGGAAACTGACAAAGTCTTTATCATCAGCTTCAATTTCTTCTTGGTTAATGGTAAAATGAGAATTTAGAAATCCATATAATACTTCAATCTCCCAGGGTGAAATCCCATAATATCGTAATGTTGTAGTTAGACTTTCGGACAATAATCTTTAGATACTAAAATTGTAATTAAAGCTTCAATATGCCAAAACTAGAAGAAATTGACCTTAAAATTAAAATTAGATGGTAGGCAAGTGATTTTAGAATGAAAAAAGAGTATGTTGTACGAAGTATTGATGCTGCCCCTGATGGAGCACCATATGTCATTGTATCATTATCTTCTGTAAAAGATCTTAAAGAAGGAACTCAAAATCCACAATCTCCATTTGGCAGTCCAAAGGTTATGGGTTTTTCAAACATGAATGATATGATGAAAGATCTCAATAAGATGATTTCTGGAATGGGGGGTATGGGAATGCAAGGTGGTGTAACTCAACTAAAACTAGAGATGCATGAATACAAAGAGATGGGTCTTTCTGTTGGGGATAAAGTCTTTCTCGAACTAAGTAAAGCTGAATCTCTCGGCGTCTGACCTAGAGTATTGTGTTAAAATATTTCCAACCGTAAAATGCTGCTACAGTTCCAATGACAAATAACATTGGTTTCCATGCAAATACTGGAAGCGCTGGAGTTGCAAGTTTAACTTTGTAGTTGTCTACAATTGCATGAACATTTTTCTTAATTTTGTCATGCCAAATACTATATTCCACTTGGTATTTCTTTAGAATCTCTTCTACTTCATAAACTACCGGCGTTCTTTGAGAAAACAAATGTTGAAGATAATCTCTTGAGACTTCAACTTCTGCGTGAATTCCAATTAGTCCTTTTTTGAGATCAACCATTCTTACATGCATCTCCCATGGTTTCTTTAGTTTCAAATTAAGACCATGTCCTATTTGGTCTGGTTGTTTGTGTTCAAATTTTACTTTGGTAAATCCTTCCTCAGTAAAGATCTTCAACATCTCATCAAAACTCTTCTTTACAACAACATGAAGCTGTTCTACTCCTTCCTTACTGTCGACATCAATCTTATGTTTTAATCCATCAAGAAATGAAATTGTCTTTGGATATGTTGTGAGATATTCCAATATTTTGGTGGACAAAATACCTCTATTTAAAGCAGAATAACATTACAGATTTTTTGGTGGATTTGATAGACCTCTAACATACACACATTGGTCTGGATCTATTGCCATCTCTAATGAATTGATTTTTCTATCTGTAAGATTTGCACCAGAGTTTCTAACTATTGCAAATGGTTTTGATTCTGCACCTTCTCCCATCTTGTGATTTGCAATAGTTGCCAAGTTATCTACAACTGCCTGAAATGTAACTTTGAGTGGATTTCCGTCAAGATCTTTTTTTGACCTCATATCTAATACTGGTTCAATCCCTGCACAAGCAATTGCAACCCCTGATGTTCCAATTCTTGCAGGCATCAATCTACTATCTACTAGAATAACTCCAACATGAATTGACATTTTCAAAAATATCTTTCTTCGTAGTTGTTCTGCTATCAAATATGGATTTTCTGGATACAAAATGACTTTGCCTTTCTTAGCATTTGATTTGTCGATTCCGGCATTAGGTGCCATGATGTTATCTGATGATGTGATAACGAATCCTGAAATTCCTCCAAAAATTTTATCTGATTCTCTAATTACAACTTCTGCAATCTCTGGTTTTAATTGATATTTTTTTGAAACCTCTAGTCCCTCATCTGAGATTTGAATATTATCCAGATCAACAATTCTCCCCTGAGAGTTTGAGATGTATTTTGTAGATATAACTAAAACATCACCATCTTCTAGTTTTGTCTCATTTTTTTTGAGTGTCTTCAAAAATACCTCAAATACATCAAATTCTCTATACATCCTATCTGCTAAAAGTGGTAAAACGGTTAATTGCACAATATTGTGAGAATGTTTTTTCTTTTTTATTGTTCTGAAAAGCTTTTAATCTCTAAAAGGATGGTTTTTGATTATGAATATTGTAGAGAAGATTCTTGCTCGTGCATCAGGAAAATCACAAGTTGCACCTGATGATGTAGTTTTTGCAAAGGTTGACAAAGTAATGGTTCATGATGTTTCTGGACCAGGAGTTCTCAAGGTATTTGATAAATTAAAAAACAAAGGCGTTGATGTCAGCAAACTCTGGGATCCTACAAAAGTATGGGTTGCAGAAGATCACTTTGTTCCTTCTGCTGAAAAAATATCTGCTGAAAATATTGTAAAATTATCAAATTTCACAAAAAATTATGGAATTGAAAAACACTTCAAATATGGAATGGGCCAATATGGAATTTGCCACACATTATCTCATGAAGAGGCAATGGTAATGCCTGGTGATGTTTATGTTGGTGGGGACTCTCATACAAACACTACAGGTGCACTTGGTGCATTTGCTTGTGGATTGGGTCATACTGATATTGCATATGTTTTGCTTAATGGACAAATCTGGTTTAAAGTTCCTGAGACTGATTATTTCAAACTAAATGGAAAACTTCCGGACCATGTAATGGCCAAAGATTTGATTTTGAAAATCATTGGTGATATTGGAACTGATGGTGGAAATTACAGAACCATGCAGTTTGGCGGTACTGGAATTGATGAGATGACTGTTGAAAGTAGATTGACACTGTGTAACATGACAACAGAAGCCGGAGCTAAAAATGGAATTGTTGAATCTGATCAAAAAGTGGTGGACTATCTTTCTAGTAGAGGGGCAACAAATGCACGCATCTTCAAAGGTGATGATGATGCACAATACGCAAATGTGTATGAGTATGAAGCCTCTGAAATGGAACCTCTTGTTGCAAAGCCATTTTCCCCGGAAAATATTGCAGTCGTAAGAGAAGCTCCTTCAGTAGAACTTGACAAATCTTACATTGGTTCTTGTACTGGAGCAAAGTATGAAGACTTGGAAGCTGCAGCAAAGATCCTCAAAGGAAAGACTGTAAAAATTAGAACAGAAATCCTTCCCGCATCCATCTCAATTTACAAGCGTGCAATGGAAAATGGATTACTTACAATATTCTTAGATGCAGGTGTTACTGTAGGCCCACCAACTTGTGGTGCGTGCTGTGGCGCACACATGGGTGTTTTGGCAAAAAATGAAATTTGCATAAGCACTACAAACAGAAACTTTCCTGGTAGAATGGGTCATGTAGAATCTGAGACATATCTTTCATCTCCAATGGTTGCAGCAGCTTCTGCAGTAACTGGAAAAATAACTGATCCGAGGGATTTGTAATGAAAGGAAATGTCATAAAATACGATCGAGACAACATCGATACTGATGTCATTATTCCTGGCCAATACCTCAAGGTTCATGATTATGCTGAACTTGCAACTCATGCAATGGAGGGTCTTGATCCTGACTTTCATTCCAAAGTAAAAGAAGGTGATTTTATTTTATCTGGAAAGAACTTTGGATGCGGCTCATCACGTGAACATGCCCCAATTGCATTATCTCATTCTGGAGTCAAAGCAGTTCTTGCATTATCTTTTGCTAGAATCTTTTATAGAAACTCTGTTGATGGTGCATTTTTGTTACCTATTGAAATTGAAGAAGATGCATACAATGGAATCTCTGAAGGAGATGAGATTGATATTGATATTAGTAAAAACGAAATCAAGAACTTAACAAAAAGTCAAACATACAAGATGAAACCCTTCTCTGAAATTATTGGAAAAATAATTGAAGCAGGCGGTCTCTTCAATTACAAACCATAGGATTTAAAATGGGAAAAACACTTTTTGAAAAAATTTGGGATGCACACATTGTTGTTGGAAAAGAAATCGGCCCATCATTGATTTACATTGATAGACATCTAGTTCACGAAGTTACCTCTCCTCAGGCATTTGATGGTCTTAGAATGAACAATAGAAAGGTTCGACGACCTGATCTGACTATTGCAACAATGGATCATAATGTTCCTACAACTGACCGAGGACTACCAATCTTAGATCAAACTTCATCTATACAAATCCAAACTCTAGAAAAAAATTGCCAAGATTTTGGAATCCAACTATTTGATATTAACAGCCCTAATCAAGGAATTGTCCATGTCATTGGACCTCAACTTGGAATAACTTTACCTGGTTCAACTATTGTTTGTGGTGATAGTCACACATCAACTCATGGTGCATTTGGTGCCCTTGCATTTGGAATTGGAACTAGTGAAGTAGAACATGTCTTGGCATCCCAGACTTTGTGGTTAGAAAAGCCAAAACCATTTGAAATTAGGGTTGAAGGAAAACGAAAGAACCCACATGCAGTTACTGCAAAAGATATTGTATTGTCAATTATCAAAAATATTGGAACTGGTGGCGGTACTGGAACTGTAATTGAATATCGTGGCGAGGGAATAGAGGATCTTTCCATGGAGCAGAGGATGACTATATGCAACATGTCAATTGAGGCAGGCGCCCGTGCTGGACTTGTTGCCCCTGATGAGAAGACCTATGACTATCTTAGAGGTAGACAGTACACTCCAAAAAATTATGAATCTCTTGTAGACTATTGGAGAGAAAATTTAAAGTCTGACAATGATGCAAAATTTGATAAAAAATTCACATTACACATTGATGATATTGCTCCACAAGTAAGTTGGGGAACAAATCCTGGAATGACTTGTGATGTAACTGAAACAGTTCCGACACCTGATGAGTTTTCAAAAGGTGATGCCAATCAAAAGAAAGGTGCAGAAAAGGCACTTGATTATATGGACCTTGAAGCTGGAACTCCAATTGAAGACATAAAAATTGATAGGGTATTCATTGGCTCTTGTACTAACGCAAGACTAGAAGATTTGATAGAAGCATCAAAAGTAATCAAAGGACAAAAAATTTCTCCAGATGTTCGTGCAATGGTAGTTCCAGGTTCTCAAATGGTAAAGAAACAAGCTGAAGAGATGGGTCTTGACAAAATTTTTACTGATGCCAATTTTGAATGGAGAGAAGCTGGATGTAGCATGTGTCTTGGAATGAATCCTGACATTTTATCTCCTGGAGAAAGATGTGCAAGTACTTCTAATCGAAACTTTGAAGGAAGACAGGGAACTGGTGGACGAACTCACTTGGTTAGTCCTGTAATGGCGGCTGCTGCTGCAATTAATGGACATTTTGTTGATGTAAGGAAGATGGATTTGAGTTAGTATGGAACCGTTCAAGAAAACGTTAAGCATTGTAACTCCACTTGACAAAGTTAATGTTGATACTGATCAGATTGTGCCCAAACAGTTTCTAAAATTAGTACAAAAGTCTGGATTTGGAAAATTCTTGTTCTTTAATTGGAGATACGATGAGAATGAAAACCCAAAATCTGATTTTGTCTTAAATAACTCAAAATATAATAATTCAAAAATCTTGGTTGCTGGAGACAATTTTGGTTGTGGTTCAAGCAGAGAGCACGCCGTGTGGGCACTTCAAGACTATGGATTTTCAGTAATTATTGCCCCTTCATTTGCCGATATCTTCTTTAGCAACTGCTTTAAGAATGGAATCTTACCAATTTCTCTAGATCAAAGCATTGTAGAGAAACTACAACAAGATTCTGAACCAATTGAAGTTGATTTGGAAAATCAAATAATTAAAACATCTTCAGATGAAATACCTTTTAAGATCGACTCTCACAAAAAGAAGATTCTTCTTGAAGGACTAGATGATATTGCACAAACATATCAGTTTGAAGATAAAATTTCTGAATTTGAAAAACAGTCTAAAGTCCCATCTGTTTTATGATTTTTTTTACAGTTTTTTGATTTCTCTCCAAGTATGAAGGGGATTCTGCATCAATCCATTCATTGTCACCAATATCAAAAGAACTAATCTTTCCTTCTTTTGATAGTTGTTGCAGAATATCATAGGAGAGATTGATCTCTTTTTGTTTCTTCTTTTCCTTTATTCTTTTAATAATGTCTTTTCCAAGCATATAGACTCCCAAACATTCGGACAATTGTAATTTCATTACAGGTTTTTCTTTGAATTCTATAATGACTCCATTTTTTACTACAGCAAATCCTGTTTCTTCTTTTCTCTTTGTTCTGGTTGCAATACATGCAGAACTCTTCTTTTTCGTAAATACCTCTTTCATCTTTTTGAGATCTATTGCACATAAATTATCTACAAACCATAAAACAAATTCAGACTCTTCTTTGAGTTTTTTCTCAATGTGTAGCAAATCTCCTCCGGTTCCACTCTGGGAGTCTTGAACAAAGGAAATATTCTTTTGATCTCCATAATAGTTTTTGATTTGTCCTCCAAGACCGTTAAAATCTGAAATAATAATTATCTCTTTTATGAAACTGAATTTCTGTAGATATCTTATCACATAGTCAATGACTGGCTTTCCATTGATTGGGGTCATTGCTTTAGGAAAGAATTCTGTATATGGCTTGCCTCTTGTACCTTTGCCACCGGCTAAAATTATTGCCTTCACAGTCTAACGGTATGATTTTTGCTTTCTTCTTCTTGCGCCAGGTCCGCCAAACTTCTTTGGCTCTTTTCTTCTGGCATCACCGCTGATTAGGTATTTGTCATAATCTGTGATTCTTTTTCTAAGGTCTTCTCTGGTTGATTTTGGAAATGGATGATCTTTTGGATCTTTCTTTGACTTTGTCCATCCTGTTAATGCTCTAGATATTGCAGTTGCAACAGCACTTGCTTGTCCCATGAAACCTCCACCTCTAACTCTAACAGAAATGTCAATTTTATCTCTCAAATCACCAGTGATTTCTAGTGGTGCTAAAATTACTTCACGAGCAGTTTCTTGTGGAATCATTTCAACTGGCACGTTGTTAATTCTAACTTTACCTTGTCCTTTAGTAATGTAAACATGTGCGCTAGATGTTTTTCTAGTTGCAAAATAGATTTCAGTTTTTGGTGTTGTCATTCAGTCCACCCTATTACTCTGCATAATTCTCCCATCGTAGTATAGTTTGATGGAGATTTTTTAATTTTTGCTTTTTCAAATTGAATTTTCTCAAGTGATTTTAGTTCTTTTGGAGAACCAATGTATGCTCTTAATCTTTTAATTGATTCTTTACCTGATGGTTTTCTATCATATGGTAACATTTGACGAATCATTTTTGTGATGATTGTATCTGGTCTTCTGTAGTGTACAGGTCCGTGTTTTGGATTAATGATGCTGTTAATCTCTAAAAATTCCCTGTATTCTTTAATCAAGTTTGATCTAGTTCCACTGTACATGATTTTCTCACAGTTTACAATTGAAACTCTATGCCCTTGTTTTAGTAATTTAGCAACATTTGATGATAGTCTGCCAGCAATGTGGTTGGTAGCATCTACTACAATTGGTCTGTCTGTTCTAACAACTGTCTCTTGACTAGCCAAGTAATACGACTCCTTTTCCAGTTGGGTTTTGTTCAATTAGTTCTGAATAACTGATTAGTTTTCCTCCATTCTCAATAATTTTGGTTGCTGCAGAGTTTGAAATTGAAAATGAACATAATGTGATTTTATGAGGTACATTGCCTGTTCCAAGAACTTTTCCTGGAAATACGACAGTATCGTTTTCTTTAGTTAATTTAGCGATTTTATTCAAGTTGATGTCTCTTCTTGCAATGGATGGCTTTAATGCATATTCTGCTAGTTTTGCCCAAATTGGAGCATCGTTTTTAGCTGAAGCCGACTTTAGATCCTTTGCCATGCGTATAACTACTTGATTAGTCATGTGAATAATGCGGTTTAAAACCCAAATATAACGTATATGCTTTCTATTCGCTGATTTGGTCGATTGTATCTTTGAATTCAGCCAATCTATTACCCACTTCTTCTACTCCTGATATGATGATCTGTTCAGGATTAAGTGCACCTGTTGATTCAACGGTAAGAATTCTCTCATCTTCCTTATCTGTTTCAGTTAACATTGAAACATTTGCAGCATTCCATTTTGCGTGCTCTGTACCTCGTCCAAGTCTTGCATAACATTCAACTTTGATTCTTTGACCTGGGGCAAGTTCAACAATTGGAATTTTGTCAGATGTTGGGGTGATAGAATCATCTTCAGATGATAGCTCATTTGACAGAACTGTTCTTGTAACATCTGAATCTCCAGAATCTAAAACTAACATTACCTTGCAATTTGAACATCCTGTCTCACTTTGACAATCACATTTTGATGGCTCATTAAATCTACTCAAGTCTGTTTTCAGTGGAATGAGGCCTAATCTATGTGCCAAACCCTCATCTGGCAAAACCGATGAATTCTCAATAACGTCAACTGTGTCAATTGCAAAAACTGGGACACCGTTGAGGCAAACACGTCTTAGGGCATTTGCATATTGTAATGGTACATCTTTTAGCTTTAAAGCTATTTTTTGATTATCTTTGCTAATTACTTCTAAGGATGACAAATCTTGATGAAAATCTTCAAAGTCCACATAAAAATCTAGCTAGTTTTGTGTCTGAAATGAGTCCTTTTTGAGATGATGCTTGAGTCCGATTTTCTTCTAGATGACTAGTGGATTTTGAAAAACTATATTCTGATATTTGGAATTTGAATTCTTCAATCCTTTATCCAAAATTTAAAAAAATACTGGTGTCGAGATTATAGGGGTTTTAGATCTGAAGTCACTCTAATTCAAGATGATGAAGAGTTAGATATGATGTGCCATTATACATCCCAAAAATTCACTACGAGAAAAAACATTGAACCCAAAATTGGTCCTGGAAAGAACCCTATGACCGAATACGATAAAATCAAACGAATTACATTTCCAGTTAATCACAAACATCTCTTAATGATTACCACTGAAATTGAAGGTGAACACACTAGTGTGATCAAAAAAATACTTGAACTGATAAACAATTAGAGAAATCTTCTTTTGAATCGATATTGTAACCCGACTGTAATCATTTCTGTCCCATTTACAGTATGTAGAGATAAATACCAAATTATCATACAGACAATAGAAATGGCCGATGTAACCGTTGCAAGATTCTCTTTTGAAGGAGAGAAATTTGAGATATTGGTAAAACCTGATCCAGCACTAGATTACAAGCTTGGAAAGAAGAAAGATATTTCAGCAATTTTAGTTTCAGAAGACATCTACACTGATTCAGGAAAGGGAACAAAACCTTCAACTGAAAAATTACTCAAAGCTTTCAAAACCGAAGATCAAACTGAGATTGCTCAAATAATTATGCAAAAAGGTGATCTTAATCTTACAACTGATCAAAGACGAAAGATGATTGAAGACAAGAAAAAACAGATTGTAGCATACATTGCAAAGACATATGTCGATCCTAAAACTCACTTGCCCCACCCACCTTTGAGAGTTGAACAAGCAATGAAAGATGGAAGAGTTTCAGTTGATCCACAGAAAAGTGTTGATGAACAAGTAAAGGATATTGTAGAAAAACTTCGTTCAATAATTGCTCTAAAATCTGAGAATTTACAATTAGAGATTATTGTCCCTGCACAATATGCTTCACAATCATATGCTGTTCTTAAGTCCGTAGGTTCTCTAAAAAAAGAAGAATGGCAAAATAATGGTTCTCTAAAAGCAATACTTGAAATACCCGCTGCAGCAAGGCCAAACGTGATAGACAAATTAGGTTCTATAACCAAAGGTTCTGCTTCAGTTGAGGTAATGCAATAATGGCAGATAAGAGAAAATACGTTATCCCAGGTGATGTTGTAACTACAGGACCTTTTAGACCTGAACAAAATACAGTACTTGAAGGAAACAAAATAATCTCAACCACAATTGGTATTTCTGAAATTTATGATGACTCCGTTCGTGTAATTCCATTAACTGGAAAATATATTCCTAAAATCAATGATCTCGTAATTGGTAAAGTCAATTCCCACACATCCTTATCTTGGGAATTGGATATCAATTCCTGCTATGTTGGATTTTTACCTGCACAAGATGTCTTTGGACGTGACTTTTCTGCCCATGCCGATGAACTTGCAACTAAACTCCGAACTGGAGATTTGGTAGCAGCAAGAATTGCAAACTTTGATAGAACAAGAGACCCACTAGTCTCAATCTCTGATAGAGACTTGGGAAAGATTGATTCTGGAGTTCTGATGGAAATCTCTCCAAGCAAAGTTCCACGCCTAATTGGTAAGAAAGGCAGCATGATTCAGATGATTGAAGAGGCTACAGATGCTGCAGTAACAATTGGCCAAAATGGTTGGGTTGTAGTTTCATGTGAATCCCCAGAGGGATTATTAAAGGCTAAAAAAGCAATTCAAATGGTTAATGAGCAAGCACATGTTGCAAATTTGACTGATCAAGTGAAAGAAATGTTAGATAAAAAAGGTGAATCATAATGGGTGGACGAGAAGCAACAATGGTCCTTATGGACGAAAATGGAAAACGTTGCGACGGACGTACAGTAGATGAACCACGTCGAATTATGATTAAAGCCGGTGGACTCAAAAATGCAGATGGTTCATCTTACATTGAATTTGGCGACAACAAAATTCTAGTTGGAGTATTTGGTCCTAGAGATGTTCATCCAAAACACATGTCTGACACTGATACTGGTATTTTGAGAGTTAGATACCATATGGAGCCATTTTCAGTTGGTGAGAGAAAGAATCCTGCTCCTTCAAGAAGAGAGATTGAAATTTCCAAAGTAATCAAAGAAGCATTAGAACCTGCAGTTATGTTAGAAAAATTCCCAAGAACTGCAGTTGATGTATTTATTGAAGTTTTACAAGCAGACGGTGGAACTAGATGTGCTGCACTTACAGCAGCATCGGTTGCATTAGCTGATGCAGGAATTCCAATGAGAGATATGGTTGCCGCAATTGCTGCCGGTAAAGTTGCAGATACTGTAATCCTTGATGTTAATAATGAAGAAGACCAAGCTGGTCAAGCAGACATGCCAATTGGCTACATGCCAAATCTTGAAAAAATTACACTATTGCAATTAGACGGCGTTCTTACTCCTGAAGAATACAAAAAATGTGTTCAAGTGGGAGTAGATGGATGCAAACTAGTTTATGAATTACAAAAGAAAGCACTCAACGACAAATACTTTGGAAATAAGGGAGATTAGAAATGGCATCACACACTGTTATTGACGAACTAAAGAGAAATCAAATTCTTGAATTATTAGAACAAGGAAAAAGAGTAGACGGTAGATCTCTTGATGAGCCAAGAGAAGTTTCTATTGAAACTAATGCAATTCCAAAAGCAAATGGCTCTGCAAGAGTTCGATTAGGTGATACTGAAGTTGTATGTGGTGTTAAAATCCAACCCGACAGACCTTTCCCAGATACTGGTGACAAAGGACTTTTCATTTGTACTGCTGAATTATTACCTCTTTCACATCCTACAGTTGAAACAGGACCCCCAGGACCTGAAGTAATTGAGCTAGCTAGAGTTGTAGATAGAGGAATCAGAGAAAGTCATATGATTGACGTTTCTCAATTAGTTATTGAAAAAGACAAATCTGTAATTGGCGTCTTTGCAGACAACGTTGTTGTTGATTATGATGGTAATCTCTTTGATGCCTGCTCTTATGCTGCAACTGCCGCATTACTCTCATCAAAAAGTCCTAAATGGAATTGGGTGGATGATGCACCTACACTAGTTGAAGGCGAAGAAGTTGATGTACCTATCACCACAATCCCTGTATCAGTAACTATGGCTAAGATTGGAAAACATATCATTGTTGATCCTAATGGTGATGAATGGGCAAGCATGGATGCAAGAATTACAATTACTAGCGATTCTAATGGAAACATTTGTGCCTTACAAAAAGGCGGTGATGATGGATTCACCCAGGATGAAATCGTTCAATGTGGTGAAATTTCAGTCAGAGTAGGCGCAAAAATAAGAGAAAAATTAAAAGAAGCTCAGCAAGGAGGTCAGTAAAATGGCAAAGGGTAAGAAATCACTCAAAGGTCTTGGTGCAAGATATGGAATTAAGATTAGAAAACAATACACCAAAATCCATCTTCAATTAAAAGAAAAAAGAGCATGTCCTGAATGTGGTTCTAAAACATTTGGTAGAGATGCAGTAGGAATTTGGTCTTGCAAAAAATGCAGCTTCAAAATAGCTGGAACCGCATATGACGTTAAAGTTTAGTGCAAAAATTACAGTTGATGCAAAAGACAAAACAAAAGCAATTTTTGATTCTGTAAATACTGATAACGAATTTTATCCTGAAAATCCTGTAAAGACTCAAATAAAACTAGACAAGAAAATGACGATTTCTGTAGAATCTGAACATCTTCCTCACTTAAGGGCTAATCTCAACTCTACTTTGAGATTAATTCAGGCAAGTGATGAGACTATAGAATCGGTAAAGATATAATGAAACAAAAATTGTGGTAAATCATGTCAGCAGGACAAATGCCACCATGGCTTCAAGAACAACTGATGAAACTACAACAATCTCAACAAAACTTACAATCTATCATGACCCAAAAACAACACCTTGAGATGGAAAAGGCAGAGACTGAAAAAGCTCTTGAAGAATTAAAGAAAGTAGGTGATGCTGACGCAGTTTACAAGCAAGCAGGAACCGTCTTGTTAAAATCAACAAAAAAAGAACTAGTTGATGAATTAGAAGAAAAACAGGAGATGGCAAAAACCCGTACAACCGTATTAGAAAAACAAGAAACACGTGTTAAAGAAACTCTAAAAGAACAAGAAGCAAAAATTACTGAAATGATGAAAGGTGGTTCTGAGGCACCAAAAACGGAAGAAGATAATCCTAGAAAATAATCTCAAAAATCATTTTCATATAAGATATTAACAATTCAATTCAATCATTATTTGTGAAATTAGAAAATCTCAGAATTATTGTAGACGAAAGGGAACGTAAAAGTGGAATTCCCGAACTGCTCAAATCAGTTGGCCTTAATCTTGAGATGAAAACACTTCCAATTGGCGACTATATTGTAGCTCCTGAAACAATAGTGGAGAGAAAAAGTATTCGTGATTTGATGGCATCAGTTTTTGATGGTAGGTTATTTGATCAATGCACCAGACTCAAAGAACATTTTGAACATCCTATAGTTCTGATGGAAGGAAATGTGGATGAGATTGAAGAGATAACGGAAAACCCTTTGATATTTTATGGTGCAATTTCTACTGTTGTTCTTGATTTTAAAATTCCAGTAATCCCTACTCCAAGCGCAGCCCATACTGCAAAATTATTGGTATCAATGTGCTCTAGAAAAGATGCATCCAAAGGTCCATTTTTGAAAAAAATAAAAAAATCATCTGATTTAGAAAGACAACAACTATCATCACTTTGCAGTCTCCCTGGTATTGGGGAAAAATTTGCGGTAAGAATGCTTGAGAAGTTTGGTACTCCGCTCAAAGTATTTACTGCAACAACTGCGGAACTTGCAAAAGTTGAAGGATTAGGTGAAGCAAGAGCAAAAAAAATCAAAAAAGTTCTTGATACAAAAAGTAAACATCTCAAAAAATCAAATCAAAAAACTCTACATGATGACTGAGACAATTGAATCTTTACTGAATAGCGGTCAAACCCTCATGAATCTAGGAAATCCAAAAGATGCATTGGTAATTTATGACAAAATTCTTTCACAAGAACCAAAGCACATTCTGGCTTTACTAAAGAAAGGACACATTTTGGGACAATTGGCAAGATATGATCAAGCAATTGTTCAATACAACAAAGTTCTCTCTCAAGAAAAAAATCTCTTAGCATTACTTAACAAAGGATTAGCTCATCATTATCTAGGACAAGTGGATATTGCTCTAGATTGCTATGAGCAAGTCTTGAAAGAAAAACCAAACAATCCCACCACTCTTTACAACAAAGCTTCATCACTGATAAAATCTGGAAAAATTCTAGAAGGAATTAAAATTTTATCTGATGTTATACAATTAGATTTTTCATTCAAAGAAAAAGCTAAATTTGATATTGAATTTCAGCATATTAGAAAACTCAATGAATTTAAAAAAATCTTATCTTGATGTAGAAATTATTCTTTGAGCAACTTTCTTTTCAATGGGGTGGCACAGATGGGGCATTCTTTTCCTGTTGAGTGGTTTGTTCTACAACCTGGGCAATAATGAACCCATTTTCCAACATCTTTGATTCCTTGAGTCATTATTGGTGAAATTTTTAAACCTAGATTTCTGGCAACATTTGAAATTGCAAAATCATCACTGATTATCTCACCTTCCAATTCAATGCCTAGTGCAATTACCGACAAGTCTTGTTTTGATAATTGTGGATAATCCCCTGTATCCTTTGCAGCATCTGTAGCTGCTTTTGTAGATTCACTATCTGGCTCTCTGATTTTTAGTCTGTTTGTTTCAAGTAAAGTTCCTAATGCATCATGATTTTTCTTTATGTGTTTGATTTCATCGTAGACTAGAGATGTTGTATAACAATCAGTAGATGATCTAAATGGTACACCTGCATAAAATGCACTGGCATCTAAAA
>REGH01000014.1:0-11038 GCA_003702495.1 Candidatus Nitrosopumilus sp.
ATGCAAAGAAATTCCAAAAATTATTCCAAACCTTACTCAAAAAAGGAGTGTTCATTGCACCATCTCAGTTTGAAGTAGTCTTTTTGTCTGATGCCCACACCGAAAATGATCTAAACAAAACACTTGATGCATATCACTTTGCACTAAAATCGGTGAAAAATTGAAGTACATTGTAGGTGCTAGAGGAAGCCAATTATCAGTTGCTCAAACAAACTTGGTAATTGCAGAACTAAAAAAAGCACATCCTGACGCAGAATATGAAATTAAAACAATTACAACAAAGGGTGACACTGATAGTCGACCATTATTCACAATAGATCAAAAAGGAATTTTTGAAAAAGAGATTGATAGAGCAGTTGTCCAAAAAGAGATTGATTTTGCAGTTCACAGTCTAAAAGATGTTCCATCTCAACTAGAAGATAACTTGGTACTAGCTTGTATTCCTAAACGAGAAACAGTCAATGATGTGTTTATTTCTCCAGAGGGTTCTACACTTGATTCTATAAAACCTGGTTCAGTAATTGGAACAAGTTCACTTCGAAGAGCAGTTCAGGTATCGAGAAAAAGACCTGATGTAACAGTAAAACCAATCCGTGGAAACATTGAAACTCGAATCAAAAAAGCTTCTGGAGAAAATTATGATGCGATAGTTCTTGCAAAGGCAGGAATCTCTAGATTGGGAGTTGATGTGAAATATACCGAATTGTCAACTGATGATTTTTCCCCATCACCTGGTCAGGGTGCAATTGCTATTGTAGCACGAGCTGATGATTCTAAAACAATTGAGATGCTCAAAAAAATTGAAGATCCTGATTCTCGTTTAGAAATAGAAGCAGAGCGCGCACTATCTGACTTTGTTGATTCTGGATGTCGATTCCCTCTAGGAGCATACGCAAAATCTAATGGTTCTGAAATGACTTTGATTGTAACTGCATTCTCTGTTGACGGAAAACAATCTCTTCACGTAAGTAAAACTGGAGACAAGCATAATCCAAAATCTCTAGGCCACAGTGCCGGAGAGGAATTACGTGAGAAGGGAGTAAATGATCTTGCATTAAATTGGAGAGAAAAAGTGGAGGAATGGAATAAGACATGACAGGAAAAGTATATCTTGTTGGAGCAGGACCTGGTGACAGTAAACTGATTACACTTCGTGCGGTTGAACTTTTGAAAAAAGCAGATGTTGTATTATACGATAGACTAGTAAGCAAAAAAATCATCTCTATGATTCCAAAAAAGACTGAAAAAGTCTATGTCGGTCGCGCAGTAGGTGATGATACCACTCACCAAAACACAACAAATGATTTGATGGTAAAATATGCAAAATCAAAAAAGAATGTAGTTAGACTAAAGGGGGGAGATCCTATAATCTTTGGACGTGGTGGGGAAGAAGCAGAATTTCTCAAAGAAAACAAGGTAAAGTACGAAATTGTTCCAGGTATTACTTCTGGAATTGGATCTGCTACTTATGCTGGAATTCCTCTTACTCATAGAAAATATGCATCATCTGTCGTCTTTGTAACTGGCCATGAGGATCCTGAAAAGAAACAAGAAATTGTAAAGTGGAAACGACTAGCAAAGTCCGTAGATACTATTGTCATTATGATGGGATTATCTAGAATCAATATTATCTGTAAACAACTTGTTGCAGGTGGAATGGATAAAAAAACACCTGTTGCAGTAATTCAAAATGGTACTACTCCTGAACAAAAAATGATTAAAGGAACTGTTACAAACATTGGAAAAAAAGTCAAAGAAAATAAAATAACTCCTCCTGCCAATATTATAATTGGAAATGTTGTGGATTTATCAGAAACCATAGGGTGGAAATGATGCTTGATGGAAAAACAATAGCAATCACTCGTTCTCTTGATGATGCTTCTGAATTTATTTCTCTTGCAGAGCAAAACAATGCAACACCAATAGCATTACCGACAATTGAGCTTGTGAGTAAGGGTGAGAAAATTGTTGATGAGTTTCTAGATTCTGTAAAAACATACAATCCTGATTATTCTGTTTTTATGAGTTCAAAGGCTGTTAAACTACTCTTTGACACTGCAAAAGAATCAGGAAAACTCGAAACTCTTCAACTAGCAATTGCAAACACCATTGTAATCTCTGTTGGTCCAAAAACAAGTATTTCTCTTGAAGCACAAGGCATCAAAGTAAATCATCAACCTGAAAAAACATTCTCTTCTGTAGGTGTTGGAGAATTATTTACCCAACTCAATGCAGTTGGAAAAAAAGTCATTGTTCCTAGAAGTGGCGCATCTACTCCATTTCTCAAAGAATTACTAAACAAAATTGGAATAGATGTATCTGAAATTCATCTCTATGATGTATGTGCATTTAGAGATACATCACAATGGAATGGATTCAGAGAATTATTCTCACAAAACAAGGTTGATGGTGTCGTGTTTACCAGTGCATCTTCTGTTAGGGGATTCTTTGAGATAATGACCAAAGATTATGATGAAAATTCTTTACTTGACAGTCTTGCAAAACTTTCTGTAGTTTCCATTGGACCATTTACTTCTGATGAATTAAAGAAATTCCAAGTCAAGAACACAGTTGCTGAAGTTCATACTGTCGCAGGGGCCTTTGAAGCCATGAAAAATACTCTTACTATTACATAATTAATGATCAAATTCTAATACTTTGAAATCCATTTAAAATCATGGAGTATGAAATCAAAAAGAAGATCCATATCACATGCCCTCACTGTGAAAAACCAATAGAGACTGAAATTGAAATTGATCTAGAAATCGAAGAGAAGAAAAACAAAGACAAGAAGAAAGATAAGAAAAAGGACAAGAAAGAAAAGAAAAACGATGAGAAAAAATCAAAAAGGAAATCAATGAAATAATCCAAACCTGAAAATTTTAGCTCATCCTATTTAGCTCCGCCTATTTTTCCTCATGTATTTATAATATAACGGGGTTATTTCGCTCATGGCAACTGAAAACCTTGACATGGATTATTCAAAATATGATTTTAAAGACTCTACAGAAATGTATGTCCACCTTAGCAAGAAAGGCCTGACTAAGGATACTGTAATCGAAATCAGTAAAATGAAAGATGAACCTGAATGGATGCTTGATTTTAGATTACGTTCTTACGAAGTCTTCATGAAAAAACCAATGCCAACATGGGGTGGAGATCTTAGTCTCATTGATTTTCAAAATATCTACTATTATGCAAAAGCATCTGAGAAAACAGAAAAGAATTGGGATGATGTTCCAGAGGATGTCAAAAATACTTTTGACAAATTAGGAATTCCAGAAGCTGAAAAGAAATTCTTAGCAGGTGTTGGTGCACAATATGAATCTGAAGTTGTATATCATAGCTTGAGAGAAGATTTAGCAAAACAAGGCGTTCTCTTTTTAGATACTGATGCAGCTCTTAAAGAACATCCTGAACTTTTCAAAAAATACTTTGGAAAAGTTATTCCTCCAGAGGATAACAAATTTGCCGCACTAAACAGTGCCGTTTGGAGTGGTGGTTCATTCATCTATGTTCCACCTGGTGTCAAAGTTGACATGCCACTTCAAGCATACTTTAGAATTAATGCTGAAAACATTGGTCAGTTTGAAAGAACGCTGATTATTGTTGACGAAGGTGCAGATGTACATTACATTGAAGGTTGTACTGCTCCTGTTTACTCTTCAGAGTCATTGCACTCTGCAGTTGTTGAACTAGTTGCACACAAAGATGCACATCTAAGATATACAACAATACAAAACTGGAGTAACGATGTATACAATCTTGTAACAAAACGTGCTTATGCATATGAAGGTGCAACAGTTGAATGGATTGATGGAAACATTGGAAGTAAACTCACCATGAAATATCCTGGAGTCTATCTTATGGGAGAACGTGCTTACGGTGAAACACTCTCTATCGCATTTGCAGGTAAAGGTCAGCATCAAGATACAGGTGCAAAAATGGTTCACATGGCACCAAATACTACATCCAAAATTACCTCCAAATCTGTAAGCAGATTGGATGGTCGTTCTACTTACAGAGGATTACTCAATGTAGCAAAAGGAGCTACAAACGTTAAGTCTACTGTAAGATGTGATGCATTGCTCCTTGATGACACATCAAAGACTGATACATATCCATACATGGAAATCAATCAAGAAGATGCAACAATTACTCACGAAGCAACAGTTGGAAAAATTGGAGATGAACAAATCTTCTATCTTATGAGTAGAGGATTTACTGAAGAAGAAGCATTGTCTCTAATTGTTAATGGTTTCATGGAACCATTCACCAAAGAACTTCCAATGGAATATGCAGTTGAGTTAAACCGTCTCATCAAACTTGAGATGGATGATTCTGTAGGATAGTCCTTTTGGTTGTGGTACGATGTCTCAAGAAACACTATCCAAAATTGATGAATCTCATATCAATGAAATCTCTTCATCAAGAAATGAACCTGATTGGTTGAAAGATTATAGAAAAAATTCTCTTTCAATTTATTCTACTCTCCCAATTGAGATGTCTCCACTTTATAACAAATACACGGATGCAAAAAGATTAAACCCTGAAAAAATTTCAATTGCTTCTACTACAAAAGATACCGTTCCTGATTTTCTTCAAAAGAGACTTGGAGAACTAGAAAATGAAATTTGTATTATCCAGATTGGAACCAATATTCATAAAATCAACCTCCCTGATGATCTAAAATCTAAAGGATTAGTCATTTCCTCTATTTCAGATGCAATTCAAAACAACTCAGAACTTGTCAAAAAAGCGCTAGAGGCATCAAACTCTAATGATGACAAGTTTACCGCCTTGAATAACGCAGCATTCAACTCCGGTGTGTTTATCCATATCCCAAAAAATTTTGTTTTAGAAAAACCAATTCACTTCCTTTCTTGCCTATCTGATGATGGATTATCTACAATCTCTCGAAACGTAATCTTTGCAGATGAAAGTAGCAAAGCATCTATCGTTCAAGAATTGTATTCTCCAAAAACTGAAACTCAACAAGCATATCTTGAATTACTCAACACAAATGTTGCTGCAAATGCAGAACTAAGTCTTACAACTTTACAAATGATGGATCAAAACTCTGTTAACTTTTCTACTAGGAGAACTGACTTGGCACAAGATGCTACTGTAAACTGGTATTCTGGTCTATTTGGCTCTATATTATCTAGATACAAAATTGATTACTATCTTAATGGAACTGGTGCATCTTCAAATGAATCTGAAGTTGTATTTGGAAATAATGATCAACACTTTGATATTCAAACAAACATGAATCACCAAAGTCCTGCAACCGAAGCCAGAGTTGTAGAAAAATCTATTCTTAAAAACAGATCAAAATCCCTTTTCAAAGGAATGATTAGAATTAAAGAAAATGCTGCAAAATCAAACTCATTTTTGTCAGGACGTTCTATCCTACTAGATAAGAATGCAAAATCTGATGCAATTCCTGGGCTAGAAATTCTAACAAATGATGTGAAGGCAACCCACTCTGCATCTGTTGCACAAATTGATGAAGAACAAATCTTCTATCTAAAAAGTAGATGTTTGAGTCATGAGGAAGCTGAAAGAACTATTGTTGAAGGCTTTTTGGAGCCATTATCAAGAAAAATGTCTTTTCAAGTAAGAGCCTGGATTGCATATCTTATTGAATCCAAATGGGAAAATCGTGAATTGACAATTAATACTGATGAGGAACTAGCAAAATTCGTAGAAATTGAAGAAACAAGATATAATGAAGATTCTGAAATTGAACAACACTACAAATACAGATGATGGGGTAAAATAGAACTTGCAAAGTACTCAATCTTCATTTGAAAATTTAAGAAAAGATTTTCCAATTCTTGAGAGAACTGTTAGAGATAACAAACATTTGGTATATCTTGATAATGCATCTACTACACAAAAACCAAATCAAGTAATAGATGCCATCACTGATTACTATCAAAATCACAATGCAAATATTCACAGAGCAGTTTATGCTCTAGCTGAAGAAGCAACAGAAGCTTACGAAAGTACTAGGGATAAAATTGCAAACTTTGTGAACATCAAAGATAGACAAGAGATTATCTTTGTTAGGGGAACCACTGAAGCAATTAATCTAGTTGCATATGCTTGGGGCCGTCCTCACATCAATGAAGGAGATGTTATTGTAACTACTGAATATGAGCATCATAGTAATATTGTTCCATGGCAACTTCTTACACAAGAAAAACGTGCCAAATTAGAATACATTGGAATGGATGATAACGGTGAATTGATTCTAGATGATCTTGACAAATATCTTGCAACAGGTAAAGTAAAACTTGTTACTTTTAGTCTAATGTCTAATGTACTTGGTACAATTACTGATGCTAAAAAAATTATTGAAAAGTGCAAGGCTGCAGGCGTTCCAACTCTCATTGATGGAGCTCAAGCAGTTCCTCACATGAAAGTTGATCTTGAAGAACTAGGCTGTGATTTCTTTGCATTTTCAGGTCACAAAATGCTAGGTCCAACTGGAATTGGTGTTCTTTGGGTTAGAAAATCTGTGCTTAATACCATGAGTCCTTTTCACGGAGGTGGTGATATGATTCGTGAGGTTCACAAATATGAAACTACTTGGAATGATTTACCTTACAAATTTGAAGCTGGAACTCCTAATATTGCTGATGTTGTTGGTCTAGGAGCTGCAATTGATTATCTTACTAAAATTGGAATGGATAACATTCGAGAACACGAAATTGAACTAACAAAATATGCAATTGAAAAACTTTCTGCTGTTAAAGGTCTTCATATCTATGGAACCAAAGATATTTCAAAACGTGGAGGTGTGATCTCATTTAATTTTGCAGATGTTCATCCTCATGATGTTGCACAAATTATTGATGAAGAAGGAATTGCTGTTAGATCTGGTCATCACTGTGCGCAAGTATTGATGGAAAGACTAAATGTTGCTGCTACTTCAAGAGCCAGTTTCTACATTTACAATACTAAAGAAGATATTGATGTACTAGTAAATTCATTAAATACTGTGGCAAAGGTGTTTAAGTTATGAGTAGTAATGCTGACATTTACCATGAAATGATTGTGGATTATTCAAGAAATCCTGTAAACTATGGAAAAATTGAAGATCATGATGTGACATTTCATGATGCAAATCCATTATGTGGTGATAGTATTGATATTGATATGAAAATTGATGATAACAAAGTAACTGATATCAAATTCCATGGCAAAGGATGTGCAATCTGCATGGCGTGTTCATCTGTTTTAACTGAAATTACCAAAGGAAAAAGTCTTGAAGATGCAAGAAACATCGAAAAAAATGATGTCTTAAGTGAATTGGGATTGGAACATTTGCAAGCAGTCCGAATCAAATGTGCTTTACTTTCTCTTAAGGTACTCAAATCTGCTCTTTACACGTACATTGGAAAGCATCTTGAAAATTCAGAGGATGTCGATAAACTAAAAGAAGAGGCAGCAAACCTGTACTAGCATGAGTTTTACGCCTAAAACACCAGTTGAACTTCAAATTAGAAAAATAATCTTTGAAAGATTCAATGAGGTAGATTCCATTTTTACAAACGACTCTATTTTTGAAATTCTTAAAGAAACTGGTGACATTAATCCTTCTTGGATAATTGATGACATTGAATCTTTTGTAAATGATGTTTGTGATTCAGGTCTTGCAAGAAATGTTGCCCAGAATTTTACTACCATTCATCTCAAATTGTTTGATACAGTTGAAAAACTACATTGTAATACTTGCAATCACGATGTATTTCTTGGAAAATCTGAAGACAGAGTTTGTCCAAACTCTTCGTGTAAATCATCTATTTAGACTGGTGTCTTATTCTAGCATCTTCCAATGCTTTTATCATTGGCAATTTTTCTCCTGTAAGGTATAGCACCAATGCACCACCTGCAGTACTAATGTGGTTGATTTTTTCAGCTAGTCCTTGCTGTTTTAATGCAGTTGTCAGGTGTCCTCCACTGACAATTGTTGTAGCCATTGAATTTGCTACTGCTGTCAACAATGACTTTGTTCCGTAACTAAAATTTTCTTTTTCAAAAAATCCTGCAGGTCCACTGATAAAAACAGTTCCTGCACCTGCAATTAATTTTGAATAATATTCTACAGTCTTTGGACCTAAATCAAAAATCTTATCACCCTTACCCATCTCTCTAACATCCATCTCTACTCTTTCACCATCTTTGTCAATCGCAATATCTACTGGCGTTGCAAATACATCTGGATATTCTCCTATCAATGTGTGAGCTTTTGCAACAACTTCTTCTTCTCTTTTAATTCCAAGTGATGATTTCACTCTGGCTTGTGCA
The DNA here is from genome assembly GCA_003702495.1 of Candidatus Nitrosopumilus sp. Taxonomy (GTDB): domain Archaea; phylum Thermoproteota; class Nitrososphaeria; order Nitrososphaerales; family Nitrosopumilaceae; genus Nitrosopumilus. Next base: position 8,320 of record REGH01000014.1, read on the forward strand.
CGCATGAATACATTTCCAATCAATCCTGTTAGTAAGACGTGGTCTGCTCTGCCATTTTGAATAAGTAATTTAATTGCCTCAAGTCTATCTGGAACTTTGGAACCTCCTAAGACTATAACATGAGGTGCCTTCGCAACAGTCATGATTTCATCTAGATTTCTGACTTCTCTTTCTACAATTCTTCCTGCACATGCAGGTAATACCTGTGGGAATCCAACAATTGATGGATGTGATCTGTGTGCACTAGGAAATGAATCCAGCACACATAGATCAAACAATTTTGCCAATCTAGTTACCATGATTGTTTTTGCTGCGTTCTCTGGAGTAAATTCATAATTTTCTTCTGCACATAATCTTAGATTATCTAAAAGTAGGATGTCTCCACTTTCTAAATTTTTGATTGCATTTTGTGCAGCTTCTCCAATAACATCTTCAACATATTTTATTTCACGATTCATTAATTTCTCAAGAACTTTTGCATGTTTGTCCATTCCAGTATAATCATTATTTCCAACTCTTCCTTGATGGGATGCAACAACTACTTTAGCATCTTTTAGTGATTGAAGTGTTTCAATGGCTTCTTCAATTCTTTTAGTCCCTGAAATCTCCATTGTCTCTGGATCAATTGGACAGTTCATATCGACTCTCAAAAAAACGGTTTTACCTTTTAAGTCAAAATCATCTAATGTGAGGACCTTCACAACTTTTCTATTATACACTTGGTTAAATTCTTTGAGCCGATCAGAATTAATCTATTAACTTTGATTTCCAAAACTTATCTATTAACAAAAATTAAAAGATGTGTATATGGAGTTTGATTAATTGCAAAACTGGCTTTTTGATTTTAGGTCTCGTTCATTTGTATTTCTCACAATTTTATTTTTGATTTTAACTTGGTTAGTTTACTCTGGGGTCACCGAAAGTTTTGATCAAAGTGTAATTTTGTATTTTTCTGAAAACGTTGGAAATCCTACACTTGACATCATGATGCAGTATATCACAGAAAGTGGGGATGTCTTTAACATGTTGATATTTGGAATAATCATGTTAATTATTCCTAAAACCCGAAGAATAGGAATCACTCTTATGATATTGATTGTAATCTCTACGCTTCTAACTGGATACATTAAATGTGGCGTTGACCGTGACAGACCTGATTTTGATTATGAAGGTGTAGAATTCCCTGTAGAGATTAGTCGTGATACATTTGCACTATTTTGTGAGGGTGGATTTGATGCCTCATACCCATCTGGTCACGCTGCCAGGGCAATGATATTTGGAATTATTTTGGGGTATGCCTTATCTGAGCGGTTCCCTAGAGGTGCTTACTTGATGCTCTTATACCCTGTCATGATCTCGTTGAGCAGAATCTATGTTTTACAACATTATCCTATGGATGTAATAGGTGGGAGCGTTATTGGAATAATGCTTGCTGGTGTAATGGCAAATAGAACAAAACTTTACAAAATTTTTGATAAATCAAAAACCTAACTCTTCTAATGCAGAATTGCTAATCAAAACTATTGCATAATGCTCATCATCATGATGATATGTCCAATATCTTACATCCCTAACTTCATTTTTCTGTCTTAAACCATGAGTTACTCCTGTAGTAACAGTATATCCGATTCTTTTTGCAATCTTTGATTCTTTTGGCATCAAAACTCTAAAACCCTCTTTTTTTCCTTGAAAACCGATATTTACCATATCTTCAACTGCATTTGATGCATCTTTTTCATCTTTGAGATCATATGTTTTCGAAACTGGTAGGTCTTTTGGGTGAAAATCCATGATAATTCTGATATATCTTGACTAATATTTTTTAAAAAATGATATTTGCGATCAATATTAGTTAATTTTCTTAACTGGTAAGTCAAATCCTGATTATATTAACAACTTAATCGACTCTATTGATTTGTTTGAATCATTGGCATCATTAGAAAAAACCGTTTTGGAATTACGTAAAAAACAACAAGAAGCAACTAAACTTAGAAAAAGAGCAGAAAAGCAACTCCAAGAAGTTCTTTCGTCTCAGAGGCGTTCTACATCTGGCCTTAACTCAATTGACAAAAAAATAGAGTCTGAAAAAGAAGATGTTTCAGATGTATCTGGTGTATTAAACCAAAAAAACTCTCAATTAGAAAGTATTGAAAGATTAGTTCAGGCTGCCCAAGAGAGATTATCTAGAGAAAAAGAATCTATTGAGCAAACTGAGCAGGAAATCGAGTTTTCAGAGAATCCTGAGGAAAAACAATATGCAGAATCTAGATTGCGCTCCCTAAGAGATCATGTTGAAGAATTAACTGCTGAGATTAAAAGTAGAGAAAAAACTGCCAAAAAAATTGCTGAAGATGTTGCTAAATTTGATACGATTAAATCAAAAATCTCATCAAAGATTCAAAAACAATCTCAAGCAAAACCATCACTACGTGAGACAATGGTTTCTAGCAAAAAAGCAGCAGGCAAGTTTATCAAAGAAGTAGAAAGACTGACAAAATCTGAAGACTCTGCAAAAAGAGCATTAGAGAAAGCATCTTCCAAATTAAAGGAACTGTTAGCAAAGAAGAAAACAGCAACTAAGAAAAAAGCAACCAAAAAGAAAACAGCAACTAAGAAAAAAGCAACCAAAAAGAAAACAGCAACTAAGAAAAAAGCAACCAAAAAGAAAACAGCAACTAAGAAAAAAGCAACCAAAAAGAAAACAGCAACTAAGAAAAAA
>REGH01000014.1:11048-22656 GCA_003702495.1 Candidatus Nitrosopumilus sp.
CAAAAAGAAAACAGCAACTAAGAAAAAAGCAACCAAAAAGAAAACAGCAACTAAGAAAAAAGCAACCAAAAAGAAAACAGCAACTAAGAAAAAAGCAACCAAAAAGAAAACAGCAACTAAGAAAAAAGCAACCAAAAAGAAAACAGCAACTAAGAAAAAAACAAAACGTTAGAGAGAAATAATTTCTCCTTTTACTTTTCTATACCATTAAACTAGGTTATGTGTGAATTTTTACAATGAAAAAACGTGGACCAATAATTACTATATCTGGAATGGTTCTGGTAATTGTTTCTCTTTTAATTGCTACCTCTGCAATTCCAACAAATGTTACTGGACCTGGTGATTTCTTTGTATCTTCATTATTTGAAGAAATGTTTGATGATATTTCTGATGAGATTCAAATTATGCCTGGAGATTCTTCACAATTCTCATACACTACGTATTCTTCTGATGTTCCAATTTTGTGGGGAATCCAAATTGTTGATTACCAGGCTGGAGATGAATTAACAATAAGTATCTCAAATATTTTTGGTGATGATTATGGAACATTCATTCAGAACGAACCTATTCTTTTTGATGCATTACAAATATCTCAATCAGACACACTAAATCTTGAAATCACAAATTTGGGAACTCGTGATGTTGCCATAATCATAATGTTTTCTGAGGATCCAGAAAATTCTGAAGCTTTGACAAATCCTGATTCTCCTGTAATGAGTATGGTTGTACCTCTGATGGTTTCTGGAATTTTACTCATTTTAGGAATTTCTGTCTTGATAATTGGTGTAATTGTAATTTTGGTAGATCTGAAAAATAATTATGATAATAAAAGAAATTATTGAGGATTAAATTTTTTGCATAGTGCCAAATTTACCTTTGGTCAATGACACTTCCCCTTTGAATTCATTAGTATAGCCATTTTCAATTCTTATGTTGTCTCCTACTTCGTATGCTTTAATATCGTCCCCCCACAATGTCAGTTTCATTGTATTTTCTTCTGACTTGTCTTCGTTTGCAATTTTTGCATCACAAACATCTACTGTACCACCTGCTTTGAGATTTACAGTACGAGGATCTGGCTTACTAATTATTTCTGCTTCTACATTAACTCCACTTCGCATTTGTTTTGCTTGTGAAATTGGTATGAACTCTGCCATGTATTTTTGACTCCATTACGCACGATTATAAGCTTTGTTAAAATTTCTTAAAACACTGAGATCATTTTTTAAATTTGTGCAAATAGTAATCGAAAAATACTGCTATTTGCCCATCCTCATTGCAGAGATATCGAAGCCCGGTCAACCGAGAGGGACTCAAGATCTTCAAATAGGAAATCCCTTCTCTTAGGAGTTCGTGGGTTCAAATCCCACTCTCTGCACTAAATTTTACACAAAATTATGAATTTTAGAAATTAAGCAACTATTGTTTTTACTTTGGTTACAGAATGCTTTGAAATTTGTTTGTGCATATCTGCCAAACTTTCGTCCTTGAAAGATAGATTGCATCTAAAACACTTCCAAACCATCTCGGACATGCCTATAAGTACGTAGAATTTGCTTATAAAGATATTGCATGATTGATCCAATTTATTACAATACATGATCATTGTTTTGAAAAACATGTAATTTTTTTAATTTTTTGGATCAGAATGAAATTTTTTCATGACTACACTAAGATCCAAGGGTTTAGAAACAAAAAACCTCTCATATTCTTTGAAAGATGGTAGATATTTTTGAAATTTTTGGAGAATTTTCATATTTTGGAATTTTTCTTGTACTGATTCTGGTAAATGCATCTCCAATTTTGATGCCTCCAAGCTGGATTATTTTAACATCATTTTATCTTCTTGATCCTACCTTGAATGTTGTAATTCTTGCCATGATTGGTTCCACTGGCGCAACTATTGGTAGATTCTTTCTTAAGAAAATCAGTGGATTGTTTAGAAAATTTGTTGGAGAAGAACAAAAATCAAATCTTGACATAATTGGTGATTACCTCAATCATAAAAAATATGGCTATTTACTTGCATCATTTCTTTTTGGTGCAACTCCTCTTCCAAGCAATATGCTGTTTATCACTTATGGTTTAATGCGTGCAAAAAGCATTGGAATCTATATTGGATTTTGGTTTGGCAGAACAATTTCATACATTATAATGATCTATTTTGGAAATGCTGTTTTACAACCCTTCTTAGAAATCTTTGAAGACCGGCTAACTGGAATATTGTTAATTGATGGTTTAGGAATTGGAATCATTATTCTCTTTGCTTCAATTAATTGGACTGTATTGATTACTCAGAGAAAAATAAAATTCGTCAAACCAAAAATATGGAGATTCTAAATGAAAGTACTTGAATTACTCAAAAAGGATGTCAAGAAAATACTAGAAAATGATCCTGCTCATGACTTTGAACATATTATGAGGGTTTACAAAAATGCTCAAAAAATTTGTAAAAAAGAAAAAGCAAATGAAAAACTAGTTCTGAGTGCTGCTTTATTACACGATATTGTCTCTTATCCAAAATCTGATTCTCGCTCAAAAATGTCTTCAATTGAAAGTGCAGAAAAATCAAAAAAAATTCTAAAAAAATATGATTTTAATGAAAATGAAATCACTATAATTTATGATGCTATACGTGATCACAGTTTCTCTCAAAGGAAAACACCTAAAACTATTGAGGGAAAAATTCTCCAAGATTCTGATAGGTTGGATGCATTAGGTGCGATTGGAATTGCTAGAGTTTTTGCTACAGGAGGTTCTCTAAGGAGACCTTTTTACAACATTGATGATCCATTTTGTAAAAAAAGAATCCCTGATGACAAAACATGGACTGTAGATCATTTCTTTCAAAAATTACTCAAACTCGAATCTTTAATGAATACAAAATCTGGTAAAATAGAGGCAAAAAGAAGAACTATGATTCTAAAAGAATACTTGAAACAACTAAAAGAAGAAGTTTAACCATAATCGACGTATCTGTCGTATCTCTTCTCAATCTCTTTATTCAAACCTGAAATTATCTTTTCATACTCTTCGTTTTTTCTAAAATCGATGTATTTACGAATTGCAGCAAATTCTTCATCTTGCGGATATGAATCAAACACTGGTTCTGCCATCTTGAGATACTCTAGAGTTTTCTCACGAAATTCTTCTCTTGTTGGCTTTTTGATACCTTTCATTCTAAATTCAACTGATGCCCAACTTGCACCAATTACATGTGGCATTAAATCAAATGCCCTTTGAATCTCATAGCGCTCGTCGTTTCTCATGATTCTTGAAGAAATTTTGCAGCAGATTTTGCAAAATAGGTTACTATCATATCTGCACCAGATCTCTTTATTGAATACAATATCTCTTCTGTCATATCTTTTTCATTGACGTATCCTAGTTGTGATGCAGCTTTTACCAATGCATATTCCCCAGAAACACTATATGCGGCAACTGGTACATTGAATCTTCTTCGCGTTTCTGCAATCAAATCCAAATATGACAATGCCGGTTTTATCATTACAATATCTACACCTTCATTGATGTCAGTTTCCACTTCCATCATTGCTTCTCTGGCATTTGTATATGGAACTTGGTATGTTTTTCTATCTCCAAACTTTGGTGCACATTCTGCTGCATCTCTAAATGGTGCATAGAAATTTGAACGATGTTTTGCAGAATGAGACATTATTGAAACATCTGAGAAACCTTCATCATCAAGTGCTTTTCTAATAGCTGCGACTTGTCCATCCATCATTGCAGAAGGTGAAACTGTATCAACTCCTGCTTTTGCTTGACTCACCGCAATTTTTGAAAGTGTATCTAAACTTGTATCATTATCAATTTTATTACCTTGAATAATCCCACAATGTCCTGTGGATGTAAACTGACAGAGACATACGTCTGCCATGATTACCATTTTGTCGCCAAAATTTTCTCTAATTTGGGAAATTGCTTTTTGAACAATCCCATTATCCTCAAATGCAGATGTTCCTGCTTCATCTTTTTGAGTTGGAATGCCAAATAACATGATTGCAGGAATGCCTAAATCACTTATGGTTCCAACTTCATCATTAACATCATCTAATGGTAACCTTTCAATTGCAGTCATTGATTCAACCTTAGTTCTTGTCTTTAGATCTTCTTGAACAAACACCGGACAAATGAAATCTTTTGGTGAAAGTGTAGTCTGTTGGACTAATTCCCTCATTTTATGTGATGTTCTTAATCTACGAAGACGTCTGGTTGGAAATGACATGATAGAAATTCTCTTTTGGTAAAATATAATCCTAGTCAGCCTGCTCTTGTTTTTTATAGTCAAAGAGTTTGCTTGCTAAATCCACTACCTCTGGATTGCCTTGCTCAGAAGCTTTTCTGATATTGTTCATTGGAGTTGAAACAATGCTTTCTACTACTGCCTTGGTTAATTCATCAATAATTTTGATTCTTTTCTCATCTTTTTCATCTAACATTTGAAGTGCTTTTTGTAACTCTTTTTCTCGAAGTGATTCTATATTCTTGAAAACATCTTTTACCAGTGGTTCTGCTTCTAGTCTTTTCATTGAGGCTTCTAATACCGTTACTTCCTCGTTAATTATATTTTCAACGGTTTTTACCTTGTTTAACCTTGCATTCATGTTTTTTTCAACCATTTCTGCAATTTGATCAAGGTTCATCAGTTTCACTCCTCCAATAGTTGCAACTTTTTCATCAACAGTTCTTGGGTTTGATAAATCCAAAATCATCATACCTTTGTTTTTATCTTTCATTGCCTCTGTAATCCGCTCGTACGTAACAAGAAAATATGGTGCTGTAGTTGCAACAAATATCACATCATAATTATCAAATCCTGAAAGGACCTGTTCAAATTTTACTGGGTTCCCACCCATTGTTTCACAAAATGTTTGTGACCTACTGAGTGTTCTACTTGTAACATCAAATGTGTATCCTCTTCTTTCCAATGATTTTGCAACTAGTGTTGAAACTTCTCCAGTTCCAATCAGTAACGTCTTTTTTGTTTTTAAATCATCAATGTTTTCCTCTGCAAGTTTTACTGCCATTGAACCTACAGAAATTCCACCTTTACCTATTCCACTTGTATTTCTAATTCTAGTTCCAATTCTGATTGCTTTATCAAATAATGTGTTGAGATGCTGTCCTGATGCTTTTCTTTCTCTTGCAGATGTAATGGAATTTTTAATTTGACCTAAGATTTGCTCTTCGCCTAATACCATGGAATCCAAACCTGATGTTAGTTTCAATAAATGATGCAATGCATTCTGATTCTCTTCAATCTCCATATTCTCATCAAAAACTTGCTCTTCTAATCCTGCTAATGATGCCCATGTTTTCTTTATCTTGTCTACTTCTTGATTCTTTGATTTACCAAATAACTCAATTCTGTTACATGTTTGAATAATGACACATTCATCTAATCCTGAATGCTTCTTGAATTGATCATATGCATTTTCTACATCTTTTATTGTAAATTGTTCTAAAATATGGATTGGTGAATTACGAAAAGTTACACGTGCATTTATGATATTTTGACTCATTTCCAATTCCTCACTATTGTAATGGCTCTTTTCTCAGCTTTTTTCATCTGACCGTCTTTTATTAACTGATCAATCTCATTATCAGTCATTATACTCCTAAGACACGCTTTTCTTTCTGTTGGAGTTGGGATTTTCTCTTTTGCAACGTCCCTTGCGATCTTTTGAATTTTAATTTGACTGATGTCTTTTTCTGTGATAATTTTTCTAAATAATTCCTCTGATTTTGTTTTGAGTTTTTTAGACATTGCTGGACTACGTCCACCAGTAAAAATTGCAATTTGAATCATTTTCTCAAAATCAATAATGGCTGGATTTGAAAAATCACTCTCATCTGGGTTGTCTGAACTGTATGTGATAATTTTTTTCTTTTTCCCAATATTGATAATTTTTTGATTAAGTTCTCTGTCATTGGTAGTTGTAATGATGATATCTGGTTTGAATTCTTCAATAAATTTTGTGTCTTGAATATTTTGTTTTTTTATTTGAATTTTTTTTGATTTTGCGAGTTTGTTAATTTGTGAAATCACCTTTTCGCTAATTACTGTAATGTTGCATTTTTCCTTTATCAACGAATTGATTCTCTTTTGTGCTTCATTTCCACCTCCAATAACAACTACTGACTTTCCATGAAGGTTTAGGTCTATTATCATCGATCAAAAATCTCTCGATTTCTATTTATGTATTAGAAGTCCGTATGTTCACCCAGCTACATTTTTAATTGAATGGAGGAGTATTTTCCTTATGACCTCTATGGATGACTTAGACAAAGAACTTCTAAATGAAATTCAATGGACATTTCCACTTGTCTCTAGACCATTTGATGCAATTGCAAAGAAATTCAATTCAACACCTGAAATTGTAAAACAACGTCTCAATCAACTTAAAGAAATTGGTGTTCTAAGACAACTAAGTGCAATTTTTGATACTAGAAAACTTGGTTACACTAGTTCCCTGGTGGCAATGGAAATTGAACATGATAAACTAGAATATGTTGCAAGCCAAATTAATCGCCATCCTGGTGTTAGTCATAATTACGAACGTGATCATCAATTCAACCTTTGGTTTACTTTAGCTGTTCCACCTGGTTCTGATTTGAAAACAGAACTTGATAAATTCAATGTCCTAAAAGGAATCAAAAAAGTCCGTATGCTTCCCACTTTGCAATTATTCAAAATTGGTGTCAAACTTGACATGGTTGATGACAAAAAACATGATGTTGCACCAACTGAAGAGAAGAAAGAAATCAAAAATGTAAAATTTGAACCAACTGAAGAGGACAAAGATTTCATCCGTGAATTACAAAAAGATATGGATATCGTTGATGAACCATTCGTTAAAGCTGCAAATAATCTTGGAATAACTGAAAATGAATTGTTTGAAAAGATGAAACATTATGAAGAGATTGGAGTCATGAGAAGATTTGCAGCCATTTTAAGACATAGACAAGTTGGATTTACTGCAAATGGGATGATTGTATGGAAAGTTCCTGAAGATAAAATATCTGATGTTGGTTCTCAACTTGGTTCTTTCCCTCAAGTAAGTCATTGCTATGAGCGACCTACATATCCTGATTGGCCTTACAATGTATTTTCTATGATTCATTGTAAAACTCATGATGAGGCAAATGAAATGGCAAAAACTATTCAAGAACAAATCCATGTTGATGATTACAGAATCCTTTTTAGTTCTCGTGAATTCAAAAAAACCCGTGTTGAATATTTTGTTGAAAACTCATTCTCTTTAGAAGAGACTATCTCTGCTTCTTAAATTTCATTTTCATCATGTCCTACTACGTGAACTGTACAAAAATACTGGTCATTCATGTTACAATAGAATGATGAATCTTTTCCACATTTTTTACATGGTGGTTTTTCATCCTGCTCTGATAATTTAGTGTGGTAAATCTTACTCCTACTTGTGATTGTGGAGTCTTTGTAAATTCTTGTAAGGTTGGTATAGTATTCTAACTCTCCTTGGTTTAGAGGAACATCATTTTTTATTTTTTTAATAATTGCTTCCCATTTCTTGTATTCTCCTATTTTGGCAAGCTTGAATCTTTCTATAACCTCTAGAGTTTTTTTTGAATCAATTGAAAAATCCATTTGTAAACTAATTTGCCTGTGGTGTTGCTTTTAGTTCGTACTCTGGCCACGTGTTGTACAAATCATCAATTTCTTTCATATCTGAAGAATTCAAATATTTTCCATCAGAAATTGCCGCAAACATTTCAATCTCTTCTTCACTTACAACAGTTGGTAAAACTGATGCAATCTTATTTTTTGACAAGATGAATTTAATTGCAAATTCTGTAATGTTTAATCCATTTCGTTCTGCAATTGGCCTGAATTGTTCTACTTTTTCTAGTGCTGATTTTCTCCATTCAATCTTTCTATCTTTTCTGTGATCGTTTGCTGGAATTACAGTATCTGCTTTTACTTTTCCAGTTAAAATTCCTGATGCATCTGGAACTCTGACAAGAATTCCAACATCCTGTTTTTCTGCTTTTTCAATTAACTCGTTTCCTGGAGTCTGTTCTAAGATATTGTAAACAGTTTGAATCGATGATATACTTTTTCTGTCCATTGCTTCAAGTCCTTCTTGAGTCCATCCAATGGCTGGACCTAATGCAACTTGAGCTGCTCTTATCTTTCCTTCACTCATTAACTCATCAATGGTGTTGAAAGTCTCATCATTTCTAACATGATGTAATTTTGGATTGTGTAGTCCTAATGAATCAAGATAGTCTGTTTGTAATCTTTCTAAACATGCATCTACTGCTTTTCTTGTATATTTTTGACTGTAGTCTTGTGGTAATTCTGCATGTCCAATCTGTTCTACATCTGAAAAATCATACCCGTATTTTGTTGAAATGATTACTTCATCTCTCATTCCTTTGAATACTTCGCCAATAAGCCTCTCACTTTTTCCTTTACCATACATGTCTGCAGTTTCAAAATAATTAATTCCCAAATCATATGCTTTTTTTAGCATTCTTTTTGCTTCATCTTCTTCAACTTTCTTTCCCCACCAATCTAGTGCAATACTCCATGCGCCAAATCCTATCTCAGAAACTTCAATTCCACTTTTGCCTAGTTTTTTGTATTTCATCTTTTACACCTTGATTTTAAGAGATATTTGAAATTTGTTCATTTATGTTTATCCGCGATTTGCACCTTTGAAATTCTAGCCTAGACTGGAAATTAATGGCACAATATCTTTTTTGATACAGACAATCATGGGAATATCATTTTTTACGTATGATGAAACTTGAGTTTCTCTCAAATCCATTATCAGATCTTGAAAGTCTCTAACATTATCTACCTCAAATGCTAGCATAAAATCTTCATCATGTATTCCAAAAGAGTATGTTGTGTTTAGAATCACTTGCGGATATTTTTTACTCACTTCTATATGTTCATCCATTATCTCTTGTCTTTTTTCTTGAGGTAAGAGATACCATTCACGAGTTTTTGTAAATGGGTAAACTATGACGTGTTTTTTTGGATCCATTCCTGTAACGAATCCATGTTCTTTTCCTTGTCCTTTAACATAGATTGATGGTCTTGAACATGATAGATATGTCCTAGATGGAATGATGTATTTTCCAAAAACTGTTTTGTATAATTTTTCTATGGCTTTTTGAATTTCTTCTAATGAACTTCCAACAAACCATAACAAGAAGTCTGCATCATCTCTTAATCCTAAATTAGAATATGCTCTGTATTTTATTCCTGAATTTTTTAAAATATTTTCAACTTCTTTTGCAGATTCTTCTTTTGCCAAGTCTGCCATCCACCTCCATTTGGGATCAACTTTGAAAAATGAGAAATTGAAGTAGTATTGTTCATTATCTTCTGACATGTTGTGTTCAATTTGAAAACCCTATTTAAACAAAAACTAGATTTTTTTATTATAAAATTTCTAAAATTTAATTATGCAGTTTGTTCTAAAACCCAATCATATCCTTCTGATTCGAGTTTGTCTGCAAGAGATGCATCACCTGTTTTGAGAACTTTGCCTCTTGCAAATACATGAACATAATCAAGTTTATCTAAGAATTTTAGAATTCTTGCATAGTGAGTAATCACAATAACTGTTGCATCTTTACTTGAGACATTGCTGATTGCTTTTGCAACTGCTTGTACTGCATCAATATCTAAACCAGAATCTGGCTCATCTAAAATTGAAATTTTTGGCTTTAGTACTGCCATTTGTAAAACCTCTGCCCTTTTTTTCTCTCCTCCAGAGAAACCTTCGTTGAGATATCTTGAAAGGAATTCTTCTCTTAATCCAACTTTTTCCAAGTTCTCTTTAAGATATTTTTGAAATTCTCTTACTGTGATGAATACTTCTCTATCATCACCTTCTAGTGCTTTACTTAATGAATTGTAAGCTGTTCTAAGAAAATGAGAAAATCCTACACCTGAAACTTCTGTTGGGTATTGAAATCCTAAGAACAATCCTTTTTTTGCTCTTTCATCTGCTGTTAATTCTAAAATGCTTTCACCATCTAACAAAATGTCCCCTTGTGTTACTTCGTATTTTGGATGAGCAAGTAATGTGTAAGCTAGTGTGCTTTTTCCTGAACCGTTTGGTCCCATTATGGCATGAACTTCTCCGGATCCTGTTTTCAAATTAACACCTTTGAGAATTTCTTTTCCTTCTCTAGTTACGTGAAGATCTTTAATTTCAAGAACTGCCATGTTGCAAAATATTTTGTTTCTATATATAATACAGACGAAATTTAGCTAATCCTAACGAGTGTTTTTGATAATAAAATGAAAAGAGGGGGGGGGTGTTAATATTTGGCCAGGGATGGTCTCAAAGTAATTTTGAGTTTGTAATTTGTTAGAATCTCTTTACATCTATTTCTGATAGTAACTTCAGTTACTCCTGCAATACTTGAAACGTCTCTTTGGAGTACGTTTTGACCAAGCAGGACTGATGACACATAAAGATATGCTGCTGCAATTCCATTTGGTGCTTTTCCATCTGCAATATTGCTATCTTTGGTTTTCTCTGCTATTTCTAAGGCCAGTCTCTCAACTCTAACCTCGGTTTGTGTCATGTTTGCTATCTTTGAGATGTATTTGTCCATAGTTACAACTGGAGCAGTTAGTTGTCCCATTTCCATAACCATGGTTCTGTAGTACCTTGCTGCAAGTTTTGTTTTTGATTTAACGTCTTTTGGTGGACAAATTCCACGAATAATTTCTTCTAGTGATCTTACTACGTCACATTGTTTGCATGCCATGTAAATTGTAGCTGCTGTAATGCTTACTACTGATTTTCCCTTCACATCAACATGTCCGTCCAAGTTTCTGTATATCATAGAAGCAGTCTCCAACACATTTTTTGAAAGACCTAGACCATCACATGTTTCTCCCATTTTTGTTAAAACATTTGCAAGTCTTCTCTCTTTTGGTGAGGATACTCTTACTCTTTGTTGCCACTTTCTGAGATTGTGCATTTGATTTGCAACTTCGTGGTTGATTGTTTTTCCACTAAAGTCCTTTGTACTAATTGCTATCTCAGTTGTAATTCCCAAATCGTGTTGGGAATATGTTGTTTGTCCTGTTGCTCTTGCTAACTTCATCTTGTCTTCAAGATTCGAACTAATTGTTTCTGGACCATAATCTGCTACTTGATCTGCAACTACTACGCCGCAACCAGAGCAGATTACTTCACCATTCTGCATGTCATTAACTACTGTTGCTTGACATTCAGGACAGTTTTGTTCTTCTAGTATGTTCATTTTTTTCTTCTCCTAAATTTTTTCTTTGAATTGTCAGGAGAATGTTCTGTTGCGAAAACACTTTTGCCAATGTATCTTTTGATGTTGTTTGTTAACGGAGTTGCGGATGCAAATGGTCTCCTTACTGGACCAATCAATTCCATTACTTTCGCAACTCTAGTTCCCTTCTCGTCGCAGAGTATTTGTCCTTCAACCAATTTGTTAGATAGTTGAATGATTACCCTACCACTACCGGCTAGGTGCATTATTTCGCCTACCTCCTGCAATTAAAAACACTAATCATGATATTCTTATCATAGACTTCTGTCAA
>REGH01000052.1 GCA_003702495.1 Candidatus Nitrosopumilus sp.
CAGGTAACACTTTAAACCTTCAAAAATTTCATTTTACTTCGTGCCAATGTAGCTCAGCCTGGCTAGAGCATTCGCCTTGTAAGCGAAAGGTCATGGGTTCAGATCCCATCATTGGCTTTAAAATTTTGAAATCATTTGGCAATACGATTAAGTATGCTGAATTTTGGAACAATCTTACATGAGTTTTGAAGATAATGGGATAAAACAAAATGAATTTTCTCAGAATAAATCAAAACCAAATGGCTTGATAATAGGATTAATTGTTGCAGTAGGAATTGCAGCCTTTTTTGCAGGAATGTATTTCTCAAACATGAATTCAAATCAAATTTCGCAAGAAGATCTAGATGATGCAATTGCAAAACTTGAACTCAAAATACTACAAAATAGGCTACCAACAAATCAACCATCAGAGCCTGTAAAAATTTCAGCTGATGATGACCCCATAATTGGAGATCCAAATGCGCCAATCACAATAATTGAATTTTCTGATTTTCAATGTCCATTTTGTGCACGATTCCATGTTCAAACACTTCCGTTACTTCTTGATCAATACATAGAACAAGGAAAAGTAAAGTTAGTCTTTAGAGACTTTCCAATACAAAGTATTCATCCAAATGCATTACCTGCATCAGTAGCAGCAGAATGTGCAAATGAACAAGGTGAATTCAAAGCAATGCACGATATGTTATTTGATAATCAAAAACAGTGGAGTGATCAAGAAACAGTAGATGCATTATCTATGTTTAGTCAGTATGCATCTGAAATAGGATTAGAGCAAGGAACTTTTGACTCTTGTCTAACTAGTGGAAAATACATTGAAGAGATAAGAAATGATCTTGATGATGGTAGGAGTTATGATGTTACAGGAACTCCAGGATTTTTTGTTGGGAATGACGATATAGGTTATGTTGAATTAAAAGGTGCACAACCTTTTGAAAGCTTCAAAAAAATTATTGATGCACAGTTAGAGGCATAAATAATAACAAGCGTTTATTAGACCTTAACTGCGACTTTACGCATCGGAATAATGACGTCTGGCAATGAGCTTTTCGTCATTGCTAAAGAGAAGAAAATAAAATGACAAAATTTCAAGATTTAGGATTAAAAGAAGACATACTCAAAGGACTTGACGACCTTGGATTTGAAGAAGCATTTCCAATTCAAGAGGCAGTAATTCCAGTATTACTTACTGGAAGAGATGTTGTAGGACAAGCACATACAGGTTCTGGTAAGACTGCAGCATTTTCATTATCAATGCTACAAGAAATTCAACCAAAAAATGGCATTCAAGGTTTGATCATGGCACCAACAAGAGAGCTTGCAATGCAAATTACAGATGAAATTAAAAAATTCGGAAAACATACTGGGATTAGAGTAGCTACAGTTTACGGAGGACAAGGAATGGGAGTCCAATTAGATGCCCTTGATAGAGGAGTTGAGATTGTAGTAGCAACACCAGGTAGACTAATTGACCATCTCAAACGAGGTTCGATAGAACTCAGAGATGTATCACATATTGTGTTAGATGAGGCAGATACAATGCTAGACATGGGATTTGTTGATGATATTTCATTTATTTTGGATCTTGCGCCTGAAGAGAGAGTAATGTCGTTGTTTTCAGCAACAATGCCAACTGAGATTCTCAGATTATCTGAAGAATATTTGAAAAATCCAAAACAATTCTTGCTAGATGCAGATGATCTTAGTGGAGAAGGAATAGATCAATCATATCTAGTTATCAAAGACCGAGACAAATTCAAGTATCTTATTGATTTCATCAAACCAGTAAAAGGTCAATCTATTGTATTTTGTTCTACAAAGTATAGAACTAGAGATGTTGCAAAATTCTTACATCAAGAAAAATTTGATGCTGTTGCAATTGAAGGAGATATGTCACAGCACAGAAGAGAACAATCTATGGGAAAATTTCGTAGTGGTAAAGCAGACATCCTAGTAGCAACAGATGTAGCATCAAGAGGTATTGATGTTCCAAGAGTAGAATTAGTAATCAATTACGATGTTCCAAATCAAGAGATGGCATACTTTCACAGAATTGGTAGAACTGCAAGAGCAGGTGCAAAGGGTAAAGCAGTAACATTTGTTTCATATTCGTCCGTAGGAGATTGGAATCTTATCAAACGTCAAATCAAAGTTCCAATCAAAGACTTGAATGAGGAAATGGGAATTGAAATTGCAATTCCAGATCCACTAAAAAGACAAATGCCATCAAGAAGGTATGGTGGTCAATCAAGATCTAATTATTCTCGAGGAGGTCGTTCTGGAGGATATGGAAGAACTGGCGGAAGACGAGATTCTAGAGATGATAGAGGCGGTAGACGAAGATATAACGATAGAGGCGGTAGCAGAAATAGTTACGGCGGTCGCAGTAGATGGTAACTGTAAAACTTAAAGACTCGAACTACATAATTAATTCAAGGTAAAGTAATGCACAAAGGATTCATTTTACTAAATAGTGATCTTGGAGCTGAAGAGTACATTGTTGATGAATTAAATCAGATGCAAGATGTAAAAAATGCATATCTTACATTTGGCGCATACGATGTAATTGCAGAGATTGAAACTGAGAACCAGGAAGGATTTGAAAAAGCAATTGCAGTAATTAGGAAATTATCCAGAGTAGTCAGCACAATGACGCTTAATGTAATTCGTCCCGAATAATTGTTATATGAGAAAACTCAGGATTGAATGAAATTGCAGAAAATTGAATACGAAGCACCAGTATGGGTATTAAATTACAATAATCCAGAACCACTTTTAGATCATGCCATACACATGCTAGAAAGGCACGGAGTGAAACGTGAAGATATGGAGATTACTGAGACTCCAACAGCAAAAATAGGCTCAATCGTGGTAGAAATTTGGCCTTATGAGCTTGTCATAGGAAGAGTAAGATCAACGCGTAATGATTCTTTTATCAGCGGTACTGAATTTACAATTGAGTTAAAATTAGACGAAAATGGTAATTACATAGATTATCTTTGAAGAAAAAGAAAATTCAAAACATCACAATAGGAATTATCGCAATTAGCATTATTGGAGCAATTATAGCATACAACTATTCAGTAGATCAGACTAAACAAAAGGGATTACAGTTCGGGGTAGAATTAGAACAGATTCAACTAGAGGTAAAGGATTTACAAAATAATTTCTATTCAGAGAAAACAAAATGGGAAGAAGGAGACATAACCAAAGAAGAGTTGTTTGAATTTTATGACATTCATTTGAGTGAATTTAATGAAATTATTTCAAAATATGATGACCTTAATTCTCCAGAACTGTTTGAGAGTTCAGTGGAATTGCTAAAACTTTCATCAGAGACACAACTATCAAGTGATTCAGAATATATCAAATGGATTGAGACAGGAGATGAATCAGCTAAAGTAAGATCAGATTCACAATTCCAAGAATCAGTCGAGTATGAGTTGCAAGGATTAGTGGAGTTTTATTCAGCAAAAACAGGAATCAAAAATTATGATGAAGATGCAAAGTTTGAAGCTCCACAAACAGGATTAACACAAAAAGTAATACAAGTTGCAGAAAATATGGCAAGTGAATGTGATGAGGAATACAAAAATGAATCAGGGGAATTTGATTCTGATGAGAATGAAGTTGAATGGTTTAATTGTATAAATGAGGCTAAAAAGTGGAAAATAGAACATCTTCCATAATGAAGAGCAAAATTCTCAAAAAATACTTTAAACAACCAGACAAAGAATCATCATGGACAAAATATTCATAATTGGATTAATTTTTGCCAGTACGTTACCATTTGCATTTGCAGATGTGTTTATTCAAAATGATCAGCAGTATATGGGAGATGATGGTTCAATTCACATTGTAGGTGAAATTTTTAATAATCTAGAGATACCTCTAAACCAAATTCAAGTCGAAATTGATTTGTTTGGAGAGAATGGAGAATTAATTCAAACAAAAGTGACAAAATCATTGGTCAACACCATAATGCCTGGAATGAAAGGGCCATTTGATCTAATATTGACAAATACCGAAGCAAGAGATACAAAATCATATTCAATGAGACTTAATTATCAAGCTAGTCCACCAAAAAGCCAAGTCATAGACATTACAGAATCAGAGTTAACAAGAGACAATCACAATAATTTGATGATTACAGGAAATGTTGTAAACAACGGAGAGATTACGGCAAATATGGTGTCCATAGTTGCTACACTTTATGACAAACAAGGAAATGTTGCAGCAGTATCAAAAGTTAATCCTGAACCAGATTATTTACGAGCTGAAGACAGTGCTTTCTTTTTGTTATCAATACCAGATAAAATTCAAACTCAAGGAATTAATGATTATACATTAATTGCAGAATCTGAAGAATTTGCTGCGGTTCCAGAATTTCCCATAGGCACGATCATCTTGTTAACTCTAACATTATCAACATATGTTGGAATTACAAGATATTCTGGAAAAATTATAACGAATCTTTTTTCTGCAACAAATCTAAAGTAGAAAAAAATTATACTCAACGACAGTTAAATAAACAGAAGTTAAAGAAGAATATGGCAATCTCAAAAGAGAATAAAGAGTTCATCGAGAGTTTAATTGATTATTACATTAGTGAGTCTGAATCATATACTCAGATTGCAGAAAACTTTGTTCCGGAAGTAGAGTCCATTCCAGACACAGCATTTGGAATAATCACAGGTTGTGTGTATTCAGGATTTTTGCAGGCATACCAAAATCAACAACAAACACCTAGTTTAGAAGACATGCAAGAATTCAATGAAATAATCAAAAATCATGCTGCATCCATAAAAAAGGCAATAATTGAGCCTAATACGGTAGAGGAAAATAAACAGGAATCTGAAGATTCAAAGTTGGAAAAAGACGATTAATACCCAAAAATTATTTAAAAAAAATCAATACAGTTTAATCTAGATACAAGATTGGAATAATATGCAAGTAGATGGTAGCAAAATAATTTTTTGGGGAGGAACGTCTGCTGCAATTGTTACAGCAATAGTTGCGTTGTATTTCTCAATTCGTTAAAGATAAATCATCAAGAAATTCTTAGATAGTATTGTCAGCAACTAATGAGTTTAAAATTAAACAGATAGTGGATAATGGTCAAGTTGTACAATTGACATTAATTGAAAATGTTTCAACAGAACCCATATCACAAAAACAAATGATTATTGAAAATGTTTCCAAAAAACTGGATCAAGAGACAAAGGAGCAAGTGATGCCATTATTGGAAGCAATATTACAAGCTCAGCCTACGGTTAACATCAAATCCTATCAACAAACTCAGATTACAATTGCAATGCCAAAGTCAAGATACGATGCAATGGGCAGACCACAAGTAGACAGTACAATTGAAGTAAACTTGAAGAAAAT
The DNA here is from genome assembly GCA_003702495.1 of Candidatus Nitrosopumilus sp. Lineage (GTDB taxonomy): Archaea > Thermoproteota > Nitrososphaeria > Nitrososphaerales > Nitrosopumilaceae > Nitrosopumilus. The sequence goes on from REGH01000052.1 coordinate 5,389, forward strand.
CTAAAGTTGAGAGTTTATCTCATCAATTGTGTGTAAGGGTAAAGAGCAGGTAAAGTTTTTACAAACAAAGGCTGAAGTTTTTTCTTCAAAAGACTTTCCTGCAAAGAAAGGGAATTCGGATAGGCCAGATAGTTGATCAGAATTTTGAACAGTTACAATTATCGAGTTTGGTAAATATTCCAAAATGACAGAATTGCAAAGTTCTGAATTTTCAGTATTTATGATTGTGATTTCAACGGGTTTTTCCAAATAAATTGAGATTGTATTTAGTAAATATCCAAATCCAAATGGATTTTCAGCAGCCATTTGTGCCTGAGACTCCATGACTTTTGTGGTAATTTCCAAGAATCGCTGTTCTTGAGAGAAATGGAACAGTCTGAGCATGACAAATGCAGAAACAGAGTTTCCAGAAGGTAAAGACAGATCATAGTTACTCTTAGGTCGGATGATCAATTTTTCATGATTGTCCGAAGTCATAAAGAAACTATTGTTTTCTGAATCCCAGAAATGTTCCACCAAGTGATGACCTAGTTTTAGTGCAAGTTTTAGATATTTTGGATCAGGTTCAATTTCAAATACATCCAACAAACAATTTACAAAGTAGGAATAGTCTTCAAGATATCCATCAATTTTTGCAGTTTTATTTTTATAAGTTCGTAGCAGTTTATCACCTGAAAACAAATTATTTTCAATAAATGAGATGCAATCTTTTGCAGCATCAAGATATCTAGAGTCATTTGTTACGCGATATCCTTTAGCAAACGCAGTAATCATCAAAGAGTTCCATGAAACTAGAATTTTATCATCTAATCCAGGAGCAACCCTCTTGGAACGAACATCAAGTAGTTTCTTCGAACATGCGTGTAGAGTTTCCCGAACCTTTGCTTCAGTAGTTCCAAAATTAAAGGCAACCGTAGAAATATTCAGATTATTGCACAGGATGTTATTGCCTTCCCAATTTCCACCATCAGTAGCATCATAGAATAGACAAAAGAGGTCAGC
>REGH01000015.1 GCA_003702495.1 Candidatus Nitrosopumilus sp.
TGCAATCCATTTGTCAGATAGTTCTGGAGGAACTGTTGTGACAATTAATGCATTTTTAGGATATTCTGTTTCACCAAGTGCATTTTCTCCAAAGTTGATAACTTTTGGAATGCGTACTGTTTGCATAGATCAAAAACAGTTTCAATTATTATTATATGTTGGGAGGTGAAATTTGATCAGATCCTTGAACAGCAAATAATGGAAATTTATGTGATTTTGCATAGAAATGAATTAGAACTTATGAAGTAACTGAAAAAGTTACACGCCCAATCTCAATCTTTTTGATGGTTGTAATTATAGTGTATTCACCCTCTAACCATTTTTCATGTAAAGAAATTGGCAAGTTGTAAAAACCATTCTCATTCGTACTGGAAGTAAGTTTTGTCTCACTTCCATCTGGCTTGATAATCATTACTTGAACACGTTTACTTTTGTTATCCTCAGAAGCATGACCAATTATTTCAAACCACAAGTCTCGATTTTCTTTAATTACTTGATCATTATTATGAACCAAAAGAGATCCAGAGTTTGTTACAGAGTAGATTTCTAACGGAGCATCATCCCTGCTTGAATAATTGGGTTTTTCAGGTATTCGAGGATCCATTACAAGCACCTTTCCTCTAGCCCAGGGATGAATGTCGCAAAAATAGTGATACTCACCTTCAATATCAAATCGGTGTTGGACGGATTTGCCAGGTAATACATTGTATGCAAATCTATTGTTTGGCTCTCCATTCCCTCCAACCACACTATGAACTGCATCATCATAGTTTTTCCAAGTAACAATTCCTGTTTCAAGAATCACAGCTATGTAGGGTCTAAAACACTGGAAATTAATTTTGCATACAGGAGAAGAAGAGTCATGAGACATTATCACATCTGCCGTGAGATTCACTTCATCGTTCTCAGTTGAATCTCGGGAGTTTTTGATATCCAAAACCTCATAGACATTTGTTCTGACAGGAATTCGTTGTTGGTCCCACACTTCCAAGATAAAATCAGATAGAGGTAAAATTTCATCAAAGATCAAATCAAAGCTTACCCACAGATATTCATCATCGTTGCTCCAAGAAGATTTTACACCAGATACAATGTTATTTTTATTTATCACATCTACCTTCTGTCCTTTTTCAAGTGAGATTTCAAAAAGTGGAGGAATTTGGTGTTGCTCATTTCCTGTTAGAACATCATACAGTCCCACATGCTCAATTCTTTCACTGTTGTAATCATCATGAATTAGAATTTGAAATTGGGTCGGTGTATTAACTAATCCATTTGTAGTCGGTACAATTGTATGATCCTTTTCTGTAAAGAAAAAAGTTCCAGTTTTTTGGTATTCGGAATCCTGACCATATCTAATTAGATCATTTTCATCAGTTTGTTTGTCATATGGAAGGTATGTGGAAAACATTCCTTCAAAATTGTCTCTCATTAAATTATCAGAATATTTTCCAAATTCATCTTGTTTTTCAATTTGATATATGCCAACACCAATTATTGTTGGCAAGATATTAGTTTCATCATGTCTAGTTCTATGGTAGCTAAAATCTATCATGGAAACAGATACATCAACTTTTTCGGTTGAAACACACTCCAAATCACACCATGCATTTAGATAAACCCAAAGATTTCCATAATCTGTAATTTTACCCACATTGTCAGGAGATAAAACATGCAAATCCTCTGTAAAGGTATTAGGTAAATTATCATAGGTCCATTCTTCTATTACGGTTTCACCTTGTTTGAGTGCAACTGTTAGATATGCAGCGTTTAATCCCTCAGATTGTTTATACACAATTCTTAGAATATGATTATAGTCTTGGTGCGCATCTAGTCCAGGTTCAAATTTAAATTCAACAATATCTTTAGCTTGTTTTCCCAATAACCTAGATTGAATATAATCGGAATCATCTCTAAATTCATCATCAATTTCTGCTACTGAGCCACTACTCCAGGGACTATCTCCTTGAGAGATTGGTTTGAGTAACATTTCGCCTCCAGGACCACCACCAACTGCAGCATAAGATAAAGGAACGACAACAAAAAGTAGTGAAAAAAATGCAGATAAAAAAATCTTCAATAGTTAGTTATCCAAATTTGAATATTTAATAATTAACCACTACATCTGTGAATTTACCAAATTAAATTAGAAAATATGTTTAGATAGGTTAAAAATTCTTCAAAATTATGATGATTAAAAATTTCGATATTCTAGCAGACTCTCAAAAAAAACGTGAATGTCTAGAGATTTTAGATGCAGGTCTTCAAGCCGCAAATCCAGAAAATATAATCGCAAATTATGTTACACCAAATAAAATCAAAATTAACGGGAAAAATATAGACATTACAAAATTTTCCAACATCTACTCTGTGGCATTTGGAAAAGCAGGAGATTCAATGACAAGGGCACTTAACGCAATCATTCCAATAAAAAGTGGAATCATAGTCATTCCAAAAGGCTCAAAATCAGTAATCAAAGGTAAAAAATTTCAAATTTTTAATTCAAGGCATCCAGAACCAGATCAGACCAGTGTTAAAGCAGCAAAAGAAGTCATCAAATTTGTTCAAAATAAAAAAAATGATGAATTGATTATTTTCCTAGTTTCAGGAGGAGGTTCATCATTAATGGCTATGCCAAACGGAATTACCCTTGATGACAAAATCTTTGTTACAAAATTATTACTAAAATCAGGGGCAACAATTCAGGAATTCAATTGTGTTAGAAAACATCTCTCAAAAATCAAAGGAGGGAAATTAGTTGAGAGAATGAAATGCGATGGATTAAGTTTGATAATGTCAGATGTTGAGGGAGATGATCTTTCCTCTATTGCGTCAGGAACAACATACATGGATGATACCACATTTGCAGACGCATATGAGATTCTAGAAAAATACAAACTAAAAAGAAAGACACCAATCGAAGTTCTCCAAGTTTTAGAAAAGGGATTAGAAGATGAAAAATTGGAAACTCCAAAAAAATCAAAGATTGAAAATCAAGTAATTGCAAATAACAAAAATTGTCTTAAAGCAATGGAAATTGAAGCCAAAAAGAAAGGCTACAAAGTCAAAACAATTCAGATTTTTGGAGACATTAAAGAGAATGTAACTGAGATTCTCAGTAACGTTTCTGAAGAGCAAAAAACGTGCCTGATTTTTGGCGGAGAGCCAACAGTCAGAGTTCTTGGAAAGGGAATGGGAGGAAGAAATCAAGAGTTGGTATTAAGACTACTAAAGAATACTCAAAAATCCAAAAAAATGATAATTGCTTCAATGGGGACTGATGGAATAGATGGGAACTCTCTGTTTGCAGGGGCAATTACTGAAAACATCAAAGTAGACCTAGATACGATGAAAGAATTTCTCAAAAATAGTGATTCTGGAAGATTCTTTCAAAAACAAAAAGGAAACATTGAGACAGGTTTTACACACACAAATCTCATGGACATAGGAATGGTTTTGAGATAAAACCCATATGGCCAAAAACTGATCTTTTAATATCATAATGAGGTATTCCATACAGAATTACATTGCTTGAAAAACAATTCAATCCAGATGTACTGTATAACAGAATAGTTCATTTCTATATTGACAAAAAAGGATACTCTAAGGAAAAAGCAAATGAGATAGCTCAATCAGTGGTTCAAAAAGAAGCTCAGAGAAGAATTTGTAAAAATGAAAAATGCAAACATTTTTCCCACGATCACATTCGAAATGCTGAAACTTGTCTAGTTACAGAATGTGACTGTCATAAATTTATCAAGTAAAATCATCTAAAGAATTTTCAATTAATGGTTGAGCGCTAATTCCAAGTTTCTTCTTCAAGTGTTCAGCAAATTCTTCGACAAATCCATGTATTGTGTATACTTGTTCTGCACCAGATTGTGCCACCATATCAATGAGTTCATTAAAATCACAATGATCACTCATTGGAATAGAGTAATCAGTTCTTCTTCCAAAAGAAAATTTTGTTGATTGGGCCCAGCCACTAAATCCAATTGTAACTGCACCATATTTTGATTTCATTTCTTGAACGAATTTATTTTTTGAAGACATCATGGGTGCGACCATAATCCAAGGTTTTTTGTCTAGTAATCCATTTTTTTGAGCCTCAGTATGGCCAATTCCATCTTTTAAATCAACACCAAATTTCTGATGTAGTGTATTCATCTCTTTTACAGAATCATAAAAGTAAAGGGGACCCCAATGGCCAAACAGTTGAGTAATAGTTTGTGCCTTTCCCAATTGATATCCCATCAAAATTACAGGAATTCCTTTTCCATACAACTCTGAAATCAGTTCATTTACCTGTTTTTGAATTTCCTCCATTTTTGGAAATACAAACTCTGGTAAACCAAAAGTGCATTCAGTAATTAGGGTCTTACATTTTGGGATTTTTGCACCTTGAAGGAATCCTCGATTCCTAGTACAGATATCACCAGTATAGAAAATATCATCAAATAGTAATCCCTTTGCTCCAAGTATATGACCACTGTCAATCAGTGAAAAGTCATCAAGTGATTCAACGTGGTTTTCCATTTTGAATCCACGGAGATTGGCAATTTCATTAGTTTCAATAGAAGAGAGAATTGTTCCACCATTTTTTGATGGGAGGTGATCTGAATGGGCATGAGATACAAAATTTATTCCTGCGGCATCAGCATTTTTTGGATCTAAACAAATGCGTCTATCATTTACCTCACACAGGATACCATTTTTTGTCATCCTGACTTTTCTAGGCAATGAGTTTCATGAAAATAAGATTTGATATAAATTGCAGGTTTGATCTACTATTGACTAGTTGCTAAATCTTGGAATTTTAATCTCAGGTCGCGGGAGCAACATGGAATCCATCCTAAAGTCAATTAAGAAAAAAAAGATACCAATCAATCCAGCAGTAGTCATCTCAAACAAACAAGATGCAAAAGGTCTAAAAATTGCACATAAACTTGGAGTAGCCATTGAGGTTGTTGAAAGTAAAGAATTCAAAGGAAACAGGGCAGAATATGATAAAAAAGTAATTTCAGTTTTAACAAAATATGGAGTCACTCCAAGAAACGGACTAGTGTGTTTGGCAGGTTTTATGAGAATTATCAGTCCAGAATTTGTAAAAAAATACAAGAATCGTATTATCAATATTCATCCAGCACTATTACCAGCATTTCCAGGTCTTGACGCACAAAAACAGGCATTAGAATATGGAGCAAAGTACTCTGGATGTACAGTACATTTTGTGGATGCAGGAATGGATACAGGTCCAGTCATCATACAATCCGTAGTAAAAATCAAAGAAAACGATACTGAAAAGTCACTGTCCAAAAGAATTCTAAAAGAGGAACACAGAATTTATCCTGAGGCAGTTAATCTCTTTGCAAGAAAAAAGATCAAAGTGATAGGTCGCAGAACAAAAATCAGTTAGGAATCAGGACCACCAAAAAAGTACAACACTTTGAGTTCTTTTTTGTTTCCATGAAAATAATGCTCAACATCTTTTGCAACAAAAAATAATTTGTCTTTTGAAACTTTGTAATCTTTATCTTTAATTTTTAAAAATCCGTCACCAGATAGCACATAGTAAACCTCATCACTTTCATGAGGAGTTTGAGTATCTTCTTCTCCAGGTTGGAGAACCAACACGCCCGCAGCCAAACTATTCCGATTGATAAAAGTATGAAAATAATCACTGCTGTTTTTGATTTTTTCCAGATATGTGGTTAAATCAAAGTCTAGTTTCAATTTATTCAGCAGCTACGTTGTATGTTTTTCTCTGTGGAGGTTCACTCATGTAAGAATGTCCTTGAGGATGTAGTTTTTCATGTTCAGGACTGTTATGCATTTGGATAAACGTGTCCTTACTTTCATGTTCAACTACGATTCTACAACTACCATCAGCAGATTTTAGAAATTTTCGGGATTTGAATCCAGGAAATTTTGATAGAACTTTGTTTGATTCTGAAAACCAATTTTTGAAATCTTCTTCAGCACCATCTTTGAGTTGAATGTCGGCTATCATTACGAACATGATGTGACTAGAGAAAATGACATTAAATTTCTTTTCCAAGATTTCAGGGGCAGAATTCCAAGAATTAAATATCTACAAGTCAAAAACAGAGCATGACGGGAATCAAAATTGACGGTAAGGAAATTTCACAAGTAGTTAAAGATAGAGTGAAAAAAGCCGCTGAAGAGTTAAAGGTTCAAGGAATCAATCCGTGCCTGGCAACAGTTCTTGTAGGCGATAATCCAGCTTCTGCCACATACGTTAGAAACAAACACAGAGCATGTGAAGAGGTAGGTATTGCTACTAAAGATCATAAACTTGACGCAAATACAACTCAGAGCCAACTCAATGAAATTATTGATAATTTGAATAATGACAGCTCGGTTCATGGAATCCTTGTTCAATTACCACTACCAACACAATTAGATGAATTTGCTACAACATCGAGGATTTCACCACTAAAAGATGTGGATGGCCTAACACCTCATAATGCAGGGTTGTTGGCAATGAAAAAAGCAGCACTTGTTGCATGCACACCATCAGGAGTGATGGAGATGTTTGATTATCACGGAATAGAGTTAGAAGGGAAAAATGTAGTACTGATCAACAGAAGTAATCTTGTTGGAAAACCTCTTTATCATTTATTGTTAGACAAAAATGCAACTGTAATTACATGTCATTCTAGAACAAAGAATTTGGCAGAGTTATGTAAATCAGCAGATATCATCATTACAGCAGTGGGAGATAGAAACAAGTTCACATTAACTTCAGATATGATAAAAGATGAAGCAGTTGTTATTGATGTAGCAATATCAAGATTCCAAGAGAAACTTGTAGGAGACGCAGATTATGAAGACATTATTCAAAAAGCATCTTTTGCAACGCCAGTTCCAGGAGGGGTTGGTCCAATGACAGTTGCAATGCTTTTGAAAAATACAATTACTGCAGCATCATTGAGTAGTCAAATTGGAAGATAACCCTGAAAAAAAATCACTGCGAAATCTCCTTTTAGAAAAAAGAGATGGGACATCATTTGATTTGATGAAAATTGCAAGTGAGAAAATTAGTAAAAAATTAAAAAAAATTAGAACGTTCAGAGATGCACAAAAAATTGGGGCATATTACCCAATTGGAAGTGAAGTGCTAACTCAAGACATCATACAAGAATTACTCAGTGATGGGAAAGAAGTATTCTTGCCAAGGGTATCAGGAGACAGTATTGATTTTAAGAGAATTAGGGATTTTTCAAGCCTAGAAAGTGGTAGTTTTGACATAATGGAGCCAAAAATAGAATGCCAGACGGAAAATGAATTGGATGTAATTCTAGTCCCAACTGTAGGCATTTCTCCAAAAGGAGTCAGATTAGGATACGGTCATGGGTTCTACGACAGATTTTTGGCAAGTCACAAAACTTCAACAATATCTCTAACATTAGAAAAACAAGTCGTGAAAAATATTCCAAAATCAGATCATGACGTGTTGATTGATTGGGTTGTTACAGAAGACAGAGTTATAGAAACTCAAAGATAGGCCAAGCCTTTTTTGCCAATATCTTTTCTGCAAAATTTATGTGGCCAAGAAATCTTTTCAGATGCAGTATATGCATTGGCAATCGCAGATTCCAAAGTATCACCTAATGCAGTTACTCCCAAAACACGTCCTCCATTTGAAAGGATTTTTCCATCATCTTGTTTGGTTCCAGCATGAAAGACATATGCATTATCAGGGATAGAATCAAAACCAACAATCTCTTCATTCTTTGGATAAGACTCAGGATATCCTTCTGAAGCTAAAACAATACAGACGGAATATTGATTCTTCCAGGAGATTTGAGGCATTGAGGACAATTGACCATCAGCACTTGCAACAAAATAGTCATACAAATCAAAATCCATTCTCATTGTGATTGGTTGACATTCAGGATCACCCATCCTAACATTGTATTCTAAAACATATGGTTCGTTGTCTTTTAGCATTATTCCAGCATAAAGAAACCCCTTGAATGTGATTCCTTCATTTTTCATAGAATGGATTGTTTTATCAATAATTTTTTCTTGAATTTTTTTTGCCAGAGTTTCATCAATTATAGGAGTTGGAGAATATGCACCCATTCCGCCTGTATTTGGGCCCTTGTCATCATCAAAAATTCGTTTATGGTCTTGACTTGAGGCCATAGGGATAGCAACATTACCGTCAGAGAGAGCAATGTATGAGGCCTCAATGCCATCAATTCTCTCCTCAATGATTATTCGATTTCCTGCATCACCAAATGTTTTTTTTATCAAAATTGTTTGGATTGCAGAAATTGCCTCATCAGCACTATTACAGACAATCACACCTTTTCCAGCAGCCAAACCATCAGCTTTGACTACAACATTGTAATCAAGAGACTTGACGTAATCTTGAGCTTTTTGAGCATCATCAAATATTTCAAATCTGGCAGTAGGAATATCATTTCGTTTCATGAAGTTTTTAGCCCAGATTTTACTGGATTCAAGTTGTGCAGCATCTTTTGCAGGACCAAAAATTTTGAGATTTTTTTTATTAAATTTATCAACAATGCCTGCAGCTAGAGGTGCCTCAGGTCCAACTACAGTAAAACAATTATTTTTTTGAGCAAAATCTGCTAGAGCATCTAAATCATCAACTTCAATTGAGACGTTATTTTTTGTGCCACCATTTCCAGGGGCAGTAAATACAGTGTCGACTTTTGTGCTTTGAGATAATTTCCAGGACAATGCATGTTCTCTTCCACCAGAGCCAATCACAAGTACATTTACCAACAGAAATTATTTTTTACTCAATTATATAATCCAAGTCTCAAAAAATCAATTTAGCTTTATAATGGCACAGATCTACCAAAAGCCAGATGGAACTCTCTACAAAGTTTGATGCAAAGGCAATTGAATCTGAGGTTAAGAAATATGTTAAATCAATAGATTTAGAAAAACAGATTTTTTCATCAGACAAACCTGAAAAAATCAGATTCATTGAAGGTCCACCAACAATGAATGGAATTCCTCATGCTGGGCACCTCAGAGGCAGAGTCATCAAAGATTTGTGGTATAGATACAACACACTGCAAGGAAAGAAGATTGAATTCAATGGAGGATGGGATACTCAGGGACTTCCTGTAGAGTTGCAAGTTGAAAAAGAGTTGGGGGTTACAGGTGGAAAGACAGAAGCAATCAAAGAATTTGGAGTGGAAAGAATTGTATCAGAATGCAAAAAGGTTGTTGAGAAATACAACAAGACATGGGTTGAAGTAGACGAATTACTTGGAATGTCGTTTAATCATGATAAAGCATACTGGACTTTTAGGGATGAATTTATTGAAAGAGAATGGCAAGTTCTAAAAAAAGCACATGAGAATGGGATTTTAGAGGAAGATTTTACAGTTATTGCATATTGTCCTAGTTGCCAAACATCACTTAGTCACGCAGAAGTTAATCAGGGATATGAAGAGGTAAAGGACCCATCATTATACTATAAAGTAAAGCTGGTAGATGAAGATGCATTTTTGATAGTATGGACCACAATGCCATTTACTCTAGTTACGGATGCAATGGTAGGATTACAACCAGACGAAGATTATGTTTACGTTAATGTGGAAAATGAGACTTGGGTTATTGGAAAAACAAGATTAGAGGAATTTATGACAGAAGTAAAAGTAGAGGATTACAAAATTGAAAAGACTGTAAAGGGTTCAGAATTTGAAGGAAAAAAATACATTCACCCATTATTGGATTTGATTCCAGAGTTAAACGAATGCTCAAAAGCAGATAATTTCCACGTAGCAGTATCAGAATCATTTGTTGATGCAAGTACTGGTAGTGGATTAGTTCACTTATCTCCTGCAAATGGTGAGGAAGACATCAAAATTGCAAACAAGAGAAAAGTCAAGGTTTTCAGTCCCATAGATGACGAGGTGAAATTCACTTCCCAGGCAGGAAAATACGAAGGAATGTTTGTCAGAGATGCAGACAGGCCAATTGTAGAAGATCTAAAGGAGTGTAATGCACTTGTAAAGATTGGTAAAATCAAACACAAATATCCACTCTGTTGGAGATCTCACCATCCAATTGTTTGGCTTGCAAGAAAAGGCTGGTTTTACAAATTAGATAGACTAGACAACAAAGCAATTGATGCTGCTGAAAGTGTAGAGTATTATTTTGAACAACCAAAAAACAGATTCCTAGGAATTATCAAAGAAAGGCATCCTTGGTGTATTTCAAGGGAGAGGATTTGGGGATGTCCATTACCAGTATGGGCATGTGAAGAGTGCAATGAAAGAAACTGGTTCTTTACAAGAAAAGAGATTGTAGAATCTGCAGACAATCTTCCAGACGGACCAGACTTTGAATTGCACAGACCATGGATTGACAATATTACCATAAAATGCAAAAAATGTGGCAGTACAAAAACAAAGAGAGAAGAATATGTTTTAGATACTTGGCACAATAGTGGTTCAGCACCATATTCATCATTAACTGATGAAGAGTATTCAAAAGAAATTCCAGCACCATTTTTTACTGAAGGAATTGATCAAACCAGAGGTTGGGCATACACTCTACTTATTGAAAATGTAATTCTAAACAATGGACCAACACCACCATACAAGTCATTTTTGTTCCAAGGACATGTACTTGATGAGAAAGGAGGAAAGATGAGCAAAAGTAAAGGAAATGTTTTGGAAGGCATGGAATTACTAGAAAAATATCCTGCAGATTTGATTAGATTTTATTTTATGTGGAAGGCAAGTCCCATCGAACCCCTTAGTTTCAGTACAGATGAGTTGATGTCAAGACCATATCAGGTAATCAACACATTATTCAATTTACATTTGTATTTTAAACAAAATAGTCAGTATGACAATTTTGAAAAAGCAAACACTGTGGAATGGGCAAAACAAAAGGATCTCCTAACATCACCAGATATTTGGTTATTATCAAAATTACAAAAATTAATTCTAAAAATCACAGACAGGAATAATTCATGTAAATTCCACGAGGGTGCAAAAGCAATTGACGACTTTATCATCAACAATCTAAGCCAAATTTACATCCCAATTACAAGAGGAGAGTTATGGGATGAGGATGAAGAGAAGAAAGAGAGAAGACTGGCAATTTATGCTGTACTAGGACAAGTTCTCAAAACACTAGACATTTTGATTCATCCATTTTGTCCATTTACCAGTGAGCACCTATACCAAACAGTCTTTGATGGAGAACAAAGTATTCTACTTGACAAATGGCCAGAATCACAAGAGTCACTGATTAACGAAGAGATTGAAGAATCATTTGACATTATGAAAGATGTTGTATCAGTTTCATCAGCTGCCAGAATGAAAGGCAAGCTCAAAAGAAGATGGCCATTAAATGAAGCAAAAATTTGTGTTAAGAAAGGACTAAAGACAAAGTTAGAGTCATTATCAGAACTACTTCAAACTCAATTAAATGTAGAAAAATTCACGGTAATTGAGACTGAAAAAGAATCAGGATTAGAGCAAGTTTTAGAATTAAAAGAATTAGATTTGCCTGCAAAACCAATTATTGAGTTGGAGAGAAAAAGAATAGGACCTAAAGCAAAACAACACATGGGAAAACTAGTAACAAAGTTTTCTGAAACAAATCCTGAAGAAATTGTATCATCATTACAAACTAATTCAAAATTTGATTTTGATATTGATGGAGAGGTAATTTCACTTGACAGCGAAGATTTTGTTTTAGACTTTGATGCAGATGAAAATTTTGCAGTATCAAAAAGAGATGATTATGTGGTATTCATCTCAACATCAAGAAACAAAGAGATGATGGCAAAAGGATTGATCAAAGATGTTGCAAGAAGATTACAAACTCTGAGAAAAGAAAGGGGATACAATCCAACGGATGTTTTAGGAGTTGCATCAATTCTTGATCTAGATGAAGAGTCACTTGAAATGATAAGAGAGAAAGCAGATGATTTGGCTTTCTTGGTAAGAGTCAAACAAGTAAACTTTACAGAGTCATGCAAGGAGTACAAGGATGACGACATAGACGGACAGAAAATCCGAATTTCTGTAGAATAATTTTTAAAATTTGATTGCAGTGCAGACGGACTTTTTATTAATTAAAAATCAAAAAATCAAACATATTCCAGAAGAGGTTGACATCTAGGTCCCCAACCAGAATTTTTTCCCATCTCTTCTGAGAATTAATTCTTAGAAAAATGCAATATTTTTATTATAATCATAACAACTTGGGCTAATGTCCGAATCAAAGGAACCTAACGTAGTTGGGATTAATGTCCTAAAGCAAAATGGTGTAGATGTTGATGAGTTAGTAAATGAGCTAATCAAAAATGCAGCCGTAGAGTTTACTGCATACTACTACTTTACCAACCTCAGAGCACATTGTACAGGCATGGAAGGAGAAGGGCTCAAAGGAATCATTGAAGACGCCAGATTAGAAGACCTCAGTCACTTTGAATCATGTATTGAGAGAATCTATCAATTAGGTGGTTCACTCCCAAATGACGCAACTGAATTTATCAAAATTTCAGGATGTGAGTTTTTGCAACTTCCACCAAACCCAACTGATCATAAAGCAATCCTAGAGAAATGTCTCAAAGCTGAGCAAGGTGCAATTGTGAATTGGAATAAAATTTGCAAAATGACACATGGAAAAGATCCAGCAACATATGACATTGCAAAAGATATCCTAGCAGAAGAGATCGAACATGAGTCTTGGTTCTTAGAGTTAATCTATGGTAGACCATCAGGACACATGAGAAGAAAATATGCTGGTGAGAGACCACACACTAGAAAACATTCTAGAGCACTTGATATGGCTTAAGCCAAATCAATTTCTTTCTTATTTTGTGAACTTTAATGAAGACAAATAGTGAATATGCGTTGTTTTATCACGGTTAAATAGAAAAATCATGTATTGATACTATGGTAAAGCAGATTAGTCTTGATGCATGGCAGATTCAACATTTAGCAGACTTGCTTGAAAAGGGATCAAAAATTGTTGAAAAGACTAACCGTCCAATTGTCCTTTACAGACAGACTCTTGAAGAAGAAGAAGAGTCCTATGAAGAGATTGTTTGTACTCTTACCAAAGGATATGTAATTGAGCAGATGGTAACATCAGGAGGAATTCTGGTACCAAGTTTTCACCAGCAGTTTGTATTTACCATTGAAGAATATCCTCAAGAATTATTGAGAAAAAGTAAGGATCGCTTTTTAGAGATGATTGATTTTCTTGATGAGCAATTAAGATAAAGTCATAATTAATAAAGACCGTAAAATTCAGGATTTTTGCATGCAATTACTAGAATTTCAAGCAAAAGAGTTGTTTAGAGAATACGGAATCAACCTTCTAGACAGCATATCATCTACAAATATTGAGGATGGTAGAAAGCATGCAAAAGAGTTAGGATATCCATTTGTAATTAAAATCCAGGTTCCAGTAGGGGGCAGAGGCAAGGCTGGAGGAATCCAAAAATGCCAAAATGACGATGAATTTGAGATAAAATACCCACAAGTCATGGACTTGACAATAAAGGGAGAAAAAGCAAGAGCAATTCTTCTTGAAAAGATGGCAGACATCAAAAAAGAGTTGTATCTTTCAATATTTTTGAACCGTTCAAAGAGATGTTACACAATTATTGCATCAGCAGAAGGTGGAGTTGAAATTGAATCAGTAAAAAATCAAATCATCAAAGAGATAGGATTGGGTGAAGTTTCAGATGAGATTGCACAAGAAGTTGCAAAAGAGATGGGATTAGAAGGAAAACATGCAGAAGGCGTTGTTGACACTTTGAAGAAATTATCAAAACTTACAATTGAAAAAGAAGCAGAACTTGTAGAAATTAATCCACTTGCAATTATGCAAGATGATACAATTATGGCACTAGATGGGAAATTTGTTACAGATGACAACAGTAACTTTAGACATCCAGAGTTAGAAAAATATCAAGAAAAATCAGCAATTGAAGAACAAGCTGAGAAGAGTGGATTTTCTTTAGTAGAGTTAGATGGAGACATTGCAGTTGTTGGCAATGGTGCCGGATTGGTAATGTCTACACTAGATATGTTATCTGATAACGGAGGAAAGCCAGCATGTTTCTTAGATGTTGGTGGCGGTGCAACAACTGAATCAGTTTATGAAGCATTGACTTTGATCAGTAAATTAGATAGAGTAAAAGGAATTCTAGTGAACCTCTATGGAGGAATTGTAAAAACTACAGTAGTAGCTGAAGCATTTCTAAAAGCATATGAGGACAATGTAATTGACTTGCCAGTATTTTCAAGACTAAAAGGAACAGAATCAGAAAGAGCAACAGAAATGCTACAAGGTTCAAGAACCAAAATTTTTGGTACGGTTGAAGAGGCAATTAATGCAGCAGTGATGGGGGTAAAGAATTGACAGATATTTTTGGATTACTTAAAGGAAAACCAGAAGACTCTGATTATGAGAAGAAAGGAGTAATTGTTCAAGGAATTACTGGCGCATACGGTTCACTACATGCCAAACAAATGATGGCTTATGGAACAAATGTTGTTGCAGGAGTCACTCCTGGAAAAGGCGGTCAGAAATTTGAAGATAAAGTTCCAATTTACAATACAATGCAAGAAGCAGTAGATGCAACAAATGCAAAAATTTCAATTGTCTTTGTTCCAGCAAAGTTCTTCCTTGGCGCTGCCAAAGATGCACTTGAAGCAGGAATCAAACTGTTAGTTGCAATTCCAGAACATGTTCCAGTTAGAG
Organism: Candidatus Nitrosopumilus sp.; assembly: GCA_003702495.1. Classification (GTDB taxonomy): domain Archaea; phylum Thermoproteota; class Nitrososphaeria; order Nitrososphaerales; family Nitrosopumilaceae; genus Nitrosopumilus. The sequence continues at coordinate 14,752 of REGH01000015.1, forward strand.
ACACCATGGAAGCACTAGATCTAGCAAAACAAAAAGGAGCTGTAATCATTGGACCAAACACACCAGGAATTATGATTCCAGAATTAATTAAAATTGGAATCATGCCACCAATGCCTTTCAAAGCAGGAAAGATTGCAGTGTTATCAAAGAGTGGAACATTACTTTATGAAATTTCAGATGCTTTAACTAATGCAGGATTTGGTCAATCAATTACAATTGGTATCGGAGGAGATCCAGTAAATGGAACAAGACTCATTGATGCATTTGACATGGTAAAAGATCTTCCAGATTTGGAAGGAATGGTAGTTGTAGGAGAAATAGGAGGAGACTCTGAAGAAATGTTAGCTCAAAGAATTATTGATTCAGGATTTAACAAACCAACTGTCGCATATATTGCTGGAAGAGCAGCACCTAAAGAAAAGAGAATGGGACATGCAGGTGCAATTGTTATGGGAACATATGGTTCAGCAGAATCCAAAGTTTCAATGTTTAACAAAGCAAACATTCCAGTAGCAAAAAGACCAGCAGAAGTACCTGTTTTACTAGCAGGAAAGATGGAAAAATCCGATTAGATTAAAAGAGAGAGATTTAGGAGAGAATCAAATGCCAATCACAGACCCTGAAAAGAAACGAATTGCACAACAAGCAAGACTTGTCATGAGAATTTGTTTTAATTGTGGATGTAGAAATGACATTGACGCTTCTAGATGTAGAAAATGTAGAAATCCATACTTGAGATTAAAGAACAGAAATCTCGGCGTAAAGAAATAGAATTAGAAATTCATCAATCGTTGACGATAATCAACAATTGCAGATTTTATGTTAGAATGATATCTCATTACAAAAGATTTTGCCAAATCAGAGTTTTCTAATTCTTCAAGAGGGACTTGTAGATCATCAGGTAATTCTTCATTCATTTGGTAAAGAATTTTGGCAGCATCAACATATTGTCCAAGATTTTCAGCATACTCAAATGCCAACTTCATCCTGTCAATTAATGCATCAAATTCCTGTAAAGACATGTTAAGATTTACAAAAATCAGTACTAAAGACAGAGGTTATTACAAAATATCCAGAAACTAAAGACAAAAAAGCTTGTAGTGTTGTAATTTTGTTGGACCGGTCGTCTAGTTTGGTTTGGATGACGCACTCACACTGCGTAAGAGATGATTCTCCGCAAAGGTCGTGGGTTCAAATCCCATCCGGTCCACCTACTTAAAATTAGACAAACTAACAAAAAAATTATGAAAGCAAGATTCCCGGGAAAATGTGTAGAATGTGGGGAAGCAATCAAAGTGGGAAAAGAGATTCTAAAAAATTCTAAAGAGCAATGGGTTCATGCATCATGTTCTGATTTAGAAGATGAATTACCATAAAATGATTAAATTTGTAATAAATCTTTTAAACAACTTCCAAAAAAGCTAGTCAAATGAGAACAAAATCAAGTATTACTCTAGCAGTTATTGCATCATTTGCGGTTCTGATGTTTCCATCAGAAATAATTGCAGAGACTTCAGAAACTACAACAATCACTCCAATCAACGAAGAGATCAGTCTACAAAAAACAATCACCACAATGGTTGTTCCTGAAGACAATACACTTCCGTGGGGATTTGTCACAGGTAGTCCTTCAGAATTTGTTGAGAGGCATCCAGTAATCATTCAATTCTTTGATGAGGCAGATGATTTGGTACATGTTGCCCAGGTTGATGTGAAAGGAGATGGTTCTTACGAATACAAGTTTAGAGTAACTAGTATTGATGAAAATGGGAATATGGAAAAAGCCTTTGAAGGCGAATATACTGTAATAATACACAGAGTTATTCCTAATTCAAATCAACTAGTCTAAACCTTCTTTATTTTTCACAGAATTCATATACTATTCAAGAAAATGCTAGCTAGAAAATGAGTAAAAATTTTTGGCACGACATTGAATCAGGATCAGATATTCCTGAAATTATCAATGTAATAGTAGAGATTCCTAAGGGGTCTATGAACAAATACGAATATGATAAAAAACACAATATGATAAAACTTGACAGAGTTTTGTTTTCACCATTTCACTATCCAGGAGATTATGGATTAGTTCCACAGACACTTTCTGAAGATGGAGACCCATTAGATGCACTAGTACTTGTCACAAATCCAACATATCCAGGGATTTTGATTGAAGCAAGACCCATAGGATTACTTCAAATGAAAGATGCCGGAGATTTAGATGACAAAATTATTTGCGTCTCAACAAATGATCCAAGATACTTGCACACTACTGACATCACAGATATTGAGGATCACTATCGTTCTGAAATTGCTCACTTTTTCCAAGTGTATAAAGACTTGGAAGGGAAAAAAGTGGAGATACTAGGATGGCAATCAGCAAAAGAAGCAAAGGACATCATAGTTGAGTCAATTAAAAGATACAAAAATACTTTGAAGAAATTTTAAGATGTCAGAAGAGTGTACCCATTTTTCAGAAGAGAAAAAAGGAATTACACCAAATACAAAGAGTTGTGAGGAATGTGAAAAGGAACATCTTCCAGTTGTTGCAATACGAATGTGTTTGACATGTGGACATGTTGGATGTTGTGATTCTTCCATTGGAAAACATGCAACAAAACATTTTGAGGAAACAGGTCATCCAGTAATGAAAGCAATTCCTGGAGACATTTGGAAATGGTGTTATCATCATAAAGAATACTATTAATTTTCAACAAGTTAGAAAATCATAGATAGTTGGATAACAAAAAATTTCACTGGACATTTTGGATGGGTGTAGGATTTCTAATAGCAGGAGGAATCAGCTGGGCGATATTACTTGCAGGGGAAGGCCCTCCCAGTTTTGTAGAGGAGACCGCAACATACAGTTACGGATGGGTAATTTTTGGGGCAGGTTTAACAATATACTCTATGATTAGAAAAATTCCAAGATCAAAATAATCCAAACTATAGTGTATTCATTTTTTAATAGTTAGAAAATTACGATTAGTACATGTCACAGTATCAATTAGGAACATGGGATCTTTCAGAACTAGCAAAAAATCCAAAGAGTCCAGCATTCCAAAAGCAAATCAAAGAATTAGAAAATTATGCTATAAAATTTGAAAAAATTAAATCAAAACTAGACCCAAAAATGTCTTCAAAGAAATTCATGGAGATATTAAATCAAGTAGAAGAAATTTCTGAAAAGATGAGCAAAATTGGAGGATATGCATCTCTCTCATATTCTTCAGACACCCAATCAGATGAAGCAACATCATTAATGACTAGAATGTCAAAATTGGGTTCAGAAATTTCAAACAAAATTCTATTTTTTGATTTATGGTGGAAGACACAGGTGGATGAAAAAAATGCAAAGAGGTTAATCAAAGATGCAGGAGAACTATCAGAATATCTAGCACATAAAAGACTAATTGCAAAATACTCACTTAGTGAACCTGAAGAAAGAATCATCAACACATTAGATGTTACAGGAATTTCTGCACTTGTCAAATTGTATGACAAGATAACTAATGCATTTGAATATGAAATGAAAATTGGAAACAAGACAAAAAAGATGACAAGGGAAGAATTAACAAATTATGTTAGAGATACAAATCCAAAAATTCGTGAAACAGCATACAAAACAATTCTTGGAAAATATAATCAAAATAAAGGAGTTGTTGGAGAAATTTATCAAAATATTGCACTTAATTGGAAAGACGAAGGAATTGACATTCGAGGCTACAAGACTCCAATTTCAATGAGAAATATTGGAAATGATGTAGATGATAAAACAATAGAATCACTCCTCACAGTTTGTGAAAAAAATGCACCCGTTTTTCAAAAATTCTTTGTTCAAAAAGCAAAGATGCTGAAAATGAAAAAACTTAGAAGATATGACATCTATGCACCAGCTGCTGCAAACATCAAAGAGAAAAATTACTCTTATAACAAATCTGTAAAATTAGTTTTTGAATCACTTGGAAGATTTAGTTCCACATTAGAAGATTTTGCAAGGAAGGTTTTCAATGAAAATCACATTGATTCATCAGTAAGGCAGGGAAAAAGAGATGGTGCATTTTGTAGTACATTGACACCTAAAATCACACCTTATGTCTTGGTCAATTTTACAGGTAAATCAAGAGATGTATTTACACTAGCACATGAGTTGGGTCATGCAGTACATAGTCAAGCTGCACAAGATAGATCAATTCTAGTTCAAGATGCACCACTTCCATTAGCTGAAACAGCATCAACATTTTCAGAATTATTGCTTTATGATAATATTTCAGATAAAATTTCAGATGATGAAAAAAAGATAATGTTATCTGAAAAAATTGATGATTTGTATGCAACAATTCTAAGACAATCATTTTTTACAATTTTTGAAATTGATGCACATAAACAAATTGGAAATGGTACAACAATAGATGAAATTTCAAAAACATATTTACAAAATTTAAAACAACAATTTGGAAAATCAGTAAATGTTACAGATGACTTTGCAATAGAATGGAGTTGTATTCCACATTTCTACCACACACCATTTTACTGCTATGCATATTCATTTGGAAATCTTCTCGCATTATCATTATTCCAAAGATACAAGAAAGAAGGACAAGACTTTGTTCCAGCATATATTGACATTCTTGGTGCAGGAGGTTCAAAAAAACCTGAAAAACTCCTACAAGAACATGGATTAGATATAGGTTCTACCAAGTTCTGGCAAGAAGGTTTTGATTATGTGGATGAGCAAGTAAAAGCACTTTCATCACTAAACTAGATTTTTAATTAATGGGGCTGACAGTCCAACGCAAGGACTGCCAGCTTGTTCCCCGAACGGTTTGAATTCGATGTCAAAACCACATCGCAGATTATGTGATTTAAACCTTTGAAATTATTTCAAGTCTAATTTTTTAGGTTTGATTTTGCGTATGGTGCCACCCAATATGCCAATTGTAATTCCTAATTGATATAGAAAATACAATAAAACCTCAAACGTGCTTGGAGTTAGATCAGTGAATCTACTGATTCCAGTTAAAATTAACAGTAATGAGCTAAAAAAGAAAACAAATAATTTTACAATTCCATTTAGATTTGTAAATTTTAAAATTACAAAAGTCATCACAGTTACAGAGATTGCCAATACTGTAAGAAATCCAGTATTCATTCCAAAAATAAGAAACAATACAGATGCAAACTCTGCAGGGCTTCCAGCAGATAAATTTGAGAGTTGAATTTTTTCAGGAGATGCAAATCTAGGAACGCTGAGAATTGCATTTGCTAAAAATAAAACAAAGAGAGTGATTGATACAGTTTTTAGATGATTTTGTAATCGTGGAAATCTAACAAGTATTGCACGTCCCAAAATTATTCCTTGAAACAATCCAATCCCAAGTGCACCAATTACTGCAAGAATAGAAAAAACTGGATCTTGGAATACGTCAACAAGAAATGGAATTAGAGCCAATACTAGTTATAATTTCAGAAAAATAGAATATTAGTTAAAGGATGACTAATTTTCGTAAAAAAAATAAAAAAAATTCATCAAAATAATCATTGAAAAATAAACCAAATAGGAGTAAAGTTAATAATTTCAGGGCTAGAGGGACAACCAATGCAGAAAATACTTGGAATTTTGTTTGCAGTTGCGGTCATAGGAATCTCAACAAATTTTGCATATTCACAAGAGATGGGATTGGCCACTTTTCAAGAGACTGCTCAAGTAATAGTAGATAGAAGCATATCCCAAAATGTTACTGCATCAATCACGTTACAAAGCACCAGTATACAAGAAATCAGAATACCAGCAGAGTTAGAACAAAAACTTCGTGAAGATGAAATGATCAAAGCAGTTGTAGTTACAAATCAAGAACAGTGTGTTTTGGGAGTATTTGATGAATCATGTATAATGATTAACGTAGTAAGAGACCCAGATGCAAAAGGAATCATCGAGATTCAAGATGCAGCTAAAGAAGTTGCAATGCCATATATCGATGAAATAAACCAAGTTTTTGATACTGAAGCAAAACTACATTCGGTTTTTGTGCACAGTGATGATGCATCTAATGAAGCATTTGAGACATCAGGTGTAATTTCTGGAAGAGGGATGATTTCAGTGGTGTATACAATGTCACCTGAAGATACAAATGCAATGTATGAAAAAATCTCAGCAATTTTAATTCCAAAAATAATCAGAGACGGAGATGGATTTTATGAAATTGCAAAGAATCTATCATTTGAAGAAAATTCAAAAATGACATTTTCGATAATACCATTAGATTCAAAATCACTATTACAACTCAAATTATCAGTGGATTATCCAAATGAAGCATCAACAATCTCAGAGTTCAGTCCATTAGATTTGTTAAAAACAGATAAAATCAGTAGATCAGAATATTTTTCTTCAGGATTTTATCCACTTAACTCAATCATTCAAGTAGTAATACTATCACCAGAGGATGAAGTTATTTCAAATATTAGAGGAGACATCATTCCTACACAAATAATTGACAATGAAAAAATCCCTACAGATATTTCAAAAGATGGATGGATTTTTGATCCACAAGAAGGGCAACGAATTCAAGGAAAATACATTTTCGGTGAAGAAACTTCAATTAGCAAAGACAAATTGAAATTTTCAATAGGAGATGTAGAGCCTGTACAGCCAGAAACATCAGAAGAATCACTTGTAGTGGTAGTTATAATTTCAATTGTTGCAATTGCAGCTGCATTATTCTATCTTAAAGGGTATAGAAAATAATCAAACTAAAAGTACTGCAGCAGCAAAAACAGTGGTCCATTTACCATCTTTGTCACCACGTGTTTGCGAAGTAATGTTATGAGTTTTGTAAATTTCTCCAGAAATTTTCCACTGCTGTCTTTTCTCATCCCAGTTCTTATCAACATCAAATGGAATTCCTAATGAAGAAGCAAGCATTTGTGCTGCAATATCTTCAGCATAATCACCTGCTTGAGTTTCAGTTTGTCCAAAAGCTTCGTATTCAGACAAGTAACCATATCTCTCTTTATCCTTTGGTTGTGCTATTCCTACAGAAGCAGAACACATTCTGTGAGGTTCATTTGTTTGATTCTTGGAATAAATTGTAAATAAAATCTGTCCAGGTTTAATTTGTTGTAATCCCTCCTTTCGGGTAATCAATTTTGCTTTTGGTGGGAAAATACTAGAAATCAAAACGAGATTTGTTCCAGCAATTCCAGCATCTCTCAAAGCATATTCAAAACTAGTCAATCTATCTTCATGCACTCCTTTTCCTCTTGTGAGAAATAATTTTTTGGCGACTAAATCTAACATTTGCAAAATTCTAGAAAATGAGTTAATATTTAACTTTTTTATCAAAGACTAAATTCGTTCTACAAAAACTAACAATGTAGATTTTAAAATTAATCTCGTTTCTTTTTCTTTTTTCTTTTATCAGGAGCTTTTGCTTCTTGCGTCAAAAGGAGGAATGTGAAAAATGCTCCCAATCCTACATTGACCACCCCCATAAACGTGATAAACATAGTTTGTTCTTTTCCAGCAATAGGAGATAAACCAATTATGATACCCAAAATACCAGTTCCAAAGAACATCATCATCAAAACTTTGACTCTGGTTGGTTCGATGTATCTCATAACTGGTATCAAAAAATAGTATTATTATAAACTGACGGTTATGAAAATCTCTAGAAAAATCCTTACAAAATGAACACAGGTAACACTTTAAACCTTCAAAAATTTCATTTTACTTCGTGCCAATGTAGCTCAGCCTGGCTAGAGCATTCGCCTTGTAAGCGAAAGGTCATGGGTTCAGATCCCATCATTGGCTTTAAAATTTT
>REGH01000053.1 GCA_003702495.1 Candidatus Nitrosopumilus sp.
GGCGCAAGTTTTGAATTAGCAAAAGGTTCAGACGGTTTCGATCTAAAGCCTGCCCAAACGGTTGGCGAGGATTGGGGACAGTGAGTCCTGACGTTACGATTCTTTACGATACCATCCGTTGGGAAGAGAAAGGCCTACTAGAGGCAGGTAAGAAAAAGGACATCAACATACAGATGGTTGATTGTAAGAAGTTAGCAGTAGATTTAGAAAAAAAACCTGAAGATTACGGTGTAGTAATTCAAAGATGTGTAAGTTATTACAGAAACTTGCATTCAACTGCAGCTCTTGAAGGATTAGGAGTCAAAGTAATCAATTGCCTCAACACTGGAATCTTTGCAGGAAACAAGTTATTCACACATATGTTACTAAAGAAAGCAGGAGTTCCAACACCAGATGCAACAGTTGCATTTTCAAAGGATGCAGCTCTTGGAGCATTAGATACACAAGGATATCCCAAAGTAATCAAACCAACAGTTGGAAGTTGGGGGAGATTAATTTCAAAACTAAATGACAGAGATTCTGCTGAAGGAATCATTGAAAGTCGAGAGAATATGTATCCAATTTACCAAGTTCATTATTTAGAAGAATTTGTAAAAAGACCTCCCAGAGACATAAGAGCAATTATGGTTGGAGACAAAATTGTTGCGGCCATTTACCGCAATTCTCAACATTGGAAGACAAACATGGCACTTGGAGGAGTTGCAGAGCCATGTGAAGTTACACAAGAAATGGAAGAAATGTGTATTAAAGCAAAAAATGCAGTTCACGGAGATATTGTGGGTGTAGATTTGATGGAGAGTGAAGAGAAAGGATTAGTGGTTCACGAAGTAAACAATACTACAGAATACAAAAACACAGTTAGAGTATGTGAAGTAGATATTCCTGCACTTATGTTAGACTATGCACTAAATGTAGAGAAGTAAGAATTGGACACACATTTTACAGTTACACCAAGATTTGCAACAAAGATGCTTGAAAAAGCATTGCGATTGTACACACCGTCACTTAGTGAAAAACCAATGGCAGAATTTCTTGCAGACAAGTGTGATGATTTAGGATTTGAAGATATACAAATTGATGAAGTAGGTAATGTGATTGCAAAGAAAGGTTCTGGAAGTCCAAAGATTATGTTATGCGGACACATGGATGTTGTTCCAGGTAAAGTAAAAGTAAGAAAAGAAGGGGATTCACTTTATGGAAGAGGTGCATCTGATGCAAAAGCACCATTAATGGCAATGCTATTTGCTGCATCCTCAATTCAAAACAACAATGGAACAATAATTTTTGTAGGTGCAGTGGATGAAGAAGGAAATGCTACAGGAATAAAGAATCTAGTCAAAAAAGAAATGGATGTAGATTATGCTGTCTTTGGAGAACCAAGTGGAATCAAGCAAGTTACAATTGCATACAAAGGACGTTTAGCAATAAATCTCAAGGTATCTGTAGAAGACAGTTCACATGCTAGTGCACCATGGCTTTCTAAAAATGCAATTTTGGAGTCAATGATATTTGCAAGAGAACTAAAAGAGAAGTTAGAAGAGAATCAAGAAGACAGAACTAAGGGAATGTTACTTACAGCCACCATGACAGAGGTGAAAGGTGGGACTAGTCATAACGTTACTCCAAAAGAATGTGAGACCACATTTGACATAAGAATCCCAGTTGATATGAACTGCAAATCAGTTGAGCAAAAGATTGCAAACCTGGTAAAAGAGATAGCAGGAAAACGAGAGGTAGAGGCATTTTACTCAATTCTTGATGAAACAGAGCCATTTGAGGCTGCGCATAACTCCCCACTTGTGCGTGCATTTACGCTTGGAGTCATGGATGTAGAGCATACAAGACCAAAATTAATCAGAAAAACAGGTACTGGAGACATGAATGTTTTAGGAACTCAATGGAACATTCCAGTTGTGACATATGGTCCAGGAGATCCTCATGAAGCTCACACAATTGATGAAAAGGTCTCAATTGATGAATATCTAAGAGGAATAGAAATTCTCAAGAAGATGCTACAGCACTTAAAAAGACTTCACGATAGAAAGATGCAATAATGCTCTGGTTTGTAGGTTTAGGAATTTCAGGATTCAAATCAATTCCCAATGAGGCAATTGATGTTTTAGCAAAAGCTGACATTGTGTATCTTGAACAGTTCACAAGTCCCATCAGTAAATCAGACCTAACTAAAATCAAAAAAGCAACAAAGGGAGAGTTTAGACCTGCAAAAAGATGGTTAGTTGAAGATGGAACTGAAATTCTAGATAATGCAAAGAAAAAGAAAGTTGTGCTATTATCTTATGGAGACCCATACATTGCAACAACACATATCGAGTTACGTGAAAGAGCAATCAAAGATAAAATCAAAACATATTCCATTCATGCATCTTCATCATTAACTTCAATGATTGGAGAGTGCGGTCTACATTTTTACAAAGTTGGAAGAATTGCGACAATCATGAGTGAAATGAAATCACTTACAACACCATACTATGTTATTTACAAAAATGTTATAGAAGGAAATCACACAGTACTTCTTTTAGAATTCAATCAAGACAAAGACTTTTTCTTAGATCCTAAAGATGCACTAAATGGATTAATAGAAACGGAGAAAGGGCAAAGGAGAAAAGTGATTAGTTCATCAACATATGCAATAGTTGCATCAAGAATTGGATTCAAAGACCAAGAGATAGTTTCAGGAAAAATTTCTAGCCTCAAAAAGAGAGATTTTGGTAAGCCTCCACATACAGTAATAATTCCAGGAAGATTACATTTCACAGAATCAGATGCACTCAAAGTTTTGGGAGAATGTATTGACGAACCATTTGATAATGCAGAAAAAACAAGAAAAATTTCAGTACAAATGATTGAAAAATATGTTCCAATGGTAAGAGAAGCACTTGAAGAAGTTCAACCATACTACAAAGACCAAAAAGAGTATGAAGTGATCTTAGAAAATGCAGAGTTGTATGTCAGAGATGCAGAGAAATTTTTGGAAGACGGTCAAGATGAGGTTGCCATTCTAAGTATTGGGTATGCAGATGGATTAGTTGACGCATTAAGGTTAGCCAAAGGCTTAGATCCTAAAATGTAATTTCAGCGATGAATTAAAGAGAGGGATAGGAAATAGGTAAAATGTTGGAATCAATTCAAAGAACAATTCTTTCTACAATTTATGTATCTCAAATAGATGGAACTGACCCAATTGAAAAAATTAAAGAAAAAACTGCATTTACTGAAGATGAAATCAATTCAAAGATACAAGAATTGATAAAAAATCATCTTATCAACGAAGATAAAACACTAACAGAGTCAGGACGAGACTCTTTGAAGGTGGTTTTAGCTGGAGGGGTTTTTGACATCATTCATCCAGGACACATCTACACTCTTAATGCAGCAAAAGACCTAGGAGATGTTCTAGTTGTAGTAGTTGCGACAGATAATACCGCTGTAAAAATGAAAAAGAGACAACCACTTCATTCTCAAGATCAAAGACAGGAGTTGGTGAATTCACTATACATGGTAGACCTTTGTTTAATTGGACAAGAAAACGATATTTTCAAGACAGTAAATAATGTGAGACCACAAATAATTGCATTAGGATATGATCAAGCTCATCAAGAGAAATTCATAACTGAAGGATGCAAAAAAATCAATCTAGATGCAAAGGTTGCAAGATTGCAATCGCCAATTCCAGATAGTTCTAGCTCAAAAATCGAAAAAGAGTATGGTGAATCTATTCACGGAATTTGATTATGGTTTAGTTGTCAAAACATGACATTTTGCTTTGTGATGAATTGTATTGATGATATCATCATACAGAGTAGATTCAGTCATGGATAATTTTGGATAGTCTACAATAAGTAAATCCACATGATTCTCAGTAACATAGTCAATTACCCAATGGGCTATAGAGTCAGTTAGTGCAAATTTTGTCTTAATTGGAACATTTTGCTTTGCAGCAGCGTTTTCCCACTTGGAGAGTTCACTTTTGATTTGATCCTTTCTTTTTTGCAAGGCAATTTTGTCAGTTTTTGTCTCAAAGAAATGAAATGTTGGGGGTTTTTGGTAAAAACACTCTATTACAGAAAGAGAACATCCTAGTTTCTTTGCCAATTCTAGTCCCAGTTCAAAAGACTTTTTGTCATGGGTAGGAGTAATAATTGCTACAGTAATTTGTTTAATCAAACATTAAGTCTAGTAAATTTACTGTTAATCAATTTTTTGTTAAGATGAAATAGGTATCTTGATGGTAATTTTGGAACCATCTTTTAGTTTTCCAGCCTTTCGTATACATGTTTTAGAAATCAGTTCAACAACAGAGTTATCATGATGAGTACGTTCAAGCAAAATCATATCACAATTAATTGAATTGTTTAGTTTTGCAGGAAAGCATTTGACCCAACCATATGTTCTCTTTCCATCAGAAAAGCTCTTAATTTTGATTCCATCTAGAGTTTCGAATTGCTTTACTGCTTCTTGATGGATTTTTTGATCTAGTCGCACATTAAGAGTTCCAGGAAATGGAGCATAGCCAATTTTTGATTTGAATTGCTTTGTGTAGCCCTTTAGTCCCATGTAATATGCTCCTTCACCCATTCCAGATACAAGAGTTCCTTTTAGCTCAACATGAGATGGAAAAGAATTCAAGCTTTTTTGTAGGGTTGTAGATAGTTTTACCATCTCAGAAAACCCCTTTGGCGTAATCTTAACTGAGACATTTCGTCCAGTCATTATTCTGTCAATGAATTGATTTTCTTCTAATTCCAATAGATGTTTTGACGCAGCTTGTTGTGACTTTTTGATATTCTTTCCAAGGGATGAAGTGGTTACTGAAACATAGTTGTGTTTAGCACCCTTTGAGAGAAGATAAGATAAAGTTAGGATGTGCTGAATTTTTAGTTCAGGCATCTAAGATCCTATGCTACGCCCAGGTCACCGAATGTTTTGAGAGTCATTCCATCAGAGTTTGAAAGTTTTGCTACTCTGTGGCCAACTACACATTCAATTCCTGCATTTTTGGCACCCTCTAAAAGTCTCTGAGTGATGATTCCATCTAGTAGAAGATATTTGATTCCAGATTGTGTTGATAATTTGCTAACAACTTCGCTGATTGGAACCTTAAAGATTTCATTGTTATCACCGTCTAATGCAACTGCTTCAAGAGTTTCATTTAGAGTTGGGAAAACTTTTGCGGCCATCTCTGCGAGGGGTTTATCATCTTCACTTTTGAGTTGAGGTGCTGGTTTTCCTCCTTTGATTTCTTCAGCGATAGGACTCAGAATCTCATCAATTCTTTGTGGAGTTAACTCTTCAACTTCAACACCGTTATCTGCTCTTAACTCATAATCAATTGGAACAACTGATTTTAGTTCTTTGAGAATAAAGCCTCCTGCCCTATCACCATCTAAGAATGCAACAACAGTTTCTTTAGAATTACATAACTCTTTGATAGATTCATCAATTTTTGCACCTTCAATTGCAAGGGCATTATCATATCCTGCTCTGAGGAGATTGATTACATCTGCTCTTCCTTCAACTAGAATTACCCAGTTAGAATCAGATAGGCCAGAACTACAAGTAAGTTTGGATGGACCATAGGTTGATAATTTTTTAGAGTCACCTTGGTGTACGTCATTTAACATACTTTCTCCTTCACTAACAGTTTTGGTTGCCCATTTTTGCTTGATTTCTTTTGCACGTTTTACAATATCATCTTTCTTTGCAGCACGTACATCATCAATTGCTTCTAAGGTAAATTTACAATCAAACGGACCAACTTTGTCAATGCTTTCAATTCCTGCTGCAATTAATGCACAAGTATCAATATCGGTACTCATTGGAATTAATGCATCACCAGATGTGGTGTTTGCAGTATTTTTTGCGCTGACTTCGATGCGACCTACTTTTGAAACTCGTTGCAGTTCATTCAGATTCATCTCCGGGCCCAACAGTCCTTCTGTTTGGCCGAAGATTGCTCCGATTATATCTGCTCTTTCAACGAGCCCATCAACTTCATAGGAAAGTTTAACATGATATTTGACAATTCCTGATTGAGGCATAAATTATTCATCTCCTTAATTATCATGTTTTGAGTCTCTGTATTCGATATATGAGGGTATCGCAAAAATTTGCACTGAAAATCTAAAAAATTTCAAAAAATCTGCGTGCATTGCAACCGCTAGGCTGATGTAAAAATGAAAAATGAGATGGTGTGTTTATTCAGTACTAAATGAATGGCCACATGAACAGGATTTTGTAACATTTGGATTGTTAATCTTAAATCCAGAACCCATTAGGCTTTCAATATAGTCAACGTTTGCACCTTGTAAGTGGTCAACGCTGTAACTGTCAACTAAAAGTTT
>REGH01000003.1 GCA_003702495.1 Candidatus Nitrosopumilus sp.
GATGATTTTTTCCCAAGTGCTGCATCATACAATTTTTCTTTGACTGATGCTGCTGAAAGTGATTTCCTTTCTCCAACCTTTGGTTTTAGTCTGTAGATTTTCAACATGTATCCTTCGGCTTTATCTCCAGTATACGAAAAATATTCCCCTTCAACACCACGTAAAATTTGCTTTCGTAATTGCCATGATTTTGGTGACAGTAATGGTGGCATGTATTTCTTAAATGGTGCAAAAAATGCATAGTCATCTGTAATTTGAATAGAATCTCCAAATACTGATTCTAACATCTTCTTTCTAGTTTTAAAATTAAATGGAAAACTTTTACTGTTGATTTCATTTTCACCATCTTTGAAAACAACAGGCATCACTTTAACAACGTCAGCATCTTTTTTTAATTCCTCAATAATTTCTACATGAGCTTTTGTTACTGGATTGAGATGTGCAAGATATAGTGCAGTAATCAATTAGACTCACTAAACAAATCTCATATTTCAATGATGATTTTTCTAAAAATTTTATCCGTATGATTCGTATTTGACTTCAAAACTACCGTCTTCGCGCTTATCATGTTCTGTAACAAAGCCTTTTGGTTTTAGGAAATCCATTACACCATCTATTGTACCTTGCCAGCCACAAACATAGAAAATTGTGTTTTCTTTAGTAATTTTATCTCCAATTAATTCTTCTAATGGTGACATTCCACTATCTCGTGGTCTTAGGAATGTTTCAACTCTACCTACTTGACCTGCCCATGATCTGTTAAACCACTCTTGAGGTCTACTAATTGCTGCTCTATATTTGAAATTCCATTCATCTTTACCTCTACTGATACTTTCATTTTCTAATTCTGTTAGTAAATCCTTGTAACTTAATTCATCCACATAACTGGCGCCATGTAATACAACAATCTCTCGTTTATCTCCTGAATCATGTAGATGTTGTGCAAAACTAACAAAAGGTGCAAGACCTGTTCCTCCTCCAATACAGATGATTCTTCTGTTGTCCTTTTCACCATTTGGTAACTCTTCATTGATTAACAATGCTCTACCTGTTGGTTTTAACCAGAGAATTTCATCTCCTTCTTTTGCATTGAATAACTGTGTAGTTAATCTTCCTGGAAGTGGTTTTCTAACCCATCTGATTACAAGCTCAATGTAATCTCTGTTTTCTGGATGTGATGCAATTGAATAGGCCCTTCTAACAATTTTTCCACCTTCAACTGGATTAGGTAATCCAAGTGTGATAAATTGACCAGCTTTGTACTCTGGAACCGGACCTTCTTTTGGAACTAATCTAATAATTACAAGATCTTCTTTTAATAACTGTACATATGTGACTGTAGCTTTGTTATCTACTACCATAACGATTCAATCATTATATTGACGGTTAAATATATTGTGTTAATTTCATAAATCGATTTTGCTTTTGACCGCTAAACGTTAATAACCAATTTGAAAAATATTATTGATTCAGAATTCTGAATGTGGGCCGGTCGTCTAGTCTGGTAGGATAGGTGCATGGCATGCATCGGATCAAGGGTTCAAATCCCTTCCGGTCCACCATTACTTTTTTAATTTTGAAAGCATTTTTAACAATTCAGAATCAGCATCTTTTGAAATTTCATTAACTTTATCTTCTGAAATTGGAAATTTTAGATTAATTATTGCATGTAATGCACTTTTTCTTACTTCTACATTTGTATCTAAAACTGAATCTAGAAAAATATCTTTTGCTTCTTTAGCTTTTAAATGCCCTAGTGCACCAATTGCACATGATCTTACCATAGAACGTTCATCCTTTGCAAGTTTTGTTATATTGGGAATTGAATCAATTTCATTTCTATTTGCTAATGCTAGTGCTGCAAAACCTCTGATATTTTTACTAGTAGAATTTAAATTCTGAATTAAAATATTTGAAATTTTATTTTTATTTAATACAAGTGAACTAAACGCTTCTCCACGTACTTGAATATCATTATCATCTAATTTTGAAATAATTTTTTCTAAAACTTCTGGATTGTCTGTTTTATCCAGAGTTTCCAAAATTTTGATTTTTTCTTGACTACTTCCAGATTCTAAAACTTTTACAATATTTTCCAAATCTTAAACAAATCCTGTTTTCTAGTTAATAATAGTTCAAATCTTTCAAAAAACTTTACTCATGCTAGAAAAAATGCTTCTAGCTTTAAATTATCGTTAAATAGCAAATTCTCCATGTCGACTGAAGCAAGAGACACCATATTCATTGGTAAAAAGCCATTGATGGCATATGTTACATCAACATTAATTCAACTGGCAAACATACCATCCGTAAACATCAAAGCTAGAGGACTCAGCATTGGACGTGCTGTAGATGTAGCTCAAATCATTGCAAGAAAAACAGAAAATGCAGGATACTCTATCGGAGAAATCAAAATAGGCTCAGAATCTTTAGAGTCTCAAGACGGTAGAACAAGAAATGTTTCAACAATAGAAATTGAAGTAAAGAGAAACCAGTCATAACTGGCTTTACTTGTAATTTTTTATTTTATTCTCTTTTTGAAAATCCGTACTTCTTTTCCATCTTTCTGAACTTTGAAAGTTCTACAAGATCATTGAATTGATCAAAATTCACGACTTTGTTCTTGTATTTTGAAGTGGTTCCAGTTTTCTTTAACTCTTGAAGTATGTTCATTGTAGCAAAAGTATTTGCAAACAATACTGATAATGGATACAAGATTATTTTGAATCCCATCTTGTGTAGTTCTTGAGCTGAACTTATTGGAGTTGCTCCACCTTCAATCATATTTGCTACAAGTGGTGCTTTTATTGACTTTCCAATTTGTTTCATCTCTTCAATTGATCTTGGGGCTTCAACAAATACTGCATCAGCTCCTGTTTTTTTATTTTGTAATCCTCTTTCTATTGCAGCATCAAGTCCTTCTGTTGCTCTTGCATCTGTTCTTGCAACAATAATGAAATTTTTATTTTCTCTTGCATCTATTGCAGCACCAAGTTTTTCTGTGTATTCCTCTTGTGAAACAACTTCTTTTCCTTGCATATGTCCACATCTTTTAGGCCATCTTTGATCTTCTAGAAAAATTCCTGATGCTCCTGCAGACTCTAATTCTTTTACAAGTTTCCAAACACTAAGAGCATTTCCATAACCTGTATCTGAATCAACTATAACTGGAACTTTCACTGCTCTGCAAATCCTCCTTGCGTTGTCAACTGTTTCTGTTGCACCTATGAATCCATAATCTGGCATTCCAAAGAGTGTGGCTGATGTGCCATACCCTGTTTGAAACATTGCATCAAATCCTACTTTTTCTGCAATTTTTGCACCGATTGCATCATAAACTCCAGGAATAACCAAAGGTTTGTTTGATTTTAACATACTACGTAAATTTTTCATAAACTTGTTGTTTCTATGAATTATTTATGATTTTAAAACTATTGAGTGATGTCAACATCTCTTGTTTGAGGATATCTTCACTTTTCAAAAATTATTCTATTTTGATCTCTTTGCCTTTATTTTGAACGTCTTTCGCATCAATTTTTTTTAGTTCATCTTGAAGAAATTTTCTATATTTTTCAGTTTCCTCTGTAGTCATGTTTGCTACATTTGAACTCAAAATTGCTCCCATTGAAGATATTTTTTCTAATAGATCCATTGCAACAAATCTTCCAACATTTCCCAATCTGAATAGAACATCTAATTGCTTTTTTATAATGTCATTAACTTTGTCTACGTCTTGTGCGGTTTCAGCACCCTTCTTGGTTAGTTGATACTTTCCACCTTTTGTTTCCTGAATTAATCCTTCATCTAACAATCTCCCAAGTAATGGATAGATCAATCCTGGTGATGGTTTCCAAATTCCGTTACTTTGCTCTACTGCATAATCTATGATCTCTTTTCCAGTTTGCTCTTTTTTCTTTAATAATTCAAGTATGAAATATCTTGAAAATCCTCTGGGTACTGAGCTTCCTACTCTCTGAAACCACTCAGAAATCATCACTAGTGATATCACTAGTGATATATATGAAGATTTTGGATCCCTCCTAACAATTACTACATATTTATCCCGCTCTAACCAAGTTTATCTTAAAATGGTCGATTCAATCGAGTTTGATTTGATAATTTGTGGTTCTGGGTTAGCTGGTCTTAGGGCAGCAATTGCAGCTGCAAAAAAAGGACCTCATTTGAAAATTGGTATTGTTTCAAAATTACAGGTAATGCGTTCTCACTCTGTTTCTGCAGAAGGTGGAACTGCTGCAGTTATTCAAGAAGATGCAGGTGATACAATTGAATCTCATGTTTATGACACCGTAAAGGGTAGTGACTTTCTTGCAGACCAAGATGTTGCAGAAAGACTTTGTGTTGAAATGCCACAAGAAATTCATCAACTAGATCATTGGGGCATGCCATGGTCTAGAAAAGAAGATGGAAGAATTGATCAACGAAACTTTGGTGGTTATAGTTTCCCAAGAGCAACTTATGCATCTGACAAAGTTGGTTTCTTTGAAATGCAAACATTGTATGACACTTGTCAAAAACATGAAAATATAGAATATCTTAACGAATGGTTTGCAACCTCCATTGTTCATGACGGAAAAAAATTCATGGGTCTTACTGCAATTGAATTAGGTTCTGGAACATTTTACACAATCAAAGGAAAAGCTCTCATCATTGCAACTGGTGGTGCTGGTAGATTGTACAGTTTTTCAACTTATGCTTTGTCATCAACACCTGATGGATTGGATATGGGATTGCGTGCAGGCATGGCTCTCAAAGATATGGAGTTTGTACAATTCCATCCAACTGGAATTTTGCCATCTGGTATTTTGATTACTGAAGGTGCAAGAGGAGAAGGTGGTTATCTTCTAAACAATAAAGGTGAGAGATTCATGAAAACTTATGCTGCTGGAAAAATGGAATTAGCTCCGCGCGATATTGTTTCTCGTTCAATTATGACAGAAATTCAAGAAGGTCGTGGTTTCAAACATGAAACAGGAGTTGATTGTATGAAACTTGATTTGAGACATCTTGGTGATGAAAAGATCAAAGAGAAGTTAGGTGGAATTAGAGAAATTTCTATCAAGTTTTCAGGAATTGATCCTGCTGAAGAATTACTTGACATTAGACCTGTTTGCCATTACATGATGGGTGGACTTCATACTGACATTGATGGTGCAACCGAAATCCAAGGTGTTTGGGCTGCAGGTGAGGTTGCATGTAACAGTGTACATGGCTCAAATAGATTGGGGGCAAACTCCACCTCAGAATGTATTGTTTGGGGAAAAATCACAGGAGAACTTGCAGCTGAATATGCTATGAATAATACAACTGCAGATCAATGGCCACATCACTTGGTTGCAGCAGAAGAGAAGAGAATCTATGATGGAATTTTTAGAGGAAATGGTGATGCAAATCCATATGAAATTAGACAAGCATTAACTGATGTAATGAATGAGAAAGCTTACGTTTATAGAAATGAAACAGATCTTGTTGCTGGTCTTAAGAAAATCCGTGAACTCAAAGCACAAACTTGGAAACATGTTGATGATAAAGCAAAAGAGTACAATACGAACTTTTCAAATGTTATGGAGCTTGATTCTATGTTTAGAGTTGCTGAAATTGTACTGATTGGTGCAATTAACAGAAAAGAATCTCGTGGTGCTCATGCCAGAACAGATTACACTAAAAGAGATGATACAAACTTTCTACATCATACCCTTGCTTACTATGATCCAAACGAACCAATAATGAAAACACATCCAGTAACAATCACTAAGTATCAACCAGTGGAGAGGAAATACTAAATGACTCAAGATGAACACAAAGAAGGCTTCAAAGGAATGGCTAATCCTAGTCGTTATGGAATTGAAAGAGTAGCCTATTGGTTAATGAGATTAAGTGGATTGGGATTACTTGCATATTTTGTAGCTCACATTTACGAAACAAGCAATATTTTGAGAGGACGTGTAGGATGGGATGACTTTCTTGCATTAACTCAAACTCCTGAAGGACATGTTGGTATGGGAATTGTCATTGCAATGTGTGTCTTCCATACTGTTAATGGGATTAGAGTGATGTTAGGCCATGGTGGAGTTGGTGTAGGAAAACCTACAAGACCTGATTATCCATATGATCCAGCATCTCAAAACTATAGACACAAGATAGGAATCTATTCAGCTATAATTCTTGCAGCAATTGCTTTCATGTACGGTATGGCCGTAATGTTTGGTGAGTGATATGAGAGAAAGCACAATAATGAAAATTCACTATGGAACTGCTTTGGCAGCAGTTGCTTTAGTTGCAGTTCACATACTAATGCGTATGACTATGAATTTTGCTGATTCCTTAGAATATGAAACAGTTCTTGCAAACTACAAATTCATTCCTTATGCAATAATGCTAGAATTGATCCTAGTTTTGCTTTCAATACATGGATTTAATGGTCTAAGAGTTATTTTATTGGAACTCAAACAAGGTCGTACCTATGAAAAAGCAGTTTCTTACGGTTGTCTTACGGCAATGTTTGTATTAATTGCATATGGTTCACGAACAATTATTATGACTAACATGGGGATGGTATAGAGATGGCACAAGTTTCTGATGTTGCAGATAATCAACCTCCACAAACAAAAACACTACGAATTGCAAGATTCAATCCTGAAAAGGATAATGAAAAACAATTCGTGGAATTTTCTGTTCCAGTTGAAAAATGGACAACTGTTTTAGAAACAATCCTTGATGTCAAACAACATCATGATCACTCTGTTGCTGTTCGTTATTCATGCAGACAAGCTACATGTGGTTCATGTGGAATGATAATTAATGGAAAACCAAGATTAGCATGCTTTACCAAAGTTAGTGAATTGGATTCTGATGTTGTAACTGTTGAACCCATGAATAATTTCCCAATCATCAGAGATTTGGCAGTAAAGTTTGAAAGATTATTTGACACTCATCACAAAATCAAACCCTATCTTGATAGAGAAGATACTGAATTGGAATCTGATGCAAAAGAATTCTTACAATCTCCTGAAGAATTAGAAAAATACATCCAATTTGCAAATTGTATCAAATGTGGATTGTGTAATTCAGCATGTCCAACTATGGCTACTGATTCTTCATTTGTTGGACCACAAGCTCTTGCTCAAGCCTATAGATATGTGGCTGATAGCAGAGATAAAGGAAAAGATTCCAGACTAAAAATCATTGATGACTCACATGGAATTTGGAGATGTCACTTTGCAGGTTCTTGTAGCCAAGTATGTCCGAAAGGTGTTGACCCAGCAATGGGAATTCAACTTCTTAGAGGATATATGCTTGGTTTTAGAAGCTAACCAAGTTTTTTTGGATTTGGACTATTGTTAACTTGATTGTTAATCTGTTCTGCCATGAAGTGATTTGACACATTAACTTTAACATCATCAACTCCATCCACTTTCAAAAGATTATCATGTATGTCTTGACAAATTTTGAAACCGAACACAGCTGGACAGAATGGACTTGTTAAGTGCAAATCAACTTTGACATCACTACCATTGATATCAACTTCATCAATTAATTCTAGTTCTACAATTGATGTGTTAATTTCTGGATCTACAATCTTTGATAACTCGTCGAATAGTTTTACTCGAAGCTGTTTGATATCTTGACTCATGTGGGCAAAAGCGTCGATGCTATATATAACCATTCTAGAACCTTAGGTAATGTATCGTTCACGTCTTGGAAATGATTTGAGTGATATTACTTTAGATTATGTTTCATCCATTGATGATGATAATGCAATCGCTTTTTATGACATTGTTGGAAGTCAAGCTCATGCTCTGATGTTATATCAACAAAACATAATCACAAAAAATGATGCAAAAAAGATCCTTTCTTCTTTGGAGAGTTTAAAAGATGAAACATTTGATTCCTCATCAGGTGCTGAAGATATTCATGAATTGATTGAAGCACTCGTAATCAAACAAGCTGGAATGGCCAGTGGCGGTAAAATGCATACAGCACGTTCAAGAAATGATCAAGTTGTTTTAGATATTCGAATGAAAATTAGAGATGACATCAATATTATCTGTAATTGCCTCTTAGATACTATCGAAGCACTAGTTTCTGTGGCTAAAAATCACCAAAAAACCATTATGCCGCTTTACACTCATCTTCAACAAGCTCAAGCTGGCTTATTCTCTCATTATCTTCTTGCACATGCGGATGTTTTATCAAGAGACTTTCAAAGACTCTATGGAACATTTGAAAGAATTAACCAAAGTCCATTAGGAGCAGGACCTGTTGGCGGAACAAGTATCCCAATTGATAGACATAGCACTGCAAAGATGCTGGGATTCGATGATGTAGTTGAAAATTCAATTGATGCAACTAGTACTCGTGACTTTGTAGCAGAATACGTTTCAATGATCTCAATTTTGATGACTAACCTAAGTAAAATTGCTGAAGATTTTGTAATTTGGTCTACGTCTGAATTTTCTTTTATTGAATTAGCCGATGAATTTACATCACCATCAAGTGTAATGCCTCAAAAGAAAAATCCTGATATCTTAGAACTAACTCGTGGAAAAACAGCTGAAGTAATTGGAAATCTTACTGCAATTCTAACTACTGTTAAAGGATTAGCATCTGGTTACGGACGTGACTTGCAACAAATAAAATCTTCAATTTGGTCCACATCAAAAATTTCAATAAATGCACTTTTAATTTTCAAATCAATGCTTCTTACTTTGAAAGTAAATGAAAAACAAATGAAAAAAGTGACAGAATCTAGTAATCTTATTGCATTAGATATTGCAGAAAAGTTAGTTAAAGAAGGAATACCCTTTCGTGTAACTCATAAAATTGCTGGCTCTTTGGTTCAGTTGGCACATTTATCAAAAAAACCAATTTCAAAACTTACTTCATCGGATATCAAAAAATCTGTCGCTGACACAAAAGTTGATCCTAAACTAGTCTCAGAAATTATTTCTTCTATAACTGTGATATCCTCACTCAAGGAAAGAAAATCTTTTGGTTCTTCAGGATATGATGAACAAAAACGAATGATTTCAGATAGAATTAAAAAAATTAATGATTTTAGAACCAATCTTACTCATAGAGAAAATAAGATCAACTCTTCTCTTGAAGATTTGAAAAAACAAATTGATGAAATTATTTAATGAAAAAGAAAAGTAGCGGGTCTAAAGGGATTCGGACCCTTGACAACCGGATTAAAAGTCCGGTGCGCTACCTGGCTGCGCCATAGACCCTCACGAAAAATGCTTTACGTGTATAATTTAGTCTTTTACAAAATTTATTTTAGTGACAGAAACTTTTAATCTGGCAATTTGACTCAGTGAACTTGTGCCCTTGTAGTATAGCCCGGTCTAGAATTCGGCCCTGTCACGGCTGAGACGCGTGTTCAAATCCCGCCGAGGGCGCCATCTTTTTCATTTAGTCATTATAGAACCGATCAAAATTGTTTTTTCATGATTATTCGTTCAAAAATTAATGATTTACAGTCTTTATCACAAGAATATTAAAATTCAGGCAAATTTTTGATTATTTTGTTGTCTGAAGAGAAAAAAGAATCTGAAGTAGAAGCAAAACCTACTGAAGATTCTACATCAGAGAAACCATCTGCTGAAGATACAGCAAAAGCAGAAGCTGCAAAAGCTGTTGAAGAGGCAAAACAAGCATCTGAAGCAACAGCAAAAGCAGAAGCTGCCGCAAAGGCCGCAGAAGAAGCTGAAAACGCTGTAAAAGAAGCTCTTGCAAAAGCACAAGCAGCAAAAGCAGAAGCTGAAGCTGCTGCTGAAGAGGAATACAAAGCAATTGCAGCTGAAGTAAAGGCAGATGCTGCAAAAGCTCCTGATTATAGCTTTAAACGACAAGGTGAGGAAATCTTTAGACGTGAAATGGGTGAACCTGAATTTTGGTTAGAAAAAGAAGATCGTTTCCCACGACCGATTCTTACTGCAGAACAACAAGAATCCCTTACATTAAAAGCAGAAACTCCTCAGGATCAAACTCCTGCATATGTTCCTGAACATGTACTTAGTCCCGAATTCGAAGGAAAATCAAATTATGAACGTGGTGTAGGGGAAATTCTAGAAGTTGCAAAATTAAAACTTGAAACATTAAAAAATTATCCTGATGCATCTGAAAAAGAAATTAAAGATTTAGAAGATGAAATTACTTATTTGGAATCATTGCATGAAAATTACTTTATTGGCATGAATGTATTTAGAACAGCTCATGGTGGAAGAAGCAAAATAACAGCTAAATGAGGATGAGATGATTTGGGTAACGTAAGTTTTGATGTAATGAATGCACGTGTGACTTTTAAAAATGTGCCAATTCACTCTTTATCAAAATTTGAGTTTGAAGATGTTGGAGCAGCATGTGAAGAATTCAAAAAAATTCCTGGTGTTGATGAATGTATAATTATTCAAACTGCAAGTAGAGTTGAAATATTTACAGTAAGTAATGTTGAAGATGAAGATTCTCCTGATGCAAGAAGAGATGAAGCAAAAGGTCTTATCTTAAATCAAGTCAAAGACACTTGGGTATCGTTATCTTCTTTAGAACAAATAGATATTGATCATTTTGATCAAACTATCGAAGTCTACAAAGGCAATGATGTCTATTTGCATTTATTACGCTTAGCTGCAGGACTAGATTCTTTTGTTGTAGGTAAAAAAGAAGTTTATGATGAAATTGTTCAATCTCTTGAAAAAGCAAAACAAGCAGGAACTTCTGGCAAGATTTTGAATAAATTATTTGAAAGTGTTATTAGATTAGCCACAAAAATGAGAGATGCTACTGGAATAGAAAAAGATGTTATCTCTCTTGGTGATGTTGCAGTCAAATTAGTTGATGAAAAAGCAGGTTTGGATTCAAAAAAGAAGGTATTGTTAATGGGAACTGGTGAATCTGCAGCACAAGTTGCAAAGACACTCAATAAGAAAGAAGTTCCTTATGATGTTGCCAGCAGAACCCTTGATAGGGCTACGGGCTTTTCAACAGTTGTCGGTGGAACTCCTGTTAATTTTGATGATGCGTTGGCAGGTTTAGACAAGTATGATATTGTCTTTGTTGCTACAACTGCAGACTATTTCATAATCACTCATGAGAGAATACGATTGGTTATGGAGGAAAAGAAGAAAGGTACTCTTATCATGGATATTTCAGAACCAAGAGCTGTAAATGAGGACATCACATCCCTTCCGGGAATCAAATTGTTGTTTAGAGATCAAATTGCTGAACTCTATGAAGAAAGTGTTAAAGCTAGAAAAGGTATTGTTCCAGCAGTTGAAAAAATTATAGATAAAGAACTACCTGTATTGTCAATTAGAATGCAAAAATTAGAAAATTAATTTTCTTAAAGACCCTGTTTTCTAAGTAGAAACTGCATAATTGCTTCTTTTGAATAATCAATTCCATGTTCCTCTTCAGTGTGATTTCTAAAGTTTTCAATAACTTGTTCTGTCTCTCCACTGGCTACAAAATCACATTCAAAACCATAATCTCTACACTTGAGTTCTGTCATACTTATGAAAAAAAAAGATTCACTATAAAAATCCACAGGTAATGTTGACATAGTGACAACATTTCTTGAAAATATAATTTGAAGTCTATGTTCTATCCGTAGGATTCAAACTTGATTCCAAAACTTCCATCTGGTTTCTTTTCATGTTCTGTAACAAAACCCTGTGGTCCTAGAGAATCAATTACTCCATCAATAGTACCTTGATAACCACAAATGTAGATGATTGTATTTTCAGGAGTAATCTTTTCTCCTACCATCTCTTCTACAGGTGACATTCCCGTTTTTTTATCCGGTGCAAAGAATGATTCAACTCTGCCTACGTGACCATTCCATGATCTGTTGAAAAATTCTTTTGGTCTGCTAATGGCTGCTCTGTATCTAAAGTTCCATTGATCCCTTCCTCGTTTTTCACTTTCATTCTCCAAATCAGTAAACAGACGTTTGTAACTTAATTCATCGACATAACTTGCACCATGTAAAACAACAACTTCTCTTTTGTCATTTGTATCATGGAAATGTTTTGCAAAAGCAACAAATGGTGCAATTCCTGTACCTCCACCAACACAGATTACTCTTCTTTTATCTTCTTGTCCGTTTGGCAATACATCACTAATTTGTAATGCAGTTCCACTAGGATCTCCTAACCAAACTTCATCACCTACACTTGAATAGAATAATTCTGTAGTAACTCTACCTGGTAGTGGTTTTCTTACCCATCTAATTACAAATTCAAAATAATCTCTATTTTCAGCATGTGATGCAATTGAATATGCTCTTCTTACAATTTTTTTTTCTGCTGGTATTGGAACGCCTATTGTTAAAAATTGACCAGTCTTGTATTCTGGCATTCCTCCTTCTGGTAGTAATCTAATGATCACAAGGTCTTCTTTTAATAATTCTCTGTAAATGACCTTGGCCTTAGTCTCACTAACCATACCACAAGTTTTTTCGCTACTTTGGATAAATATATTTCTGTTAAACTTGATAAAAAAATTAATTTCTTAACGAAAAATTGAATTTTTATTCATTGATCTGTGACATTATTTCATCAAGAATTTTCTGATTTGCAGCTGCAATAAAAGAAACTCTCGTATCGTAGCTAAGATCTGCATCCAATGGATTTAGATTTGCATCTAACAATAAACCTCCAGCTTCTTTGACAATCAAATAACCTGCTGCAATATCTTGAATCCTGATTTTATCTCGTAAATCGATAAAAATATCCATTAATCCTCTTGCAAACAATGCCATTTCTAGTGCATTTGCTCCAAAATGTCTTGTATGGTTATGATTTTCAAATATTGGGTAAAGTTTTTTCATTAACTCAGTCGATGCACCTGATGTGTTTATTCCAACAATTTTGTAAATTGGATCTTTGTTGTGTACTTTCATTTGTTCTTGATTGAAGTACGAACCTTTGTTTTTTGAAGCCCAATACATTTCACCATTATGCAGATTTGTGATAACTCCATCTGTGATGGAACTAAGTTTGTTTTCTGTTGCAAAAGCTAATGAACTACAAAAGAAAGGTACTCCTCTTACTGCATTTGCAGAACCATCAATTGCATCCATTATTACAAAGCCTTTTGGCTCTTTTGATAATTCAACTCTCCCACATTCTTCACCTAAAACGATACATGGAAAATTAATTTCTCTTAAAAAATCTAGAACTGTTTTTTCAGCAATAATGTCTATGTTTCTTGAAATATCTCCACCTGCTCCTCTTCCAAAATCTCCAGCAGCATGTTCAGTTCCTGCAATATCTTTTACATTTTGATAAATCTTGTTTGAAACTTCACGAAGAATTTCAATAACTTCCATGAGAAAATATACTTGATTCGTAATTTAAGTGAAGAAAATTTTTGTTTTGAAAGCATAAATAACAACACATTGAATTTTGATTGTGAGTGGAAAAGACGAATCAATTTTTAGTAAAAGTGCTTTAATGGGAACAAAACCTGGAAAACAAATCATCAAACAGGGTTTATTCAAATCAAAGGGATTCAAATTATTTAATCAATACAAGCAAGAGGCTGAAGATGCATTTCCTACATTTGCAGAAAGATTTGCAAAAAATCTATTTGAACAAATTAAGACTGATCAATCTCCAAATACAACTCAACAACAATTTGCTGAAGAAGTAGGTTCTACTGAAATTATTTTGAATGCATCTGAAATTGAGCCTATAAAATCAAAACTACAAGATTTTGACACCTTACACGATAGAGTACTTAGAATTTTAAATTCTAATTTTGTTAAAATGACATTTCCTGTTTTTAATGGTCTTTTTGATGCATCTACAGATTATTTCAAAGACGACCCAAACACCACAATGAGAGAAGATATTGTTGATGGTCACATTATTGCAATTGATCTTAGTGAACCAATGGATAGAATTGTGGATAAAGATGAAGATTTGGAATACTTGGACGATTACAAATTGATGAATCCGTATATTTTGAAACTTGCAAGAGAAAAAATTTCAAAGGGTGGGGAAGATGTACTAAAAGAATTTGAAGAAGGTTTCAAACAAGCAAGAATTGGACAATATCTTGATACAAAATTAAAAGATAAGCCTACTGAAATTACTGAAGAAGAATTAATTGAAAGTTACAAAAAATATCGTTCTGTTATGGGAACTGCCGGTAGAAACATGGCTCTAAATCGTGCACCTTTAGCTGACATTTTTTACACTGGAATGGCAAAAGCTGCAGAATCTGTAGGATGTGGAAATGAAATTGAAGATAGCATTAGGGATAGAGCTGCAAAAATTCCTTCTTGGCCATTATTTTATTCATTAAAAATGAATGATGCAAAACGTGGATTTGAAGAAACAATGAAACATAGCGAATCCTATTTGAAAGAAGCAAGAGATGCACTAGAAAAATTACCCGATAATTTCTCACATACCAAATTTTTAGAATTCCTATTTCTTACTGTAGAACATTATAATCAATTCTGGTATAAGAAATTGCAAGAAGAAAACATCTGGTCAGATTTGAACAAAAATCTTCCAAGAAAGTGATAAAATTGATGTGGTCTGAAAAATACCGACCTCAGAATATTTCTGACATGGTTGGAAATGAAGAATCTCGCGCTGCAATCATGGAATGGTTTGTTAAATGGAAAAAAGGTACAAAACCTCTCCTTTTAGTTGGCCCTCCTGGAATAGGGAAAACTACAATGGCCTTTCTTGTAGCCAAAAAATTTGGCTATGATATGATTGGGCTTAATGCAAGTGATGTTAGAAGTAAATCCAGAATTAATGAGATTCTTACTCCTGTATTGGGAAACGTAAGCGTTCTTGGAACTCCAATGATATTTGTTGATGAGGTAGATGGAATTCATGGTCGTGGAGATTATGGTGGTGTGGCGGCACTAGTTGATATTCTAAAAGAACCAACTGTTCCAATCATCCTTGCTGCAAACGATGACACATCTGATAAAATGAAAAATATCAAAAAAGCTGTCAAAACAATTTCTTTCAAAAAAATTCCACCACGTCTACTTCGAGTTTATCTGGAAAATGTTTTGAAAAAAGAAAATGCAAAACTTAGTCCTGGTTCTTTAATCAAAGTAATTGACAAGTCTAGAGGTGACATACGTTCGATGATTAATTTGACACAATCAATGGTTACAGGATTTAATCCACAAACAGAAACAACATTTGAAAATATTCATGTTGAAGATGGTGTTAATGCATTTTTCAAATCAAAATCTGTTGAGGAAGCTAGAGGTGTTTTGTATTCAATGCAAATTGATCCTAGAGAAAAAATTAATGCATTTTACTCTAGCATTGTTACGAGTAATTTGGATACTGAAACACTTGCAAAATATTTGGAAATAATTTCTGAAGCTGACATGCTATATGGAAAAATTGTTAGAACACAAAATTGGAGATTACTAAGATATCTTAATGATATTTTGATTAAACTTTATCAAAATGATGATAGAGTTAGATATGCACAATACAATCTTTCGTGGCCTTTACTCAATAGAATTCGTTGGGATGGAGCAAAAATAAAATCGCTTTCTTCTATTATGGCAAAAAAATTACATTTGTCATCTAGTGCATTTGTTACCTTTGGATTACCTTTTGTTTTATTTTGTATAAAAAATAATTCATTAGAGTTGGAACTAGAAGAAACGTTTAGTGATATTATTGAAAAGGAGATTGAACTGATACAATGAGTTGGAGAAAAATACCTATGAAGTTCCCTGGAACTTGTATTGTATGCAATGAAAAAATTGAAATTAATGAAATTGGTCTGTGGGCAAAAGGACTTGGGGTAAAGCATGAAAAATGTGCTGAAGTTCATGAACTACAGTGTATAGTTTGTGGTGGTTCAGCTGGATGCGAACAATGTGAATTTCAGGAAAGCTGTGATATTCCAAACGTCTCTCAATTCTGTATATGTAAAAAATGTAGTGAAAAAACCCACACCTTTGCCTCCTACCAAAAAGCTACTAACAAAAAATTTCCAATTATTAACTCATAATTTTCTAAAATTCTTAAATTTCTACATGGTATTTTCTAAAAAAATTAGATAGAAATTTCTTCAAACTAAATTAATATAGGAAATCATTTTTGACTAGATAACTGCTATGCATTCAGAAAAACTTGAAAATTATAGTAATAAACACAAAACTTCTCAACAAGGTGGTGGTCAAGATAGGATCAAGGCCCAACATGATAAAGGCAAATTAACTGCTCGAGAGAGAATCGATCTACTATTAGATGAGGGTAGTTTTACCGAAATCGATCCAATGGTGACCCATCATTATCATGAATATGATATGCAGAAAAAGAAATTCTTTACTGATGGTGTAGTTGGCGGATATGGAAATGTTAATGGTAGACAAATCTTCGTATTTGCTTATGATTTTACAGTTCTTGGTGGAACTCTAAGTCAAATGGGGGCCAAAAAAATTACTAAACTAATGGATCATGCAGTTAGAACTGGATGTCCAGTCATTGGAATTATGGATTCTGGTGGTGCAAGAATTCAAGAAGGAATAATGAGTCTTGATGGATTTGCAGATATATTTTATCATAATCAATTAGCCTCAGGTGTTGTTCCTCAAATTACAGCAAGTATTGGTCCTTCTGCTGGTGGTTCAGTGTATTCACCAGCTATGACAGACTTTGTCGTAATGGTAGAAAAGGCAGGATCAATGTTTGTTACTGGTCCTGATGTTGTAAAGACTGTTTTAGGTGAAGAAATTTCAATGGATGATCTTGGTGGTGCTATGACACATGGATCAAAAAGTGGAGTTGCACACTTTGTTGCACAAAACGAATACGAATGTATGGATTATATCAAGAAATTAATCTCTTTCATACCACAAAATAATTCTGAAGAACCACCAAAAATTAAAACCGATGATGATCCAAATAGATTAGATCATAATCTCATTAATGTTATCCCAGAAAATCCACTACAACCTTACGATATGAAAGAAATTATCAACTCCATTGTAGATAATCACGAGTTCTTTGAAGTACATGAACTATTTGCACCAAATATTGTTGTAGGTTATGCTAGAATGGATGGTCAAGTAGTTGGAATTATTGCAAACAATCCAATGCACTTGGCAGGAGCACTTGATATTGATTCCTCAAACAAATCTGCACGGTTCATTAGATTCTGTGATGCGTTTAACATCCCCATTATCACACTAGTAGATACACCAGGTTACATGCCAGGTTCTAATCAAGAACATAACGGTATCATTAGACATGGTAGTAAATTACTCTATGCATATTGTGAAGCAACCGTTCCAAGAATTACACTTGTAATTGGAAAGGCATATGGTGGAGCATACATTGCAATGGGAAGTAAGAACCTCAGAACTGATATTAATTATGCATGGCCAACTGCACGTTGTGCTGTATTAGGTGGAGAGGCTGCTGTAAAAATTATGAACAGAAAAGACTTGGCAGATGCAGACAATCCTGAAGAACTCAAAAAGAAATTGATTGATGAGTTCACAGAAAAATTTGAAAACCCATACGTTGCAGCATCACACGGAACAGTTGATAATGTAATTGATCCTGCAGAAACAAGACCTATGTTGATTAAAGCTCTCAAAATGCTTGCAAACAAAAGAGAAAAACAACTTCCTAGAAAACATGGAAATATCAATTTGTGATTAAAATGATTGAGAAAGTACTTATCGCAAACAGAGGAGAGATTGCTCTCAGAGTCATTAGAACATGTAATGCATTAGGTATCAAGACTGTTGCAGTATACTCTGATGAAGATTACAATTCTTTACATGTAAAGAAAGCTGATGAATCTTATCACATTGGAGAAGCAGCTCCAGCAAAATCCTATCTTAATCAAGAAAAAATTCTTGAAGTGATGTTGTCAGCAGGTGCAGATGCTGTACATCCAGGTTATGGTTTCCTTTCTGAAAACGATGACTTTGCAAGATTATGTGAAAAAAACAAAATTAATTTCATTGGTCCATCTGCTGACTCCATGAATCTATGTGGTGATAAAATGGAATGTAAAGCAGCAATGCTAAAGGCTGAAGTTCCAACTGTACCTGGAAGTCCAGGACTAGTGGATACTGCAGATGAAGCAGAAAAAATTGCAAATGAAATTGGCTATCCTGTACTCTTGAAATCAGTTTATGGTGGTGGAGGTCGTGGAATCAGATTAGTTACTAATGATAAAGAACTACAAGAAGGCTTTGAAACAGTAACTTCTGAATCTATTGCTGCTGTAGGAAAATCTGCCATAATTGTTGAAAAATTCCTAGAAAAGACAAGACACATTGAATACCAAATGTGTAGAGATCATCATGGTAATGCTGTACATCTCTTTGAAAGAGAGTGTTCTATTCAAAGAAGAAATCAAAAACTAATTGAACAAACTCCTTCTCCTGTTGTAGATGAAGCAAAAAGAGAAGAGATTGGTGAATTAGTTGTTAAAGCAGCAGAAGCAGTTGATTACACTAACCTTGGTACTGCCGAATTCCTTAGAGCAGATAATGGTGAATTTTACTTTATTGAGATTAATGCAAGACTCCAAGTAGAACATCCAATTAGTGAAATGGTTTCAGGATTAGACTTTGTCAAATTACAAATTGATATTGCAAATGGCGAACCACTTCCATTCAAACAAAAAGATCTAAAGATGAATGGTTATGCAATTGAATGTAGAATCAATGCTGAAGATACATTTTTGGACTTTGCACCTTCAACTGGACCTGTTCCAGATGTAACAATTCCTGCAGGACCAAATGTTAGATGTGACACTTATCTGTATCCTGGATGTACAGTATCTCCATTTTACGATTCATTGATGGCAAAACTCTGTACATGGGGACCAACATTTGAAGAATCTAGAACTAGAATGCTTACTGCATTAAATGACATGTATGTTCAAGGTGTTGAAACATCAATTCCACTTTACAAAACAATTCTAAACTCTGAAGAGTACAAAAATGGACAACTCTCAACTGACTTTTTGAAACGTTATGGTATGATTGATAAACTATCTGAGGATCTTAAGAAAGAAAAAGAAGATAAGAGTGAAGCTGCTTTAGCTGCAGCCATTATTCATTCTGAATACTTTAAGAACAGAGTTCAAAACGATAACTCTAGCAGTGCAACTTGGAAAAATAAACTGGATTGATGATTAATGGACTATAAGGTAGCTGACGTTGAAAAATCATTTGAAGGAAAAATCACTGAAAACTTAGGTAACAATGATTATGTGATAAAGATCAATGACAAAGAACATCAATTAAAAATCCTCAGTATGAATGCAAAAGGTATAGAATTCATTTTAGATCAACAATATCATAAAGCAAAATATCTTGAGACTGCAACTAACGAAATGAATCTTGTAATTGATAATGTTCCAGTTACACTAAACATGAATACTCACTTTGACGAAATTGTTTACAAAAACTCTGGCGGTGGCGGTGCAGGTGGTGCCCAAGTAGCACTCAAAAGTCAAATCCCTGGTAAAGTTGTTTCAATCTCAGTTGCTGATGGTGATTCAATCAAGAAAGGTGATGTCGTTTGTACTTTAGAATCAATGAAAATGCAAGTTGGAGTAAAGGCACACAAAGATGGTGAAGTTAAAAATCTCAAAATTAAAGAAGGCGCAACTGTCGCAAAAGGCGACGTTATTGCAGATATAGAATAAAAAAGAAATTTTTCCTACTTGAGGAAATTTTTAATCTCTTCGTAGTTTGGTTCCTTTAATGGATCTTCTGAAACCCACTTGTAACCAATCTTTCCGTCTTCCATTATTACAAATACAGAACGTTTTGCTGCGTTGTAGTCTTTAATGTGAAGCAAGTCTTTCATCAAAATGTCATAGTCGCTAATTGTTTTGCTGTTGTAATCTCCCAATAACGGAAAATTGAAGTTATGTTTTTCTGCAAATGCTTTATTTGCAAAAGGACCATCATTACTAATTGCAACTATTTGTGCACCAGTATCTGCAATTTCTTGCCAAGAATCCCTCAGTGTACATAATTCTGTCTCACAGACAGGAGAGCTTGCTGCCACAATGAATGTAAGAACGATCTTTTTTCCTTTGAATTCATCCAAAGTCCGCAATTTTAGTTCTGTATCTGGAAGCTCAAAATTTGGAGCTGCATCCCCGACATTCAATGACATGATCGCATTTTGCCAATGTTCTATAAAGTAGTTTAGAAAAAATATTTTTTCGATCAAACCCCTAAAATCTGAAACATACCTTTTTATACAAAAATCTGGGTGAAAAGCTAAATTGGTCGGGGAATTAGCGGGCAATTACAGTACGGTGGTATTGATGTTTGCCTTTGGTATAGCAGCGATGGCGCCTGCATTGATCATTTCACGAATGGTTTCACCCCGAAAACGTAGTAATCCTGTAAAATTTTTGCCAATGGAATGTGGCCAAGTTCCGTCTGGAGAAGGTAGAACTCATTTTATGATGCAGTATTATCCGTACATTCTCATGTTTGTCGTTTTTGATGTGATGGCGATTTTCTTGTATGCATGGGGAAGTGCATTGTTGGAATTACCAAAGAGTGCAACTTTGCCTATGATGGGCTTTTTAGCTATAATGTTTGGTGCAATGGCATTTGCGTTATATCAATCAGGGAGACGAAGAATATGGTAGTTTTTTATACAAATCAAATTAAAGAGGATAGGAGATAAGATTGCTTAAAGACTTAGTAACACCAGAAAATGCAAATGTCTTTGTAGGAAAACTCGGAGATATTTTAGAAAAAGCAATCGACAAACCATTGGGCTACGCCATCAATTGGGGTAGAATTTGGTCACTCTGGCCTGTCCATATTGAAACAGCTTGTTGCAGTGTAGAATTTGGTGCAGCATCAAGTCCAAGATATGATGTTGAGAGATTTGGTATCATTGAAGCATTTGGATCATTAAGACAATGTGATCTAGTTGTTGTTCAAGGAACCATTACAAGAAAGATGGCACCACGTCTCAGATTAGTTTATGATCAAATGCCAGAACCAAAGTACGTAATTGCTATGGGAGCTTGTGCAATTACTGGAGGATTGTATTTTGATTCATACAATGTACTTCCAGGAATTGACGGAGTAATTCCAGTTGATGTCTATGTTCCGGGTTGCCCACCTAGACCTGAAACTCTAATACAAGGATGTATTTTGTTACAAGAGAAAATTAAGAGAATGAAGGCTAGGAAGTTTGTATAATGAGTAGTGATTCTGAAAAACCAGTAGTAGAGGCAAAACCTGAAGAAAAACCAACTCCAGCTAAACCTACAGCAAAACCTGAAGAAAAACCTGTAGAACTCCCTGCATTTGAAAAAGGCATTTCTGATAAACTAGTTGAAAAATTCGGTGATAAGGTTGAAGTAGACTTTGTCAAAGACGACAGAGTGGGAATTAAAACAAGTAAAGAAAATGTTCATGATGTAGCACAATTCATTCGTGATGATCTACATTATGACCATGCAGAATCCGTTACAGGTGTTGATTATCCTGCAGATAATGAAATTGAGGTAGTTTATCACCTTGGCTCTTATACTGAATCATCTCTTGCAAGACAAGTTCTCACATTATCAACACGTGCACCCCGAGAATCAAACCCAATTCCTGGACAAGACTCTACAAAACTTCCTAGTCTAAGAGATATTTTTTACAGTGTAGAATTCGGTGAAAGAGAAGTTTTTGAAATGTTAGGTGTTTACTTTGATGGTCATCCAGATAATAGACGATTACTTTTGCCTGAAGATTGGGCAGACTTACCACCACTTCGAAAGGACTTTGCAATAAAGGGTAGATGATAATGACTGATATAATGCCACCAGGATTAGCCCTGAAAAAAGTAGATGAGAGAATAATGACTCTTAATGTTGGACCACAACATCCGGGTTCTGGTCACATGAGAATTGTTGTTCAAATTGATGGTGACTATATTGTTGCATGTGATCCAGATCCAGGATATGTACATCGTGGAGAAGAAAAAATGGCAGAATATAGAAACTACATTACCAACGTTCCTCACTTAGAAAGACCTGTCATTCATGACTCATGTAATGTTCTTTATCCATACGTTTTAGGTGCTGAAGAAATTCTTGGAATTGAAGTTCCAGAACGTGCAAAGTATGTTAGAGTAATTTGTTCTGAACTAAATCGTTGTATCTATACCATGTACTGGCTTGCAATTTACGGAATTTTCTTAGGTCACTCTACAATGTTCATGTGGCCTGCAGGTGATAGAGAACTCTTAATTGATCTTATGGAAAAAGTATCTGGTGCTAGAGTAACACATGCACACTTTATCCCAGGTGGAGTGAGAAATGACTTACCTGCAAACTTTGAAGATGTTTGTTTACGCCAAGTAAATTACTTTGAAAAACGTATCAAAGAATATGCTGCAGTGTTTTATGATAATCCTATTTTGATTTCAAGAACTCAAGACACTGGTGTTTTATCACGTGAAAATGCAATAAGATATGGAACAACTGGTTCAGTACTTAGAGCAAGTGGTGTAGATTATGATTTGAGAGTGAAAGCACCATATGATGTCTATGATGAATTAGATGTTCACACCAATGTGATGAAAGAAGGTGATTCGTATGCTCGCTCGAAAGTGCCATGGCTTGACATGATGGAAAGCTGTAACATTATTCGACAAGCATTACAAAAAATGCCAAAGTCTGGTTCTGTTAGAACAAAACTAAAACCAAATCCTAAGACTAAAGGACCTGCTACTGTATACAAACGTGTAGAATCTGGTAGAGGTTCTCTTGGATGTTATATTGTATCTGATGGTAAAACCGAACCTTACAGAGTAAAAATGAGTGTTCCTTCATTTAGAAACTTACTTGCAATGCCTAATCTATTGATTGGTGAAAAACTTGGTAACATGCCATCAGTATATTGGAGTCTTAATTATTGGCCAGTGGAGGCAGATAGATAAATGTCTGCTATAGCACCAAAGTTCAAACTAAGTGAATTTATCAAATCTCTTCTTGATAATGCATTTTGGGCAGTACTTCTTGCATCACTTATCGGATTACCCATAATTCAAATAGTTTTGTTCTATATTGAAATGCCAGTAATTGATGGTGAATTACTTACACCATTCCTTGCACTGACTTGGTTGGCTGACCCTACACGTAGTTTACCAATTCTCAAAGCATTCATGGCAACTGACATGTTTAGAGTGATGGCATTTCCTGGATTTGGATTT
Organism: Candidatus Nitrosopumilus sp.; assembly: GCA_003702495.1. Lineage (GTDB taxonomy): Archaea > Thermoproteota > Nitrososphaeria > Nitrososphaerales > Nitrosopumilaceae > Nitrosopumilus. The sequence goes on from REGH01000003.1 coordinate 23,232, forward strand.
GCAGCTCTCATAGCTGCTGGAACAATTTTTATTGAAAGAAAGATGCTCGCTAAATTACAACTAAGAGTTGGTCCTTTCTATTGTGGAAAGATTGAGGGTATTTTACAATTAGCAGGTGATGGTCTCAAACTCATTTCAAAGGAAATTATTATTCCTGCAAAAGCAGATAAACCGATATTTTGGGCAGCTCCTGTAATCTTTGTTGCAACTGCTGCAGCATTTGTTGCTTTGATTCCTGTTGCTCCTGGCTGGGTAGTTGCAGATATAGACTTGGGATTACTAGGTGTTTTTGCAGTTATTGGTTTCTTCCCAATCATAACAATTCTTTCAGCATGGTCTGCTAACAGTAAATTCCCATTCATTGGTGGAATTAGAGCCTTATTCCAAATGGTTTCATTTGAAATTCCATTAATCTTGTCTTTATTGGGAGTTGTGATTCTTACAGGTACTCTTAATCTATCTGAAATTGCAGCTAGTCAATCAAGTTTCCCATGGATTGTATTTTTGCCAGTTGGTGCTATTGTCTTCTTTATCACAATGCTTGCAGAACTAGAAAGAATTCCATTTGATTTACCAGAGGCAGAAAGTGAAATTGTAGCTGGTTGGTTAACTGAATTTTCTGGAATGATGTATGGTTTAGTCCAATTAGGAACATATCTGAAACTTTATGCCTTTGCAGGACTGTTTGTTGTTTTGTTCTTAGGTGGATGGAATGGTCCAATGGTTGTTCCTCCATTCCCAGAAGAATTACTTGTTGGAGTTGAATTGGGTCCTCTTACTGTAGGTCCATTCCCTGGATTGCCATTATTTGATCAAGAAATGCTAAATGGAACACTTTGGTTTGTTCTAAAAACAGTTGGCGTGATTTTCTTTATTCTGTTACCTAGAGGTGTGTTCCCAAGAATCAGAATTGATATGTTATTGAGTCTTGGTTGGACAAAATTAATTGGATTGGCATTCGTTAACATCTTTATTGCACTAGGCTTGCTTTACGCTGGAGTCTTGGGACCAGGAGGATTACAATAATGGGAACTGCAACTGGAATTATTCGTGCATTAAACTCAGGAATCAAACACCTTGCAATTAAACGATTTACTCTTCGTTATCCTGAAGAGAAACTCAAGTTTGTAGGTGATGGTTATCAATTTGATCCTTCAACTGGTGTCGGTATAGCTGGACTTAAAGGACGTCATATGCTATTCCATGACCACTGTACTGGCTGTCAATTATGTTCAATTGCTTGTGAAGGTGTTGCAGAAGCAATAGCAATGGTAAAAGTCCCTGAGGAACAAAAACAAAATAAAAAATCTATCATGCCTCAAATTGATTATGGAAAATGTGTTTTCTGTGGTCTATGTGTTGATGCATGTCCTTTCTATGCCCTTTACATGACAAATGATTATGAACTATCTTCATTTACTAAAGAAGGTCTAATTTACACACCTGCACAACTTGCAGTAAAACCATATCTTACACAAGATAGTGAAATTCAAATCACTGATAGAGGTGCAACACATGGCTGATGCTGTATTTTTAGCTCTTACTGTAATTACTATTGGTTCTGCAATTGCAGCACTTGAATTGAGATCATTGATTTATGGTTCTATTGCATTAATGGGAACTCTTGGTGGTATCGCAGGATTCTTCTTTTTGTTAGATGCACCATTTGTTGCATTGTTCCAGCTAGCAGTTTATGTTGGTTCTATTGCTGTTCTGATTTTGTTTACTGTAATGTTGGTAAAAAGAGAACTCATTTTCAATAAAATTGAAGATAAAAGAAGAAAGTTTGCTGGAATTGGACTAATGATGGTTGTCATGGTTGGATTAGGCGCAGTCTTTTTAGATTCTGGAATTAAAACAATTACTACTGATGAACCAGCTGTTGACTTTAGGGATATTGGTACTGACTTTGTAACATATTATTGGCCTGCATTAATCTTGATGGGATTAATTTTAGCTGGTTCTGTAACTGGCGCACTTGTTTTAGCTAAACGAGAGGATGTGGAGAATGACCAACGAACTAATTGATTTTACACTTGTATCTGTAGCCTTGTTAGGTATAGGTATCTATGGTCTTGCTGTTAAGCGTAATTTCATCAGAATGCTGTTTGCAGTTGAAATTATCATAAATGCTGCAAATCTCAGTTTAGTTGCATTTGGTAGATTTTTGCCACATAGTGGTGGTCAAACACTGGCATTATTTTCTATTGCAATTGCAGCTGCAGAAGTAGCAGTTGGCCTATCTTTAATCATTGTAGCATATCGTATGTATCAGAATGTCGATATTGCTGACTTCAGGAGCTTGAAAGGATAATGGAATACGCATTATTACAGGCAGTTTTCTTGCCACTACTCTTATCTCCAATAGCCTACATCTTGGGTAGAAAAGTAGGACCAACTCCTGCTATGTGGTTTACATTTGCAATATTACTTTACACCACAATCCTTGTAGTGAATGCAGCATTATCTGGAACTGTAGAGGAACATTATCCTTGGACAGAGCAATTTGGTGAATTTGGTTTCTTACTTGATGGTTTAGCATCTCCATTTGCAATAATCATCTATGTACTGTCAACAATTTTGGTACTTTATTCAAAACCATACATGATTCACAAATTCCATGAACAATTTGAAGAAGAACAAAAAATCAATCCTTCATCAAGTGGACAAAGCTCTGTGGTTGAATCATCTGCTCTTTCTAATTATGTAAATGCAAAATCTGGTCTTTACTTTGCGCTTTATCTTGTATTTGCAATGGGAATGCTTGGAACAGTTATGTCCACAAATCTAATTGAATTTTACATATTCTTTGAGGTTATGTTGATCCCTGGTTTCTTCTTAGTTGCTATTTGGGGTGATGGTCCAAGAAGAAAGATTGGTTTAATGTTCCTCTTTTGGACTCACGCTGGTGCAGTTGTTTTACTATTGGGATTCTTAATGATCGGTCTAACTATTGGCAGCTTTGACTTTGCTGATATCAAAGAATCTGAAATTCCTCAAGACATTGTAATGATTTCAGCGATTGCAATTTCGATTGGTCTTGGAGTAAAACTAGCCGTCTTTATGTACCATGTTTGGTTACCTTATGTTCACGGTTCAGCACCTACACCAATTAGTGCACTTTTGTCCCCTGCTATGATCGGAATTGGTGCATATGGTATATTCAGATTAATTGTTGAATTCTTACCCTCCACATTTGCAGAACTATCAATTTGGTTCCACATTTGGGGTCTTGTAACAATGCTCTATGGTGGTGCAATGGCTTTGATGCAAGATGATCTAAAACGATTACTTGCTTATTCTAGTATCAGCCAGATGGGATATTTGCTGTTTGGTATTGGTTCCATGTCTACAATGGGTCTTGCAGGTGCTGAGATGATGTACATCACTCATGGACTTGGTAAGGGCATTCTCTTCATGATGGCTGGAATTATCATTGTCAAAGTTGGTACACGTAGTATCTCCAAACTTGGTGGTCTTGCTGGAAAGATGCCAATCACTGCAGTTTGTGCAGTTATTGGCGCACTAACAATTATGGGTGTTCCACCAACCAGTGGATTTATGGGAGAATGGATTCTATTTTACGGAGTATTAGAAACTGCTATTGAAGAAGGTTCTACACTTAGAGCAGTAACATTTGGTCTTGGACTTGTTGCAACTGCACTTACAATGTCTTACATGCTTTGGATGCTAAAACGTGTATTCTTTGGTAAAACACCTGAACATCTAGAGAACGTCAAAGAAGGAAGTTGGTATATGACCGCACCAATGATGGTACTAGCTGGATTTACTGTTGTATTGGGAATTTACCCAGATATTTTCTTGAAGACAATCTTACCTTACATGAACGGAGTATTGGGAATCTAATATGGCTACTGAATCTATAGGATTACCATTTGAAGCAACATCTGCTGCAGCCTGGCTAGTTTGGATTTTACCGTTCGCAGCTGCAATGATCATGCCAGGTGTTGGCAAGATTTCAAAAAGAGCAACAGGTTATGTCGCAGTAGGATTTGCATTGATGAGTGCATTATCTGCAGCATCTCTGTTACCACTTGCAGTTGAAGGTTCAGAAATTCACCATCAAATTATGTGGATTGAAGCTATTGGTCTGAAGGCTGGTGTTCTTGCTGACCCATTGTCTGTGATTATGGCAAATGTTGTTGGTTGGATTTCATTCCTCATTATGATTTACAGTACAGGTTACATGAAAGGCGATAAAGATATCACAAGATTTTGGTTCTGGATGATGTTCTTTATTGGTTCAATGCAAATTATTGTTTTATCTGACAACTTACTACAAGTCTTCTTTGGTTGGGAAGGTGTAGGTCTTGCATCTTATGCATTGATCAGCTTTTGGTATCGTGATAAAAAGAAGGATCATGTTGGACAAGAAGGGCGTACCGTTCTTGGTTTACTAGATTACTATGCTCCAACACACGCTGGTATGAAGGCCTTCATCATGACCAAAGTTGGGGATGTGATGATGATTGCAGGCATGCTTTTGATATTCTTGTTTGCTGGAACATTTGGTTTCAAGGAACTGATGGGAGATCATGAATGGGCTATTGCTATGAATGCTCAAGGATTGTTGGTTCCTGCATTTGTGTTGTTATTTGGTGGTGCTGTAGGTAAATCTGCACAATTCCCATTAAACGAATGGCTCTTAGAAGCAATGACTGGTCCAACTGCAGTTTCAGCATTGATTCATGCAGCAACAATGGTAAAAGCTGGCGTATTCTTAGTTGCAAGAATAGGACCAATCGTATTTGCATTAGGCGCTGCAGGAATTATGGCTGATCAATTCTTTGAGATCGTTGCATGGGTTGGTGCAATAACTGCATTGTTACTTGCAACTCAAGGGATGGTTAATCCCGAAATCAAGAAAGTTCTCGCATATTCTACTGGTTCGCAAATTGGTTACATGATGATGGCATTAGGTGTTGCAGGACTTTCTCATCAATATGTAGATGGTTACACTGCAGGATTCTTCCACTTAATTTCTCACGCAATGTTCAAAGCATCATTATTCATGGCAGCAGGTTCTTTGCTCCATATTGTTGGTTCTCGTTTTATGACTGATATGGGTGGTTTGCGAAAACACATGAAAAAGACATATGCTTTCATGTGGGCTGCCGGTCTTGGTTTAATGGGTGCTCCATTTATCACAACAGGTTTCTGGAGTAAAGATGCAATATTTGCAGCAGTTTATACATCTGGTAACGAATGGGCATTACCACTATTTGCAATTGCAGTACTGACTGCAATAATTACAGCATTCTATACTACAAGAATGATTGGTATGGTATTCTTTGGTGAAAAGAGCAAGCATATCCAAAAGATGGAAGAAGAAGGACATCATATCCATGAAGCATCATTATCAATGTGGGCTCCATATGGAATTCTTGCAGTTTTAACTATTGGAATTGGATTAATCGGATTATCAACTGAACATGGATTGCATCATATGTTTGAGGTATACCTTGAAGATTCATTTGGAATTCATAGTGAATACGCAAAAGCTGAAGCCTCAATATTGCCTGAATTCTTGGAAGGTATTAACCCAGTAGCACTTGGTGCATCGCTTGTTGCATTTGCAACCGGAATTGGATTGGGCTACATATTCTATATTGGAAGATGGGTTGATCCTGTCAAATTTGTAAATTCAAACATTTTCTTTTATGCCATTCACAAAGTCATCTTAAGTAGATGGTATCTTAATGCAATAGTGTATTGGTGCTTTGTAGTAGCTCCATTATGGCTAGCAAGAGGTATATTCAGATACTTTGAAAAGACCGCTATCGATTACGGTATGAATGATGGATTCCAGAAAGCAGTTGGATGGAGTGCAAAAGTTGTCCAAGGAACTCAAACTGGTGTTTCCCAATCATATCTATTTGTATTTGGAGCAGGATTACTATTCGTGGTTCTGATATTGTTGATGTAGGAGAGATATGAAATGTTAGAAATTACTTCCACACCGTTAATACTAATTGCAATTTTAGGTACTGTTGGGGTCATTCTTCCAATAATCAGCATTGCAAGAAAAGAAAAAGGCTCCAACTCATTTTATGCTGTAATTGCATTTGCAGCATTAATTGTGTCAATGGCATATGTTGGCTATGAATTCATTAATGAAAACGTTGCAGCATCTGCTCTTTTCTCTGATGATGTCATTGTAAATGATGCATTTGGTGGATTCTTTGCAATTGCCATGTTGATTGTTGCATTGTTCACAACAGTTGGCTCCTTTAATTACATGAGAAAACACAACTCTCCAGCTGTTTACTATTCACTAATCTTACTAGCAACAATTGGTATGATTCTTGTTGCATATTCAACTGATTTGGTAATGCTGTTTGTTGCATGGGAACTCATGAGTATTCCAACATACATCTTGGTTGGATACATGAAAAAGAACCCAAGTTCAAATGAAGCTGCATTAAAGTACTTCTTATTTGGTGCATTATCTTCTGCAATAATCGTTTACGGTATTGCAATATCTTATGGATTAACTGGCTCTACAAACATTGGAGAAGTCATTGAAGGATACTCAACACTTGATCCATCATTATTACCATTAGCATTACTGTCAGTTGGAATGTTTATTGCGGGATTTGGATTCAAGATGGGACTTGTTCCTTTCCATCAATGGTTACCAGATACCTATGAAGGTGCACCATCTCCAGTCACTGCACTCCTTGCAGCTGCAACCAAGAAAGCAGGATTTGCTGCTGCTATCAGAATCATAGTACTTGGAATGGTTGCTCTAAACCTTGATTGGACTTTGGCACTTGGAATTATTGCCGTAATGACTATGACAATAGGTAATGTTGCAGCAATTATGCAAAAGAATCTCTCAAGAATGTTGGCTTATTCTAGTATTGCACATGCTGGATACATTTTGATTGGATTGGCAGTTGCTCCGTATAGCTCTCTTGGTTTACAAGGTTCATTGTATCAAATATTCAACCATGCCGTGATGAAAGGCGCTGCATTTATTGCAATTGCAGGAATTGTAACAACTCTTGCTGTAACTCATATAGATAAACTCAAAGGACTTGGAAGACGAATGCCTATTACTGCTTTAGGTATGGTGATTTCATTATTTGCACTTGCAGGCGTTCCTCCACTTTCAGGATTTTGGAGTAAATTGATGTTGTTTGGAAGTGCATTAGATGCTAGTACTGCATTATGGTGGGCCCCATGGCTTGCAATTGCAGGTGTTCTTAACAGTGCATTATCGCTTGCTTACTATGGTTGGATTACAAGAAAGATGTACTTTGAAGGTGAAACCGAAAAGAGAGTTTCAGAACCAAAATCAATTGTTGCAGTTATGATTTTCTCTATAATCTTCTTGGTAGGCTTTGGTGTCTATCCAGAACCATTACTCAAATTCGTAGAATTTGCAACACCTGTAGTTAGTTTAGGACTTATGCCTTAAACGAAGTAAATTTAATTAAATTATCTAGATTTACTTTTGCATTATTATCTGGAATCTTTCTTAAACTTATTCTTGCTTTTTCAGAATACTCTTTTAACAATTCTTCCATTTTGTTAAAAACATCTCTTGGGTCTGAACTCTTTTTAATCAATATATTGAATAACTTATCCTCATTTTTCCAATCTAACAAATCATCCCTAATTTGATAGGCAATTCCAATATTTTTTCCGTATTCTGTTAATCCTTCAATTTGCTCTTCCGTCCCATTTGCAATAATTGCACCTGTTCTAGCAGCTACCTCAAATGCAGTTGCAGTTTTGTATTCTATGACTTTAAGATAATCATCAAATGTAACATCTTCACTTGTTTCTAATCTATTTTCAATCATTTCTCCTTCACTCATTAACATTGCAGTAGTTGCCAAATCTTTTGTTATTCTTGGATTATCTAATCTAGAACATACTGCTAAAATTAATCCCAAAACAAAATCTCCAGTAAGTACACTTGTATTATATCCGTATTTGATGTGGAATGGATCCTTTTGTCTTCTCATTGTTTCATTGTCAATAATATCATCGTGGATTATGGATTCCATATGCAAAAATTCAACTGCGCATGAAGCTGCAAATGTATTTTCATCAACCTTTCCAATACTCTCAGCTGATAGTGTGAGAATTATAGGTCTAATTCGTTTTCCACCTTCTAATGAATATTTCAAAGGCTCAATAAATTCTGATTCTGAGTATAGGTTCAGTTCTCTGTCTAGAGCCTGATCAATTTTTTTGATATATTCTCCATATGTCTCAAGTAAAGGATTAATCTCGATATTTTTTCTGTCCAAGATGACCTCTATTGAAAAAATTTTCCCCATTGTTAATTAAATCTTGGTGCTCCAGCCGGGATTTTCATCGATTGATTTTGAACCCGGGATCACTGCCTTGAAAGGGCAGTATGCTTGACCGGTCTACACCACTGGAACCCAATTAAATTATGTATTTTGACCATAAAATCTTTTGTAAACCGCAAAGATTTTTTTATTGGCTGATTGGGAGTCAAACCATGAACATAACTAAAAAAATTGATGAAATGATTGAAGAAAGAAGTTTACTAAAACATCCATTTTACCAAGCATGGTCTGATGGAAAATTAACAAAAGAATCTCTAGCAGGATATTCAAAAGAATACTTCCAATTAGTAAAGGAGGTTCCATCTTTTATGGCTCCAATTATTCAAAAAGCCCCAGAATCTGTTTTAAAAGAATTAGTTGAAAATCAACAAGAAGAATCTGATCATATCAAGCCATGGATTGCTTTTGCAGGCGAACTTGGAATTTCTGAAGATGAATTATTGTCTTATTCAGGTTTACCCAAAACAAGACAAGCCGTATCTGATTTGAATGACTTGATGGATACTTTTGAAGGTGGTGCATGTGCAATGTATGCATTTGAAAAAGAAATTCCAAAAATAAGTCAAACAAAACTTGATGGTTTAGCAGAATTCTATGGTATGACTAGTGATGAAGCTACAGAATACTTCAAACTACATACAGAAGCTGACATTAGACATGCAGCATCATGGAGAAATATTCTTGAAAAGTCTTCAACTGATTATGACAAATTAATTGAGATTGCAGAAAAATCTATCTCTGCACAAAATTTGTTATTGGACAGTTGTTTTGAAGAATACTGTTAATCTCATAACATTTTATACCTAAGAAAAAATTCATCTGCTTAGGGCCCATAACTCAGCTTGGTAGAGTAACCGGCTCATAACCGGTGAGCCAAGGGATCGAAGCCCTTTGGGCCCATTATTTTCAATTAGTTTTAAAATAAGCAAAATCAAATTTTACTGGCTGCAATGAAGAATCAGAGTTATATCTGAATGATGATTGGAAGGCATTTGTCTGAGCTGCCAAACTCATTTGCCAATTTGGTTTTTCACTTTTTCTAAAATTTCATCATCTACTAGATTTTGATCATGTAATGCTTCAGTAATTTGCAAAATATTTAGAATTGAATGCATTTTAACGCCTAATTCTTCTAAGGCCTCATCTGCCCCCTCCATTCTATTTACAATCACATATGCATCTTTTACTGAAATGTTGACTTCCTTTAATGATTTGATTGCATTAACAACGGAACCTCCAGTTGTTGCAACATCGTCAATCATAACTACGTGCATTCCATCATGAATTTTTCCCTCTACTGATTTTGAAGTTCCATAATCTTTTGGCTTACTTCTAACATAGATTAATGGTTTTACTGTTTCAATTGCTAATGCGGATGCAATAACTAGACCGCCTGTAGGTACTGAAACTATTGAATCAAACTTGTCTAATCCAATATTTTGCGCAATCTCATTTTCTAGATATTTGACCATTTTCCTAAATTCTTGAGGATAACTTGGTACTAATCTTAGATCCACATAGTATGAACTCTTTTTTCCACTGGCTAGTGTAAAATCTCCAAATTTTATGATGCCTTTTTGGTGCAAAAAGGTTGCAAACTCTTTTACAAATTCCATACCAAAATTAACTACACTGGATTTATTTTGGTTTGTATTATGAATGAATTATGCCTGAAATTTGGTTAAATTATGGTATTACGGACGTTGTTTTGGACATTAGAGCAGAGAATTTAGAGCAAAAAATTGATTCTGATGGTAAAGTTTTAGACGATTCAGCCATAAATGAAAAACTGAGTACCATAGATTTGTCTAAACCTATGGAACTGGTGGTTTTACATAACTCCAAATCAGTTCAGAAGATTATCTCATCTATGTTTACATTATGTGAGCAAAAATCACAGCCTTTTCCAAAAATACTCACTGATAAAAAAATACTAAATCAAGTTAAAGCAGGACTCCCAGAGGGAAGCTCAATTAATGAATTTGATAATTTTGAAAACCCAAACTCAAATCTAGTATTTCTAAGTGAAATGGAATTTGATGGTCTTTTTGGCTATGAAACAATTTCAACTCGTCTTATCAAAAAATTTGGTTTAGACTCTATGCTCTCAGCATATGCAAAAAGACAAGGAAATCTACCTGCTCCTGGACAATATCCTGAAAGTCTACAAGAAGCAAAGAAATTCTCTGATAATTTTGAAATTCAAGGAATTGAAATTATTGCAAATTCTCAAGGTATTGTTGATTTTTCAATTGGACATCCTGCAGAAACAATGTCTAATACAAAGATTCTAGAATCTAATTCCATCAAGGATATTGGTCAACATAAAACAATGATAATTAGTACTGGTAAAGATGCAAGTAATGACAACCTTGGAAAATCTTTCTCATCTTTATGGAATTGCTCAAATGCCATCAAAAAAGATGGACTTGCAATTTTAGTTGCTGAATGTAAAGGCGGTTTGGGCTCTGATGCAATTCAACAATTTATTGAAGACAGATTGACTTTGGAACAATTACGAAACCCAACCAAATATCTTAGCGGTATGGAAGATCTTTTATTCCTCTCAGAAGTGCAGAAAAATTTCCAAATCGGTCTTGTTTCAATTTTACCTGAATTTTACGCAAAGAAATTAAACATGATTTCTCTTCCTGGAATAAAATATTCTATGGATTATATCTTGAAAACACAAGGTCCTAGACAGAAGGTTGCTGTAGTTGCAGATGGTGCTAGACTCTTACTACGGTAGAAAATTAGGTAAGAAATCTGATGGTAGTGGTGCACATAGAATTGCTAACCCTATAATTCCAATGTATGCTAATTTCCTATTTCTTGAAAGTGGTGAAATATCATCTAATGGCATTGCACTAGGATTCCTTGAACTCATTATTAGAATTAAAATTGCCATTAACCAGTAATTTAACAAAACTAGTATTGCCATACTGCCAAAAGTTGCATACCTGTGTAACTTTGGACCTAATAGAGTTCTGGCCATATGGCCCCCATCTAATTGCCATGCAGGTAGTAAATTCAAAAAAGTAATCAGAAATCCAATCCATGCAGCAAACATCACAGGAGTCATAAGTACTTCATGCCCTGGTCCACCCTTTCCAAACATTGCAAGACTTGCAGTCATTAACAGCGGTTCTCCTTGTTCCCATTCCGTCAATCTTGATTCTTCAAATAATCCTGCAGCAATTTCAGGTTCTAAAATTGGTGCTGTGTATGCCCCATAAATTGAAACAATTACTGCAATTACCAATCCTGCTATTGGTCCGGCTATTGCAACATCGAACAAAATTTCTCTATTGATTGTTAATCCTCTTGATTGAATAAATGCCCCAAATGTTGGAATTCCTATTACTGGTAAACCTGGAATAAAGTATGGCCATGTGGTTTTTAGTTTGTGAGCTTTTGCTGCAATAATGTGTCCTAATTCATGAATTCCTAAAATTCCTAGTAAAGATAATGTGTAAACTGCTGCCATCTCAAGAGGTTCTCCAATTTCCACAATTGAATTAGTTCCTGATGTTCTATAGTATCCGTCTATCATTACAAATGCAATCACAATTGCAAATAAAGCTCTAGGGGTCCATGCAGTTTTCATCCACCTTCTTTGTTTTTTGATTGCAAATTTTTGAATTATAACAAATTTCTCCCCTTCCTTTTGTTCTAATCTGCATGCAAAACTCATGCCTTCTAACTTTCTTGCCAATTGCTCAAATTTTGATTTGAACTCAATATCCTCAATTTGGAATTCCATTGAAAATTCTGTTTTTATAAAATCACTTACATTGAATATGGAATTTACTAAAGAAATTATATCATCTTGAGAATGTTCTTCCATTCTTTATGACTAATTCTTTCCATTAAATGGTTTTTTGGTTTAAAATTAAATATTGATAGTAGTATCTCTTAGTATGCAAGTAATTCTAAGACAGTTGGGTGATTGTAATATTCGACGCGCTGAGCCAAGCGATCTTATCCCAGTCATGGAAATTAATTTGAAAACACTTCCTGAACATTATTCCGATTATTTCTATGAGAGTTTGCTTGCAGAACTACCTGAAGCATTTATTGTTGCTGAAATTGGGGGAAAACATGTTGGATACATAATGTGTAAAACTGAATATGGGTTTTCAAATTTTAAAAAACTTGGATTTGTTAAAAAAGGCCATGTTGTTTCAGTTGCAGTTCTTGATGATTATCGAAAACGAGGAATAGGTAAAGCACTGGTTGAAGAATCTGTAAATGGAGTCAAATTACGAAAATGTGATGAATTCTATTTGGAAGTAAGATGTAGTAACGTTGAGGCTGTAAGGCTATATGAAAAACTCGGATTTGTAATACGACAACAACTAAACGCCTATTATCGTGATGGTGAAGATGCATATCTCATGGCCATTGAATTAACATAGATAAAACCAATAAATAACTCGCATAAAATTTTCCGCCATGGACAAACGTAAAGGAATGGGAATTACAATTTTTGTTCTTTGTATTGGTGGATTTTTTCTATATGCCTACTTGTTAATGTTATCTGAATGGAGTCCTATTGTTTTACAATTATCTGTATTAATGATTGCAGGGGGAATTCTTGGAGTCGTTGCATGGATAGGATATGTAATGGCAACAACAAAACCCTCACCTGCATCAATTACTTCAGATGATTAGTTTACTTGGAAATTCTTACATCTACAACTGTTTGATAATATCTTGGACCTACAGGTCTCACAATTTTTGATCCTAATATCTCTGATTTTACTGGTGAAACTTGCAAATAATGTTCTTCTGAAAGTTTTCCTGCATCTGATTTTTTATCAGCATGTATGTGTGAATAATAGTGAATTATTCCTCCATTCTTAGTTGTTTTAATTGCTGACTCCAAAAATTCATCAGATCTTTCGGGGAGTAGCATTAACGTTCTGTCTGATTTATTTTCTAATTGCTCATTGATTATCTGTCTAGCATCACCGCTAATTGAGATAACTTCTCCAGCAAGTTTGTTTAGTTTGATATTCCTTTCACACAAATTTGATGCAACTGGGTTGATATCCAAACTGTAAACTTCACATTTCTTCTTTTTTGCAGCAATTATTGAAAACATTCCAACTCCTGCAAACATGTTGGTCATGACTTCTCCCTCTTGAATCAAGTTTGCAATTCTATCTCTTTCAGTGGATAATCTAGGGGAAAAAAATGCATTTTGCACATCTACGATGAATTTACACCCAAATTCTCTGTATTCTGTCTCCGTATTGTCTTCTCCTGCAATTACTTCAAGATTTCGTGTACGAAAATCCCCTTCCACTGCTGATGCTTGATAAAATACACTTCTTACAATCTTTACATCCTTCAATAATGCCTCTCCGATAATATTTTTCTTAGGTAAGAGTGAATCTGGTATTCTTACAATAATTATCTCACCAATCTGATCAAATGCTGAAATCAATTCTTCACTTTCTTTTGGAGACAGTATGCTTTCAAGTGATTTTTTAAGCATTCGAGTCATTTTTTGTAATAGAAATTTCCAGATGATTTCTGGTCTTTATCTAATCTACTTTCTAGCTTGTTTACTCTTGGTCTGAGACTTTTTTCATCCCGTCTAAATGACATGTCGAGTGATCTTAGGAATCTATTCATTGCATCTGCTTTTGGTAGTGGTGATGTAGCTTTTCCTGTAGCACCGGACTCTCCTTCAAAAATTACCATTGTGTCTGAAATCAAATCCATCAATTGTAAATCATGATCAATGACTATTGCTGATTTTCCAAATGAACGAACAAACTTTTGTAAGAATTTTGCAACTGCAATTCTATCTTCAACATCTAAGAATGCTGATGGTTCATCTAATGCATAAAGGTCAACTTTTTGTAAAAGACAGGATGCAACTGCTACTTTTTGGAGTTCTCCGCCAGAGAGATTCTTTACTGATTTATTGTACAGTTTTTTGATTTTTAGAGGATCAATAATCTGTTCTTCTTCAAGACTCCCTTCTATAGGACCCCCATTTGCTTTATCTAATAACGCAACAACTTCTACATCTACATCATTTTGAAGATATTGTGGCTTGTATGCTATCTTTATTTTTTTATCAACATCACCTGAATCTGGTTTCTCAACTCCTGCGATCATTTTCATCATGGTTGTTTTACCAAGTGCGTTTGCACCCATAATTCCAAGAACTTCGCCTTTTCTCACTTTTCCAGGCTCAATTTCTACCGCAAAAGAAGGATATTTTTTTGTCAATTTTGGATAGTTTACAATTTCACTTCCTTCTTGAAATTCATCAGTAGATGTCGATGACACATCAAAGGAAAATGCCTTGTCTCTAAATCTTACATTTTCATTTGGTAGATATCCATCAAGAAAAACATTGATTCCAACTTTGGTTGAAAGAATATTTGATACAATACCGTATGCTGATGGCTCTCCATAAAGTACTTCAATGTAATCACTAAGAAAATCAAGTAAAGTCAGGTCATGTTCTACAACCATCACACTTTTTCCAATTTTTGCAAGACTTTGAATAACTCTCGCAACACCTGTTCTTTGAAAAACGTCATTATAAGATGATGGCTCATCAAAAAAGTAAAACTCTGTATCCTTAGATGCAGCAGCTGCTACCGCAATTCTTTGAAGTTCTCCTCCACTTAATTCTTTTAAGCTTTGATCAACAGAGTTCTCTAGTCCTAATTCTTTGATTAACTCTCTTGACACTCCTCGCTCATCATATTTTTCAATCAATTCTTTTCCAGTACCGTCAAATGCTTGTGCAATATGATGAACTTGTTGAGGTTTTATCGATGCACGAATTTGTTTTTGTTTGATTTTTTCAAAATGTTGTTTCAGTTCTGTTCCACTATAATATTTCAATATCTCATCCCATTCTGGAGGATCTTCATATCTTCCAAGATTAGGTTTTAGATTACCTGATAGGATGTTCACAACAGTACTTTTTCCCATACCGTTTCTCCCAAGTAAGCCAACTACCTCTCCTTTCTTTGGAGTTGGCAATTTGTATAATCGAAATGAATTTGGGCCATATTGATGAATTTTATCAGTAGCTAATTCACTTGCTAAATTCACAATTGTAATTGCATCAAATGGGCATACTTTGACACATATTCCGCACCCATTACAGATATCTTCATCAATTTGGGCTTTTTTTGATTCCTCATTTAGTACAATGCAATCTGCGCCTGATTTGTTGACTGGACAGTATTTTATGCACTCTAAACCACATTTTTTAGGCTGACAGAGTTCATGATCTAAAACCCCGACTCTATGCGTCATGTGCTAGAACGGTAATCTCTTTGTTTTATACCTATTTTGGAGTAATATCCGATTTCGTTACGTTAATAATTGAGATTTTAACAATGATTTTCAAGCCGGCCATAGCGTTAGGGTGCGACCCAATCCCTTTCCGAACTTGGAAGTCAAACCTGACGTCGCTGTTGTGCTACTAAGATGCGAGAGCCCTTGGGAAGCAACAGTGCTGGCATTTTCTAATTTACAATCTATTAATAATGAAATTATTCAAAACAATGTATGCCAAATTGTTCTGTTTGTGGAGAAATATGTGATAATGATATTAGATTGATGAATCACATGATGGAAAAACATGGCTGGAGAAATCCAAACGTTGGAAAACCTGATAGAAACAGTAGAGGTTACTAATTTACAATTTTTGTAAATAATCTAAAATCAATCTTACTCCAAAACCTGTTGCCCCTTTGGGATTATATGATTTTTCTTTTGTAGCTATTTGTGTCCATGCAACTCCAGCAATATCCAAATGTGTCCATGGTGTATTTTCAATTGCATTTCTCAAAAATGCTGCAGCAGTTATCGTTCCTGCTGCTCTTCCTATACCCATGTTTTTCATATCTGCAACATCTGACTTTATCATATCCATGAACTCTTGATTTAGGGGGAGCTCCCAAATTTGCTCTGTAGTATTTTTTGATGCTTCAAAAATCTTCTTTGATAACTTTTCATCATTTGAAACCATTCCAGCAACATTAGTTCCTAATGCTATGATACATGCACCTGTTAGTGTTGCAAAGTCAATAATTGCTTTAGGTGAATAATGTTTTTCTCCATATGTTAGAGCATCAGCCAAAATCAATCTCCCTTCAGCATCTGTATTGAGAATTTCTGCAGTCTTTCCACTGTATAGTTTTATTATGTCTCCTGGTCTGTATGATTCTCCTCCTGGCATGTTTTCAACAGATGGAACTATTCCAATCACATTAATTGGTAATTTTAATTCTGAAACTGCTTTCATGATTCCTAATACTGTACAACCACCACATTTGTCAAATTTCATTTCATCCATGTTTGCTCCAGGCTTTAATGAAATTCCTCCGGTGTCAAATGTTACAGCTTTTCCAACAAGTACAATTGGTTTTTCATTTTTTGAACCTTTATTATGTTCTAAAATGATTAATTTTGGTTCATTTTTACTCCCTTGTCCTACTGCAGTAATTCCTCCAAATCCTTTCTTTTTTAATTCTGGTTTAGAAATGATTTTGCACTTCATTTTATTTTTGGAGATAGTCTTTGCAAAATCTGCCAGTACTGACGGTGTACATTCGTTTGGGGGTAAATTGGCAATACTTTTTGTAAATATTGCACCATCTGCAACAACCTCTGCGGTCTTAATGGATTGAAGAACATTGTTTGATTTTGAAACAATTATTGTCAGATCTGGAGAATTTTCTTCTTTTTCAGCCTTGAATTTTTCAAATTTGTATAATCCCATCTTTGCTCCTTCAACAATCTGTGCTGAAGAAGAAATCTGATCCATGACAAACGTAGGGGGAACAATAATTGAAAATTCTTTTAATTTCAACTCACGTGCTTTTTGAGCAATTCTCCCTGAAATCTGTCTAAAAGTGTCTTTTGTGATATCTTCTTTTCTTCCAATACCTGCAATCAAAATTCTTTGAAATTGCTTTTTACCTGTCGATGGAATAATTGATAATTTTCCTGCTTTCCCTTCTATATCTTTGAGAGATTGATTTACTGCAAATGATGTTTTTGCATCTAATTTTGGCAATCCTAAAACTTTATCTGATTTTTCTAATACAAATCCACAAAGAAGATGTGTTTTCTTTGGAGTATTTTGTACTTTGATCTTCATACGTATCTATAGTTTTCATAGTCTTATTTAGATTTATGATTTGATGCAGTCTCTTAACATTTCGTAAATAAGTGTAGAAAAACCTGGTTCGTGAAGTTTCTTTAATTTTCTTATATTCAAGATTTCTTACTTTTTTTGGTACGTCATCACCAATCATAATCGTTTTTCTTTGTATCTTTTGTTTGATTTTTTTAATTTTTTTAAGTCTATTTTTAAGAATAAAATACAATCTTCATCATTGATTAGAAATTTTTTTAAAAAATTTTTTAATATTCAAATATGAACTTCATCGTTAATTTTGATAATTTTGCTATTTGTAAGCAAACTTGCTGATCTAACAAAAACTGCTTTTACAGATTTACAATCTTGGGAACACTGATCATTAATTATCTTTGTTGGGAATTTTCTTAATTTGTTTGAAAAAATTGTTTTTATGACTGGCAGTAAAGCAGATCTTCCCCCATGTGCTGTTTTCCCATCAATAAACCAAAACATATCAAGTGCTGATTCATCTAAAATTTTTTCTCTAATGTTTTTTCCTTCTTCAGTGTAATGACCTACCATCTTCATTTTCCCTCTGGCAAAAAAATCAACAATTTTTGCAAATTTTGTGCATAAATAACACTGATTATCAAAAACCATCATTGGAAAATTATCTTCATTTTTCATATCATAATTCTTGTGAATTTAACTAAAAATTCTTACTAATTCTAAACACTAGGAGTCTGTCTGTGATTTGGGAAGCATTCTCTACAATAAACAGGTCTGTCTTCTTTAGGTTTGAATGGTACTTGACATTCATTTCCGCAATCACCACATGTTGCGGTGTGCATCTCTCTTTGTCTATTGAATCTAGATCTTCCTCCAAATCTGTCTCCACTACGTCTTTGAGGTCTGTGATTTGGGAAGCATTCTCTACAATAAACAGGTCTGTCTTCTTTAGGTTTGAATGGTACTTGACATTCATTTCCGCAATCACCACATGTTGCGGTGTGCATCTCTCTATCCTCTTCAAAAGACATATCTTTCAAAAATTTGAAAGATTCTACAGTAATTAAACTATTGTAAATTCTTTGAAGACTTGTGATCGATTCTATTTTCTAATTCTAAGTCCTTTGAATTTTTGTCAAAGTGTTTTAGAAGTAGATTTTTATTAAATTTGGAGTCAAAACGATCGATATGGGGCTCAATTATTATCAAATTAAGAAAAATATTTTGAGAGCTCGAAAATTAGTTATCAAAGCCACAAATACTGCTGGCTCAGGTCATCCAGGTGGTTCATTTTCAATGGCTGAGATTTTGGGTTGCTTATTCTACAAGTATCTAAAATTTGATCCTAAAAATCCACAATGGGAAGATAGAGATCGTTTAGTATTATCAAAAGGTCACGCAGCTCCTGGGTTGTTTTCAAATATGGCAGTTGCAGGATATTTTCCAGAATCAGAACTTGAAACATTGAGAAAATTTGGAAGTAAATTACAAGGCCATCCTGATTTGAAATGCCCTGGAGTTGAATTTTGTGGTGGTTCGTTAGGTACTGGCTTATCATATTCTGTAGGAATTGCACTTGCAGGTAAAATTGACTCTAAAGATTACCATGTCTACACCATTATTGGTGATGGTGAATCTGATGAAGGTCAAGTTTGGGAGGCTGCTATGACTGCAGCAAAATACAAAGTTGATAATCTTACTGTCTTTCTTGACAGAAATTTCATCCAACAAGATTCCTACACTGAAAAAATTATGCCCCTTGATAAAAAATTAGAAACTGATAATATTTCTGAAATGTGGAAAGATGCTTCTAGATGGAAGACTGGTGACAAATGGAGATCTTTTGGTTGGAATGTAATTGAAATTGATGGTCATAGAGTAGAACAGATTGATGCGGCTATTGCAAAAGCAAATACAACAAAAGGGGTACCGACAATGATTATCTCAAGAACTATCAAAGGGAAATCTATTGAACATATGGAAGATAATCCTGCATGGCATGGAAAAGCACCTGATTCTGATGTTGTTCCGATTATCAACATGGAATTAGATTCTCAGTTTATGATTGCACCATCAATTATTGCAGGTGATATGTCAAATCTTGAAAATGAAGTCAAAAGATGTGTTGCTGGAAGAGCTGATTATATTCATCTAGATGTTATGGATGGTCAATTTGTTCCAAACAAAACATTTGATCATACTAAAATCAAAGAACTACGATCGCTTACTGTACTACCATTTGATTCTCATTTAATGATTAACGAACCTCTAAAACATGTTAGAGATTACATTGATGCAGGTAGTGATATCATTACCGTACATGCAGAAGTAACTGACGAATCTAGTTTTGGAGAAATTCATGATTTGTTAAAACAAAATCAAGTTGGTGTTGGTTTTGCAATAAATCCTGATACTGAATTACCTGAGTGGTCTTACAAATTCATATCTTCACTTGACCAACTTATTGTAATGTCCGTAGTTCCTGGAAAATCTGGTCAGAAATACATTGAAGAAACTCATGTGAAAATGGCTAGACTGAACACTCTTCTAAAAGAAAACAATTTTTCAGGATATATTGAGGCTGATGGTGGAGTGAATCTTGAAAATATTGGTTCGGTCTTTGCAGATGGTGCACGTGCTTTTGTTGGAGGTGGTGCAATTATTGGACAACAAGATGTCCGGGCTGCAATTAGAGACTTTAGAACAGAAGTGCTGTCTTCTAGAAGGCAACTATTACTCGATAAAGCAAATGAACTGGGTGGAATTGAACTAGTGAACAAATGGATTGGATTGCATGTTGTTGGAGAAAAACAAGAACAAATTAAAAAAATCGCAAAGGAGAGAGGATATCTTTGAATGAACCAGTAATGACTGACATGCGTTCAGAATATTCAAAGGCTCTAATTCAACTTGGAAAAGAAAACCCAAACGTAGTTGTATTGGGTGCCGATACTACTGATTCGCTAAAAACATCTGGTTTTGGAAAAGAATTTCCAAACAGATTCTTCAATGTTGGTATTGCAGAGGCAAATCTTGTTACCACCTCTGCGGGTTTGGCAGTATCTGGCAAAATTCCATTTGCAAGTACTTACGCCATATTTTTACCTGGGAGAGCAGTCGATCAAATCCGAAATAATGTAGCTTATCCTTCTCCTCCTGGAAAAAAAGGTCTTAATGTAAAATTTGTTGTTTCTCATGGAGGTCTATCAGTTGGACCTGATGGTGGTTCCCATCAACAAATTGAAGATATTGGAATAATGAGAGTAATTCCCAATCTCCGAGTTTTCATCCCTGCAGACACAATTGCAGTTTCTAAACTAACTTCTTTAATGGCAAATGAATATGGTCCATTTTACATGAGAATGGCTAGATCAAAAACACCTTTGGTTCATTCAGATTCTCAAAACTTTGAAACTGGAAAAGCAATTACCTTGAGAGATGGTTCTGATTGCACAATTGCTGCATGTGGAATTACTGTAAGAATGGCATTGGAAGCTGCTGAATTACTTCAACAAGATGGCATATCTTGTAGGGTTTTGGATATATTTTCTATAAAACCAATTGATGGTACAACTTTAGAAAAAGCTGCTCGTGAAACTGGATGTATTGTTACTGCTGAAGAACACAATATTTTGGGTGGTATGGGTTCTGCCGTTGCAGAATCTGTTTCTGAATCATATCCTGTACCCATAAAAAGAATTGGCGCTCAAGATATGTTTGGAGAGTCTGCTCGTGATAAAGAAATTCCTTTACTTTTAGAAAAGCATGGAATAACATCTTTTAATATGGTAAAACAAGTCAAAGAAGTTAGGAGTAAAAAATTATGAAAATTTTTCTTGACACTGCCAACTTAGAATCTATAAAGAAATTCAATGATATGGGATTGCTTGATGGAATTACGACAAACCCATCTCTCATGTCAAAAGAAAAAGGTAATCCTAAAGATGCAATGGAAGAAATTACAAAAATTATCAAAGGTGATGTCAGTCTAGAAGTTGTTAGTACTGACTTTTCCGGAATGATTGAAGAAGGAAAACGATTACGACAATATGGGGAAAATGTTGTTGTTAAAGTTCCTATGACTCCTGATGGTCTAAAAGCTTGTAAATCCCTTTCATCTGAAGGTATTCCTGTAAATGTAACCTTGGTTTTTTCACCAAATCAGGCTCTCCTTGCTGCAAAATCTGGTGCAAAATATGTCAGTCCCTTTATTGGAAGATTAGACGATATTGGTCAAGATGGTATGAATTTAATTCAAGACATTAAAGATATTTTCAAAAATTACCCTCATCTCAAAACTGAAATTCTAGTCGCAAGTGTTCGTCACCCTATGCATGTAGTTGATGCTGCAAAAATTGGAGCCGATGTGGTAACTTTGCCTCCGGGAGTTTTAGATAAAATGCTTCAACACCCACTAACAAAAATCGGTTTGGAAAACTTCCTAAAGGATTGGGAAAAAGTTAAAGCTGAAAACCCTGATATCAAAATTTAGTATTAGATGTTAAAGAAATATTATAAAAATAGAGTTTTGAGGAAAAACTAAGAACCTGTATTCTTACTTTTTCTGGAACCAGTTCCTCTACCTGTAACTCTGGTCATACCTTCTGTTGATGGCCTTGATTTTGGTTCTGGCATATCACTTAGTTTTCTGGAACCAGTTCCTCTACCTGTATGCACCATTCTGTTTCCGGCAGCTTTTTTCCTTGCTTCTTGAATTTTTCTAAATTCATCTCCTGACCATTTTTTGGGATCATCGTCAACTTCAATAGTTCCTGTTCCCCTTCCAGTTCGTATTCTGATTTTACCCATGAATTTAGTAAAATTCTCTGGTATTTATCTAATCTTATTTTTGAAAATAGTTGGATTTTGATATCTCTAGTTATTGATCCAGCCTAATTTCTTGAAATATGTAAACATCATGATTGCAGGTATTGCTGATGCAAGAATCACAATTATGAAAGTCGTAAATGGTCCTAAGAACATTGGATTCTCTTCAACTCCTCCAGGCAAATTGACGTTCATTCCATAAAATGTCCCAATGACTGTTGCTGGTATTGCTAATGTGAATATTATTGTCAATACTGCCAGTACTTTGTTTGTTTTTTCTGTACTTAACACAAAATCAGTATCTTTGTAAATCTCCATTGTCTCTCTTGACTCTTCAAGTGTTTCAATTACTTTGTCAATATGATCGATTACGTCATCGAAATACAATGAAAGATCTTCTTCGTCTCTTTCGGAGAATTTTTTAACATTTTTTGTGATTTCCAAAACAAATTTCTTTAATGGAGTGGCTATTCTTCTTAATCTGTTAATTTCTCGTCTAAGTAATGCAATGCTTCTTGCTACTGGTTTTGTTTCATCAAATACCCTATCTTCAATTTCATCCAAATTTGCAATAATTTTTCTAGAGGTATGTAAAAGATCATCCACTAACACGTCTATGATTTCATGAAGTAATAGTCCTGATGATTTCTGTAAAATTCGATTTTTTCTATGTTCATCTGAATTTGATTTACAAATATTTACCAATTCTACAAGTGGTCTTAGATCTCCCTGATGAACTGTTACTAGGAAGTCCTTTCCTATGAATATGGACAATTGACTATTTTTTGAAATTCCTACTTTTTGAGTAAGTGGTGGAAAGTGAAGAATTACGAAGAAATGATCCTCATAACTATCTAATTTTGGAAGCTCAAATTTTGTCATACAGTCTTCAATGTTCAAAGCATTGAAATTGTATTTTTCAGCTAATTTTTCAACATCCTCTCTATCTGGATTCTGCAGGTCAATCCATACAAATTTCTCTGCATGTGTTGTTTCGGTTTTTTTCTCAATAGAACTCTCTATAGTTTTTCTACCTGAACGTAATCTATTGGAGATGAATCCTTTTCTCATGTCGAAAGATACCCCGATACAACAAATTTAAAGCGATCGTTAACAGCCTAGAGAAAATCTATGATTGATTGTAAATAAATAACTGTGCTAAAATTTTAGGCTCCGACTACTTGTATGGAAGTAAATACATTCCACCGTAATAGGTTAATCCGATTGTAATGGCCATTGCAACCCACCAAAATCTCATAATAGAAATTTCACATGGTTAATAATAAATCTACAGTCTGATTTTCATAAAAAATCAAAGATTATTACTGGATACTCTTTTTTTCTTATTTGTGGCCTTCGTAGTACAGTGGTTAGTATAGAGGATTGTGGATCCTCGGACAGGAGTTCGATTCCCCTCGAGGGCCCTTCTTTTTGTATTTATGATTAATTGATGATTTATCTACAAATATGTCCTATCTGACAAATTTTAAACAAAACAATATTTGGTGGACAAATTATGACTTGGAAAAACTAGTTAAAACTTGATACAAAGAAATCTATTTTAAAATACTCCAAATTTACTTGATTCCATTTCTTCTTTAATTGCCAACTTGAATCTAGGTGATTTATTTTCCAAATTATTGGTTAACCAAGTAAGAAACTTTTTTTCAGTCCCTTTGCCCTTCAATTTATCGAAATCGGGACCCATCATATCTGCTAATTTTTGAACTAGTGATTTGTTTACACTAAGTACGAAAAAATGCCATCCAAATGCAAATTCTGAATCCGTCATAACAAAATCTTCTTCACTATGAACCATCTCTTCTAATAATGATAATTGTCTAGTTAGCGCCTTGCTTGTTTTGTCATAATCTACTGCTGATACATTAATGTGCATTCTTCCATCCATAATTAATTCATGTTAAAACAAAATAAAAGGATTACATAGATTATTCTTTTAACATGGGTTCAAAATCTATGTCAAAATTCATTTTCATGAGTTTTATGTATGTCTGAATCGATTCTGGAATCTCATCTCCACATGCAACTCCTAATTTTTTTGCGTTGATCCATATGACTAGAGTTTGAATAATTGTAAGGAACCGATCATTTTTGATTTCAGGTGAACCTATTGCTTTTGTGTATCTTTCTGCAAATTCCCATGCAGTAACAAAATCCACACATTTTACGCCAAATACGGCTAACAATTGTTCTTGTATGTTTTTAGCTTTTCTAAATGGCACTTTGTTAATGATGTATGGGAAATCCACTTTATCTGGAATGCATTCTGGCAGAGGTCCCCAAATAGTAATTATTTTTGTATCTGATTTTAACGATTCAAATTTTTTTAACATTTGATTTGTAATACTTTCATTTGTAAACCAAAACAAAATTACTGTCGCATCAGAAATTTCTGAATCCAAAACATCTTGACATCTTAATTCCATCTGAGTCGGTTCTCCTTTCAATTTTTTTTTAGCATTTTCAATTTTTTCACAATTTTTGTCAATTCCTACTGCTTTTTTCACTTGGAATTCCTTAACAGCAATCTCTATTCCTTTTTCGTCCCCGCATCCTAAATGATAAAAAATATCATCTTTTTCTAGTCCTGCAAATTTGAAAATATTTCTTAGAGATTTTTCTGGTAATTGGACATCTTCCCCGCTGAGTACATTTTCAGGTAATGTTTCTAAATATTCGTCAATTCTCAATAACACTTGTTTTAAAAGCGAGAATTTATTCTCTTATGCTTTCTAATTTGGAAACAGCTTGCCATAGTTGAGTTCTGACGTATGATGGCATATTGGGATCTTGTGTGACGTCATCAAGTAAACTAATTGTGTTTGCAGCTCTCACTGATAACGAATATTCTTCATTATTCAAATCAGCAATTAAATCCGAAATTGATTTTTTTATAGTTTTTGGGGTTGAACTACTCCCAATAATTTGATTTAATGTTTCTATTGCTTCTTTCATTGATTCTTTATTTTGTTGTTCGTCTGCCATTTTTCCACCTTATCTTAAAAATTAGAAGTATATAGTTACATCTCCACAAACACGCTATCTGATTCAACAGTAACGTTGTATGATGTCAAATCTCTAATTTTTGTTGGGAATTTAACTAATTTTCCTGTTTTACAATCAAATTCTGCTGCATGCCATCCACATGTGACGACACACCCTTCTAATTTTCCTTCTGAAAGACTTGCGCCAGAATGAGTACAAGAATCATCGGTTGCACAATATTCACCATCAATGTTTGCAACTAGAATGTCTCTGCCATCAATTGACACTTTGATCATTTTTCCAGGAGGAATATCTGATGTTTTTCCTGCAATGATTTTTCCCATCGAAGTCTTTATCTGATGATGCTTAATATTTTTTCGTATATATGATTAGAAATGCAAAATTTTCTGACAAATCCCACGTTTTGAATTTTTGTCAAAATACTTTTTCTTGGGGTGATTATGTTGAACATGTTTGGGATTATTGGTTAAACGAAGATTTGTTATTTGTTTATGAAAAACAATTCCCTGTTGGTATTTGTCATGGATTTTTTTCAAAAAACCAAATATGGATTGAAGGAATTCGAGTAGACCAAAATTTTCGCAAACAAAAAATTGCATCTCTATTAGTGAATCATATTGAATCCCTGGGACAGAAAAATGGTGCATTATTTTCTTTTATGTTGATTGACGTTGAAAATTCAACTTCACTCTCCATGGCAAAATCCCTCAAATATGATATCTTAGAAACTTGGAATTTTTATTCGCTTGAACCCAAAAAAAACTCAAATTTTGACATCGTATTCTTAAAATCCTTTGATACTACCTTTTACACGCATTATGTTAAATCTTGGAGATGGCTTCCACTTGATAGTGAAACAATATTTGAACTTCTTAAACAAAATAAAATAATTCAATCAAAAATTGATGGTAAAGTTTCCACTGCAATAATTTCTAATTCTGAACATTTTGATAACACTCTAATTGTTACATTGTTTTCAGATTCAGAGAAGACGTTATTACAAATAATTTTGTTTTTACAAAATCATGCTATACAAAATAACTACAGTAGAATTCAAATCTTAACTAAAGAGAAATTATTTGATTTTGAATTTTTAGAACACAAACTTTCTTTTCATTTGTTAAGAAAAAACCTAGTTTGATTTTACAACTTTGATTGTATTGTTTAAAATTCCTAAACCCTCAATTTCCATCTCAACTTTATCTCCATCTTTTAAGAAGACTGCATTTGGCTTGTTTAGCATTACTCCTGCTGGTGTACCTGTAGAAATAATGTCTCCTTTTTCTAGTGTCATCACCTTGGAAATCTTTGAGATTATTTGAGGTATTTTGATAAACATATTGCTTGTAGATGAATTCTGTCTTATTTCTCCATTGATTTTGGTTGTTAATTTTAGATTTTGTGGATCCTGAATTTCATCTGCAGTTGTGATCCATGGTCCACATGGTGCAAATGAATCAAAGCCTTTCCCTCTAGTGAATTGTTTGTCTTTAAACTGAATGTCTCTAGCTGAAACATCATTGAATACCATATATCCAAAAATTACTTTTTTAGCTTCTTCAACACTGATATTTTTACAATTTTTTCCAATTATCAAGGCTAACTCTACCTCATAATCTAATTGTGTAATAAAATCTGGGCACTCAATATTACCATTATTTCCATTAAGAGCTGTTATGGGTTTAATGACAATTGCAGGATCTTCTGGTGCTGTTAATCCCTGTTCTTTGGCATGATCTATGTAGTTGAATGCTAAACAAATTATCTTATTTGGATTTGGAATTGGTGCTAATAATTTGAATTTTGAGAGATTTTCTTCATAAGGTAAATCTTGTATTTTATTTTTAATTTCATCAAACCAACCATCAAAAAGAAAATCTTTGACATTATATGGAATTGGGACTCCTGTAAGGTAAGTTATCTCGTCTTTTGTTGCAACTTTGTCTCCTTTGATGAATCCATAGGTTTCATTATTTTCATGTATCAATCGTGCTATTTTCATCTCAATCACTTATGTGTAAAAATTGCTTGATTCTGTGAATCTTTTCTACAATATCCAAATCTAACAAACTGAATTTCTTCTCCTTCTTTTAATTGTAGATATTGAGGTTCTGTATAAACGTCTAATTCTTCTAAACTATCTTCATTGAACTCTTCATCATTAAACAAAATTTTTGGAATAATCATTTTAATTTCATGTGCTGTTTCTTGTGGAACCCATTGAATTTTTAATATATTGGCTGAATCTCCTTCACCTTCAAACTCTCCTTCAAATTCAGTACCAATTTTTTTTATTTTGACATTTCCTAATCCTAAAAGCCTGATTGTTGATTCTTCTCTGATTGAATCTGCATCATCTCCAGAAATGTAGAAATTTTCAGTAATTTTGATTTTTCTTTTTCCCATGTCGTTAATTGGATGGTTAGGTATTTCAATTACTGATGTTGACAAATTTTTTATTTTTAATTTTTTGGCGTCTTTTACCATGAACAATCTCATACTATTTCCATCTACAAATTTTCGATTGAATGACTCAAGTGCATCAAATGGAGCAAGTGTGTTTGCTTTTGTTAGTCCCAAAGACATGATGAATTTTCTTATTGCCTCGGGCTTTATTCCTCTCCTTCTTAGTGCCTCAAGAGTGGGGAGTCTTGGATCATCATACCATGACACCTTTCCCTCCTCAATCAAAGGCTTGATTATCCTCTTTGATATTGGCATTCCCTTGAATTCGAGCCTAGAGAAAAAGCCTTGTTGTGGTTTTCTCATGCCTAATGCATCCAAAATTGCATCAATGAGTTCTTTTCTTAATTCAAATTCTTTTGAACGAAATGCATGTGTTACTCCATCTATGCTGTCTTCAATTGCCACTGCGAAGTCATAACTTGGCCATATTCTGTATTTGTTTCCTACCGTGTAATGCTTTTCATCAATAATTCGTAATAATACAGGATCCCTCATTACTGCATTATCTGCTTTCATATCTCCGCGGAATCTAACTATAGCTTCTCCTGGTTTGAATTTATTTTGCATCTTTTCCCAATTTTTATTATTTTTTCCAATGTCATCCATACTGCATTTACAAGCTTTTCTTTCTCTTCTATTTTGACTAATGTCCTCTCTTTTACAAGTACAAATGTATGCTTTACCCGAATTAATTAACTCCATTCCTTTTTCATAAAATAATTCCATATCGTCTGAAGTGTTTTTTACTTGATCAAATTCAATCCCCAACCATTCTAACCCTACTTTGATTGCAGCATGATACTCCATTCTTTCAGCTTCTGGATTTGTATCATCCATTCTAAGTATGAACTTCCCTTTGTACATCTTTGCATATTCTGAATTAATTATTGCAGCTTTTGCATGACCTATGTGTGGATAGCCATTTGGTTCTGGTGGAAATCTTGTAACAACTTTTCCTTGTACTGCATCTTTTAATTCTGGCAATCCTTCTCTTTCCTCTATTTTTTCTTTGGGTGCTAACGCATCTGGAAAATTTTCTTCCAACTCTTTTTGTTGTTCTTCTGATGACAGTTGATTTACTACCGCAACAATTTCTGAAATTTCTATTGAAACCTCTTTTACTTTTGTTCTAAACTCTGGTTTTGTTCCAAGAATTTTTCCTAAAATTATTTTGTCTTGAGTTTGGCCTCCGTGCTCAAAGGCATTCTGAAGAGCCATTTTTCTAATTTCTTTTCTAATTTCGTCATCCATTGTGATTTACCTGTATAATGTCTAGACACTTCTCTTAACTACAAAATCTAATAATGCAACAAGTTCGGTTTTGGCAGAACCCGAGTATTTTGAGAGTGATTTTTCAGCTTTTTCAGCATATTTTAGTGCCTGTTTTCTTACACTGTCCTCTATACCTAGAGAACGAATTACATCTACAGCCTTGTTGAGATCATTTCTTGAAATCTTAGAATTACCAAAGGCCTTCAAAATAATTTTCTTGTCTTTCCCTTTTGCAAGTTTTATTGCCATGAGTATTGGAAGTGATTTTTTACCTTCTCTGAGATCATTACCTACTGGTTTTTTGGTGATTTTTGGATCTCCCATCACTCCAATCAAGTCATCAGTAATTTGAAATGCAATTCCTAGGTTTCTTCCAAACGAAGAAAGATTTGAAATGTCTTTCACTTTGTTTGTTGCGCAAATTGCTCCCATCGCACATGATACATCAAACAATGCTGCAGTTTTCTTCCCAATCATTTCTATGTATTGTGATTGTGTGGGAATTTTTCTCTCTTCTGCCATTTTGACATCAAGTAATTGTCCTTCACAAACATCAACACATGCTTTTGCAAGTCTTGAAATTAGATGTGTAGTTGCGATTGGAGATAATTTTGTATCTGATATGACTTGATATGCTTTTGAAAATAATACATCTCCTGCAAGAATTGCAACCGGCATTCCATATTTTCTATGTGTGGTTGGAACACCGTGACGCATTTCATCATTATCCATAATGTCATCATGAACTAGAGTAAAATTATGAACCATTTCTACTGCACTAGCAGCTGGCATTGCATTGGAAGTTTTCCCACCTAAAATTTGACAACTTCTAATTACCATGTATGGTCTAAGTCTTTTTCCACCGTGTACTATTAGATGACCCGCTGCATCGTAGAGTTTTTTTGGATTTCCTTTTAATTTTAATTTAAGGTACTTGTTTACAGTTTTTGCATTTTTTTCAATCTGTTTAGTTTTTTTCATTTACTAATCTCCATTTTTCTTGTGGCAAATGTATTTTGATTGCATTTTGTAATCCTTCATGAACATCATTTGTTATCCACGTTGATAATACATTTTCATGCTTTTTGAGCATAGATTTGTCTGATTTATCGAGTAATTCTAGTGCAATTAGCATCCATGGGCAATAAATTTCTGGATTTGTTTTAATTTCTGAAAGTAATTGACTAGATGAAATCCATTTTATTTCGTCAATCTCGCCTTCAATTTCTTTTAATTCTGTAGATTTGTCAATTATTCCAATCAATGTTCCACAAATTTCATTTTCAGAACCCACATCTTTGTATGGTACGTGATATTCAAATTTGTGGAGGTAATCTAATTTCCCTTTGATTCCTAATTCTTCTGGCATTCTTCTTTCTCCTGATGAAACATAAGTTTCTGATTCTCTAGGATGACTTGCAAATGTACCGTCCCAATCTCCAGGCCACAACATTTTTTCTTTGGCTCTCCTTGTTAGAACTAATCTTCCATTTTCATCAAACAATAATGCAGTAAATGCTCTGTGAAGTTTCCCATCTGGTAAATGACATTTTACTTTCTCTTCTTTTCCAATCGGATTGTCATTTTCATCTACTAATATAACAAATTCTTCAGCCATTATTTTCCTCTAAACACAGTTCCTTCAAATTTCCTATTTTTAACCGCTTTCACGATCCTTTCAGGTTTGTTTCCATTTACAAAAAATACATTCATCCCCATCTTAGAAATTTTTGATGCTTCTTCTATTTTTCTAGTCATTCCACCTGTCACATCCATTTTATTTTCTGATATTAATGGACGCTCTCCTTTTAATTCATGAATCAGTTCTTTGGATTTAAGATCAGAATAGACTCCATCCTCATTTAATGCAAAAATACACAGTTTAGGTTTTAGAATTTTTGCAATATGTGTCATTATTTTATCTCCTGATAAAATGAATGTCTTGTTTTGTCCATACCATAATGCGTCTCCAAAAGTGACTGGAATCAAGCCTGATTTAGAAATTTTTTCAATTTCTCTTACTTTTTTTGTTATTGGTTTGTTACCTGCCATAAAATCTGTAGGTGGAAGACAATATGGTTTTAATTTATTTTTTAGAAATGAATCTAGAATTATCTTGTTTAGTTCTATCATAGAATTTTTTACAATTGCAACACCTCTCAAATCATATTTTTTCTCTTTAGTATGCATGTCGTATTTGACAGACCAATAATGTCCATAAGAACCGCCTCCGTGAACTATTACTATTGGCTCTTGAATTTTTTTTAAACTCTTTGCAAGATTGTCAATAGTTTTTTTTCTTGCCGATAGTGGTTTTTCTTTATTTGTAATAATTGAACCGCCTAATTTTATTAGAATCATGTTTGTTCCAAACTATCTATATAATTAAAAAGTATCCAGTCCTTTGAAATCAATCTTAACAGAAAAACATTCGTGATTTTTTTCTTTGAATTCTTTAATTGTATTTTCTAGATTTGATTCATCTGTAAGGGCAAAAATGCATCCGCCACCGCCTGCTCCTGTTATTTTTGCTCCAAATGATGATTTTTGTCCAATCTGAACCATATCTCTGAGTTTGTCATTTGAAATTCCAATTCTTTCTAAGTATTCTTGATTTTGAATTGCTTTCTGGCCAAGTTCTTTAATGTTGTTTCTTTTCAACAATTCTAAGACATTTTCAATTAAACTTGATTCGTTTTCACATAATTTTGAAAATTCTTCTCCATTATTTTCTTTGAATTTTCTAACTTCTGCAACAACACTGTCTGTTGAATGTTCTACATTTGAATTTGCTATGACCAGATGAAAATTAGGCTCGGATTCTATTTTTGAAAATCCATTTTCCTTGTCATATTCCATTAATCCTCCAAAAGTACAAACTGTACAATCTGCGCCTGATGTGTTTTGAAAAATTGTCTTTTCAGCTTCTATTGCAAGTTTTAAAATCTCTTCTTTTGAAATACTTCCAAATAATTTTGAAATTGCTGCTGCTCCTGCTACACAACAAGCAGATGATGAACCTAAACCAACTCCTAATGGGATTTCTGATTCAACCTCTATCTTGATTCCTGAATTCTTATTTTGAATAATCTTATTTGCTAAATAATAAAATGGCTTTAATGGTGAATTAATTTCAGAAATCGGTTTGTTTGGTTCTGATTCAAGTTCACCAATATTGGATTTTATTGAAATTTTTCTCTGATCAATTTCTTCTGCAGTAACTGTAATTCTTTTGTTAATTGCACAAAGAATAGCTTTTACACCGTACACAACAAAATGTTCTCCAAAAAGAATAACTTTTCCAGGAGCTGATGCTTTAGATTTCAAGTAAACACTTTGGGTTTTGATTTATTTATTCGATTTCCTCTTCGGTAATCTTTGTTTCAAAATCATCAATTTCCATGTTCATTGGATCATCTTCTTTCAACTCTCCTTTTTCAATGAGAATTTGACGCACCAATAACCAGTAAACTGTTGCTAATGCTTTTCTTCCTCTGTTATTTGCTGGTATGATTACATCAACATTTGATGTAATGTTATCAGTATTTGCAATTCCGATTACTGGAATTCCTGCATTGGTTGCTTCAGTAATTGCTTGTTCATCAACTTGAGGATCTGAGATTAAAACTAATTTTGGTTCAATGTAATATGGTAATGATGGATTTGTTAAAGTACCTGGCATGAATCTTCCAAGTAATTTCTTTGAACCTAATGTCTCACAGAATTTTTCAATTGGTGTTTCTGCATATTGTCTGCCAGAACAGACAATGAGGTTCTCAACTCCGAGTCTGTTGATAAATTTGGCTGCAGTCTTAATTTTGTCTAATGTGATGTCTAAATCAAGCATGTAGAGTCCTTCTGGGCTAGCCTTTGTGATGAAAGGTCTCATGAATTTTGTCTTAACTTGAGTACCTACCCTAATTCCTGTAGATAGGATCTTCTTTTTGATGTCTGTTGTTTCTGCTTGTTGGCTCATAGCGATTTTAAATCTCTGCCATACCGCGTATTAAATCATGCTCTGATAGGCGTAATAATTCATTTAATTTTGCCACTCTTTCTCCTCCTACAACGCCAACTTTGAGCATTTTTGACTTGGTTGCAAGACCAATGTGGGAAATTTGTGAATCTGTAGACTCGCCTGATCTATGTGATGTGATTAATCTGATATCATTTTCATTTGCTAGATTTGCAAATTCTAGGGCATCATAAAGACTACCTGCTTGATTAACTTTCAAAATTGCAGCATTACATGATTTCTTGTCAATGGCTTTTGAAAGAATTCCCTTGTTTGTTACGGTCAAATCATCCCCCGTAATCAAAGTGCTTGGGAATTTGGCTGTTAATTCTGACATGTCTTCAAATGCTTCTTCATGAACCGCATCTTCTGCATAAATTAATTTAAATTTTTCAATAATATCTGCTGCAAAATCAATTTGTTCTGATGTTGAATTTTCAAAACCTGCTCTTTCGTAAACATACTTTGATTTTTCTTCATTCCATTGAGTTGATGATGCAAAATCAACTCCTAATGCCACTTCTTTTCCTAAAGTAAATCCTAAATTCTCACAAGCTTTTGCAGAAACTTCTAGTGCTTTTTGATTTTCTAATTTTGGTGCCCATCCTCCTTCATCTCCTCTTCCGTTTGTAAAGTTAGGATCTTCTTTTTCTAAAACACTGCGTAGTTCTTTGTGTACAACTAAGTTTGTCTCAATTGCTTCTTCAATAGTTTTTGATCCTATTGCACAAATCAGGATTTCCTGAATGTCTGGAGTACCTGGTCCAGCATGAGCTCCTCCACCTAAGATATTTCCTAAAGGAAATGGAAACTTAAATGATGATTCATTTGATAGTGTTTTGAATAATGGTTGATCAAGTGCTCTTGATGCTGATTCCATAGATGCAATTGTTACTGCAAAAGCAAGTGCTCCTCCAATTTCTGAATAGTTTGATGAACTATCAAAACCTTTGAGGGTGTCATGAATTCCTTTAAGATCTGATGACTCTAACCCGATAAATTTTTGAGAATTTTCTTTCAAAACTTGAAGGCTGTCTTCTGGTTTCCCATTGCGAAAACTCACTGCTTCATATTTTCCAACACTTGCACCTGATGGAGCACAAACTCTTCCTAAGAATTTCCCATCAGATTCTACATCTACTTCAATTGTTTTGCTTCCTCGACTATTGTATAGAATACGTCCTTCAATTGAAGTAATCTTGGCCAAGTTATTCTAACTCAGATTGAACTTCTTGTTTTCTTCTCTGAATTGCTTCATAGAATGGAATTACTTGTTGAATTGTTTCAACGGTAGTCAATAACATTCTTCTACAACAATATCTCTCGACTCCAACGGAATCAAGAGTTTTCTCTGGATCTTCTCCAGCTTTGATTTTATTTTGATAATCGTCATATTTATCAGCAATTAGATTTCCACATGTAAAACATCTAACAGGAATTAACATACGAACGAAAAAGTAATCAAGGATTATAAAAACCATACATGGAAATTTCTTTGCGGGCGTCGCCCAGCCTGGCCAAAGGCGCTAGCTTGAGGGGCTAGTCTCTTAGGAGTTCGTGGGTTCAAATCCCATCGCCCGCATACAAACTTTGAAAATTATTTTTCAAATTTTTTGAGTGTTTTAATTAATTCAGTTCTTCTCTTTTCTTCAGTTATTGCAGATCTAACATCATCCACTAAAATTCTATTCACATCAATTTTTCTTCTAGCTTCTTTTACCACTTTATCATACATTGAGAATGTGTAAAGTTGGAGGTACAAGTTTTCCATTATCTCAAAAATTCTTGTGGCCTCATCAATCTCAGCAATTCTAATTTTATCAAAAACCATTCTTTTCAACTCTCCAATACAATCTAACAATCCCAAAACATATGATTCTGGCATCACTTCTAATTGTTTATCTGATGGGATTTCATTTTTCTCCACAACTGCAATTAGACATGCAGCTTCTACAAATTCTTGTTCAGGTGTAATGATATATCTTCTCAGATCCCCTGTAGCTTTTTTCTTGTATTTTTTTAAGAGTGACTCAGCTTTTTTTAGATTACTTTTTCCTGTTTTTGTATCGTTTTTATGAACTGCAATAATTGATCTGCTGCAAAGAACAATTATCTCTCTGGTATTTTTTAGCAAGAACTCTCTTGAATCTTGTGTACTGCCTAGAGTTTTTGCAATTTTATTCAATGATGGTTTTACATTCTTTAATGTCATGTCTTGTGTTTGTAACAACCAGGATAAAGCCGTTTTCTAAACTCTTATTTTAGAATGATTCTCACATACATTATGGAAATAACAGTTGATCAAATGTACAATATTGAAAATAAAGGTCATGATATGGGATTTTTAAAAAAATTCATGATGGAAAATGCAGGTGCTGCTGCAGTAAAGAGATTAGTTGAAAAACTTGGAAGTGTGGATTCAAAAAACATCTTGATTTTTGTTGGTATGGGAAATAATGGCGGTGATGGATTAGTTATGGCACGTCATCTTGCTGGATATGGTGCCAAAATAACTGTCATGCTTCTTGGAAATCCCGAAAATATCAAAACCGAAGAGAGCAATTGGAATTGGTCTATTTTAGAAAAAATGCCTTCTGTAACACTAATGACTGGAGGTTCTACTGATTTTGATTTTAAACCTGACGTAATTGTTGATGGGATTCTAGGGACTGGTATATCTGGAGATATACGAGAGCCCTATGCATCTGCAATCAATTACATCAATCAAACTGATTGTTACAAATTTGCCGTTGATGTCCCATCTGGGTTAGATCCTCAAACAGGAGAAACTGCCAATATATTTACAAAATGTGACATGACTGTAACATTTCACAAAATGAAACAAGGAATTCCAAAAAGAAAGGATTTGACTGGTGAATTGTTTGCAGAAAAAATTGGAATTCCTCCAGAGGCTGAGGAGGGAATTTTATGATAGTTCACCAAATCCAAGTTGGAAACATGCAAAATTTTTCTTACATTGTTGTTGATGACGATACAAACGAATCTATCATAATTGATCCATCTTGGGATCTAATTGAGTTAGAGATGGTGATCAAAGAAAAAAATCTAAACATAAAATACATTGTAAATACACATCATCACTTTGATCACACTATTGGCAATGAAGCAATGGCTGAATCCACCAAAGCTCCAATCGTTCAACATGAAAATTCTGAATTAAAACATGACATTACAGTCAAAGATGGAGATATTATAGAATTTGGAAATTCAAAATTAAAAGTACTCCACACCCCTGGTCATTCTAAAGATAGTATTTGTTTGATAGGTGATGGAAAAATTTTCTCAGGTGATACTTTGTTTGTTGGAAATTGTGGTCGTATTGATTTGCCTGGTGGTAGTGCCAAAGAACTCTATCATAGCCTATTTGATGTTCTTTACTCCTTAGATGATAATTTAGTTCTCTACTGTGGCCACAACTATGGCCACAAAGAGACCTCAACAATTGGACAAGAAAAAATCACAAATATGGTGATGCAAAAGAGAACTGAGCAACAATTTCTTGATATGATGGGTTAGTGATTTGTTGGAAGATTTTGAATTATATGGAAATATTGAACTTGCTCAAAATTTCATTGATTCTACAAAATCTGGTAGGTTCCTTTTCTCATTTGTAATATCTTATACTGAAACCTCTGAAATTCCTGGAATAACTTTTGCAGGTGCTGATAAGGACTCAATTCAGTTTACCCCTCCAGCTGATGCTGAATACCTACATTACGGATATTGTAAAACTATTGATAAAATTCCAATGACTCCTGATGGAAAACCAACTCCTGGGCTGTTAACTAAAACTGCTCTTGAATCTGCAAGTATTCCTCATTTAACAATTAATGCTGGAAGTAAAATCCATCCTCAATTACCTTTCATTGAATCTGGTTTACCTTTTGGAAAAAATATTTCAATTCAAGATGCGATGACTGATACAATAGTATCCCGTGCAGTTGAATATGGACAAATTCTTGGAAGAAGTTTGGCATCATTAACTGACTGTTTGATGATTGGTGAATGCATTCCTGGTGGAACAACCACTGCATTAGCTTTGCTAAAAGCATTAGATTATGATGCAAAAGTTAGCTCCAGCATTCCAGATAATCCTGTCGAATTAAAAAACCAAATCGTGACATCTGCACTTGAGAGGATTGATTCAGAACATCCTTACAGCATCGTAGCAAAAATTGGTGATCCGATGATTCCTTTTGTTGCTGGAATGCTAAGTTCTGCTTCGAGTATATCTAAAGTAATGTTGGCCGGTGGAACGCAAATGGCTGCAGTTTTGGCTTTTGCATCAAAAATTGGATTTAATGAAGAAAATACTGCAATTGGAACTACGTCTTATATTACAAATGATAAAACTGCAAACTTCAAAGAACTCGTTCATGAAATTGCAGATATTCCAATTATTTCAGTAGATCCAGGCATGAAAAACTCCAAATTCTCTGGTCTAAAGGCATTTTCTGAAGGATTTGCAAAGGAAGGTGTTGGAGCTGGTGGCAGTATTGTTTCCTCAATGCTAAAAACTGGTAATAGATCTGAAACCTTTTTGAGTTTAGCTGAAAAAGAATATCAAAGATTGTTTACTTGACTGTAACTGATTTTGCAAGATTTCTTGGATAGTCAGGATCTGCATCTTTTTCAAGTGCTGCATAATATGATAGTAATTGAATTGGAATTATTTCTGAAATTGGATATAATATCTCATTAATTTTTGGCATTTCAATCCAATGATCATAAACATCACTTTTGATATCTGATACTCCAATAATTTTTGCACCACGAGCTTTAATCTCTCTTGCACTAGTTAGAGTATCTGAATATGTTGAATCATTTGGATTCAGAATTATCACATATACTTTCTCATCCATTAATGCAAGAGGTCCATGTTTTAGCTCTCCTCCTGCAATTCCTTCTGCATGAATGTATGTTAATTCCTTAAGTTTTAGTGCTGATTCTGTTGCAATTGGAAAATTTATTCCACGTCCTAGAATGTAAATGTCTGAAACTTCTTTCAATTCTCTGGCAATTTCTTGAATATTAGTTGGGTTGTCTAATGTTTTTGAAATGGATTTTGAAAATTCTTCAAAATTGATTGTTATGTCGTTATTACTTAATTTCTGTACGATCTTGTATAATATTACAAGTTGTGATGTGAAGCTTTTTGTTGCAGCTACTCCAATTTCTGGACCACAATTCAAACCAATTACAACATTTGCTTCTCTTGCAAGTGAAGATGTTAAGAGATTAACAATTGCAATAATTTTACAATTTGCATTTTTTGCAATTTTTACTGCTTCTAAAACATCAGCACTTTCTCCACTTTGAGACATTGCAATTAGAATTGAATTCTCTTCAATAGCATTTGGAGCAAACTGAATTTCACTAGATATGATTGGCTCAGCCTTGATTTTCACATATTTTGACAAAATTTGTTTTGCAATTAGTGCTGAATTGTAACTTGTTCCACTTCCTGTAATGTAGATATTTTTGGCATGTCTGATGTACTCAGTTGCTCTTTCAATTTCACTAGCTGTTTTTTCTCCTGCTTTCAAAATTGTCTCAGGTTGTTCGTAAATTTCTTTTAATGTAAAATGTGCATAATCTCCTTTGTATGCATCTCCGAATTCTTTTGAAACTTTGGTAATTGCATATCCAATATGCTCTCCATTAAAATCTAAAATTTGGAATTTATTTTTGTCTAGTATTACAAAAGTCCCATTTTCCATGTAAATTGCATTATCAGTAAACTCAATAAATCCTAAAACATCACTTGACAAAAAGAAATCATTTTTTCCAATTCCAATAATTAATGGTTCATGGAATCTTGCAGCTGCTAATTGCCCGTCTTCAAACATTGCAACAAATGCATAATGTCCTTTTAGTTGAGAGGTTGCTTTCAGAATTGTTTCTTTAACATCTTTTGTTTGCTCATAATTTTTCTGTAGTAAATTTGCAATTATTTCACTATCTGTTTCACTTTGGAAACTATATCCATCATTTTCTAATTCCTTTTTCAACTCTTCAAAATTCTCTATTATTCCATTATGCACAATTGCAATTTTTCCTGAGTTACTAGGATGTGGATGAGCATTTACATCTGTTACCTTTCCATGAGTTGCCCATCTAGTATGACCTATTCCAACTCTTCCAGGTAGTGTTTCTAATTGTATTTTTGAATTCACTTCCTGCACTTTTCCAGTTCCTTTTTTCAATCCGATTTGATTCTCTGATTCTGTTGCAACTCCGACACTATCGTACCCTCTATACTCCATTCTCTTCAACCCCTTGACGATTATTGGGGCTGCATCTTCTTTTCCGTAGTAGCCGATAATTGAACACATAACTATTCTACCTGATAATTGGGGGTTATTTACTGATAAGCCTAATTATTCTATCATTCTGTTGAAGAACTTTCATCTTTTGTTTCTTCAGCAGGAGCCTCGACTTTCTCTTCAGCAGGAGCCTCGACTTTCTCTTCAGCAGGAGCCTCGACTTTCTCTTCAGCAGTATCTTCTGTTATTGACTCAGGAGTTTCTGTTTTTGTCTTTTCTAGCATTGCTGGAATTTTTGATTCTGGTGCAAAATGTACACTGTCTTCTTCTTCAACTGTCACTGTGTATGATGGGATGTCTACTTTTCTTTCCCCAATCATTATGTGACCATGAATTACTGCTTGTCTTGCTTGATATGGTGTTTTGAATCCTAATTTCTTTGTAACAATAGTTTGTAATCTTCTTGAAAGTAAATCATGTGCAGTCAAGTTAAGTACATCGTCTAATGTTGAATCAGAACTAACTAACCCAATTCTTGCTAATGATTTCATTAAGATTGGTTCTTTTTCTGCTCTTACCTCTTGTCTTAAAGAAAGTAATGATCTAGCTTGTTGTCTTACTCTAGATAATTCCGTATGGGCTTTCCATAATTCCCTTTTTGTTCTTAATCCAAATGTTCCGAGAGTTTTCAACTCTTCCATTTTTAATTCATAATTAAGAGGTCTCTTTGGTTTTCTCCAAACTCTACGTGGATATTTTGGGTCTCCCATTCAAAACACCTATTCTTTTTTCTCCTCTGCAGCTGGTGCTGCTTCTGCAGCTGGTGCTGCAGCTGTTGGTGCTGCA
>REGH01000054.1 GCA_003702495.1 Candidatus Nitrosopumilus sp.
GACGCGATATTCTAGTATTACACGAAGAGGCACTAGTTGCAAAAGATGTCCTTGAGACTTTGAGAAAACCAGGTGGAACTAAACATTTTGCACTTATCCAAGGATTCATCCCAAGTAAGATGGAAGAAAAGTTCAAGAACATTACAAACCAATGGACTTCAGTAACTGAAGAAATTACAGATCCTAAACACCAAGAACAAGTTCCAACATTATTTGATAATAAAAAATTCGTTAGAACATTTGAAGTAATCACAGAAAGTCAAGGAATTCCAAGAAAGGGAGAGGCAGATCCTACACCAATGATTGCTCTTATGTGGCCAATTTTCTACGGATTGATGTTTGCAGATACAGGTCACGGATTGCTTTTGATGGGAATGGGATTATTATTCAAATTCAAAGGACAAGGTAATCTTTCCAGATGGGGAATGCTCATTGCAATCTCTGGAGCAGCATCTGCTATTGCAGGTGTTGGTGCAGGAGAAGCGTTTGGTTATCACATAGATTACTTTGAACCATTTAAGAGCCTATTAGCAGAAGGAGGACCACTGTATCCAGTTAGTTTCATAGTAGGTATCCTTAGTGTTGCAGAATTATCATTTGAACAAGTAATCAATATTCTCAAAGTTTCATTGTTCATCGGAATTATCCATTTGGTTTGGGCAATGATTCTCAGAATTAGAAGACTAGCTAAAGAAGGTCACAAGATTGTCATGTACTTGGAAGCAATTCCAAACATTACACTCTATGGAGGTATTGTAGTTATCATGATGTGTGCAATCGGTTCACAATATGATGTGATGAACATGTATTCCAAAGTCCACACAGAAGCTGTTCCATGGGTTACAATATTCCTAGGAGACTGGGCACAAGTTTGGATTGTTACAAGAATTGCAGTAGTAATCGTAATTGCATCTATGGCAATGATGATGGTTGGAGGTATTATGCATGCAAAGAAACATCCAGAAGATGGAGGTTCGGCGGCAAATGTTGTGATGGAAGTATTCCTGGGTAAGACAGTAGAAAGTTTAGCTCACACAATTAGTTATGCACGACTTGGTATCATGTTACTGGTGCACGCAGCACTGTTACTGACAGTAAATAACGCATTCAATTCACTTGGTGGTTCTGAATCATTTGGTGCATGGGCAATGATTATCGGAGGTAACTTGGGAATTATGATGATTGAAGGATTGATTGTATACATCCAGTCACTCAGATTGCACTTGTACGAATACTTTACAAAATGGTATGATGGTGGTGCACAACCATTTAGACAAGTTAGACCAGAACTAATCTACAACCAATTCATTTGGAAAAGAAAATAAAATTTTAAAAAAAGAATCTAGTCGCCTTTAGCTTTATCGTGTCCTTTTTTGGCAGCATCTTTTGTTCCATCACATCCTTTGGTACCAAGTTCTGCACCTTTTTTAATACCTGCTTCAGCAGTGTCTTTGAGTTTCTTTAGAAATCCCAGGAGTTCATTGAGATTTCATTAGATAAAAGAGTCAGGGATTTCCTAAAATTGGATTATGTCTCAACTAGATTAACTGAGATCTTTGTCATTGGTCTTGACAATTCATCAGGAAGTACAATTAGTAATCCACCATTTTTGTCAACTCCACTACATTCTCCTGAGAATTTTTGGAAGTTATTTGCATAACATCCATCATCAGAATAATATTCGAAGTTTTCAGTGTATTGGAAATAGTACCATTGTTGAACATAAGATGGTACAAAATACACATCAAAACCTATTGTATCATCATTTACTGATACTGTATACTCATAGTTTGTCGATTCCTTTGACGTACAAATTGGGACAAATTGTGCAAATCCATTTTGGAGTTTTTGTTTTTGAGAGTCAGCTGAATATGCATAATTTGGAATAGATGCATCTTCTTCAAAGAAATTTAGATTGTATCCAAGAAAATCAAGGCCAGTCTTTGCATAATGGAACCATTGAGATTCACAATCTCGATAATCATATTGTACTGCAACTACTGGTTTGCTGTTAACATACTGAAGACCATTTTGTCTTTGTTTTGCACCATGTTTTGTAATATCAGACTCTTCTTCTTCTCCTGGAATTACTTCACGTTCCCAAGTAGTTGTTACATCAACAATTAGATTTCTAGGATAACTTTTCCATTCAGGTTGGAAATGAACGTAATTTGCATATTCGTTTACTTGACTAATTTTTACAGTATTTCTAGAGTCTCTCCAGGTTGCAAAGGCATCATCAAAGACAACATTAATTGAAAATAGAACTGCCAATCCTAACATCACAGAGATTATTGCTATCTTCATTTTCATTTCTCCAGATATACCATAAAGGACATTATTCTAATTAAAGTCATAGTAGAATTTCACGGATGTACCACTTTTCATCAAAATTTGTCTGAGTTAATTTTCTACGGGAAGATCCAGTCGATTTCCCCATTCTCCCCAAGATCCCAGATAGACCTTGACATTTGTGAATCCAAGTTTTTTTAGAACCAAAAAAGAATTGGCTGCCCTATAGGCCCCTTGACAATATGTCACAATTTCAGTGTCTTTTGGATAATCATACATTTTTGATAATTCCTCATCGCTTTTGAAAGTCCCATCATCTTTCAGGTTCTGACTCCAGTCAATATTGATGGCATTTGGAATATGTCCTGATTGGGCGGCACGCACCGTACTTCCATCATATTCCCCAGGCGAGCGGGCATCAAGGATTTTCACATTTTCAAGATTGTCTCGAACATACTCAAATCCAGAAATTATCTCAGGATTGGTTTTTCCTGAAAAATCAGATGGTTTGAATCCATTTGGTTTTGTCTCAATGGTTAGATTTTCTTTTTGCCATTTTGT
Source organism: Candidatus Nitrosopumilus sp. (assembly GCA_003702495.1). Lineage (GTDB taxonomy): Archaea > Thermoproteota > Nitrososphaeria > Nitrososphaerales > Nitrosopumilaceae > Nitrosopumilus. The sequence continues at coordinate 2,854 of REGH01000054.1, forward strand.
GATTCCACCATCAAGTATCATGACATTTTCATGAGAGAAATACATCAACATCCATACTCCTCTGGCAGCAAGCATTCCAGAAACTGAATCATAAAAGATGACTTTTTTTTCAGGAGTTACTCCAAGAAAAGACAGCAGGGATTTTGATTGATTATTGAAATTTTCAATTCCTTGTTTTGATGTGTCAATCCAATGAAATGCAAACAGGTCCAAATGAACTGCTCCTGGGATATGACCTTCAGAATATTCTTTGAAAGAACGGGTATCAGCTAAAATGAGATTAGGATCATCTAGAATTGAATTAAGTTCAGATGTACTGATTAACACAATAGGGATTCTGAATAATCAAATTAATTTCTTTTAATTATGCCAAGTTCAGGCGTAAAGTTCCCCTGTTCAATATCATGACTCTACGGGATGATGGAATTCCTATTAGAGGACTCTTAGATATTCTTCGAGTTTTAGTGCCTTTGTTCACTGTAATCTTTTGAGATTCATCCAAAGTTGAGAATTTTGTAATAAGATTTTTGTCTCCAATCATACGATGTTTTGGTACTGCTTCAGAGTTATGAGAAGAGGTACCTCTTTGTTTACTTAGTAAGATTAGACTCATACAATGTAGTAATAAAATAACTATTTATTTTTTTCATAAATTATGAGTTTATGCAAGACACTGAATTGCAAGTGAATGCAGAATTCTAAATCTAAGATTAGGGAGTGAATAATAAAAAGAAGAAAAGAAAAGGGTTGTTTTTCTATTCGTTGACGTATGCTCTTTCGCCGTGTTGTGCCAAATCGAGACCAATCTCCTCTTCTTTAGGAGTGACTCTGATTCCGCCTGGCCATACTGCGTCCATTACCTTTAGGATTACAATTGTGATACCAAATGCATATCCTATTGAGATTGCTGCTGCAATGATACTGATTGCTTGGGTCTCCATTCCTTCTGGAGTTCCAGTCCATGCACCAATACCGTCTCCGGTATCCCAGATGTGTGGACTTGCTAATGTACCAGTCAAAATTGCACCTGTAAGACCACCCATTCCATGTATTCCCCATACATCTAATGCGTCATCCCACTTTCTTGCATTCTTGAATGCTACACATGCATAACAAACTGTACCTGCGGCAATTCCCATAATGATTGCAGCCATTGGACCTACCCAACCTGAAGCTGGAGTGATTGTTACCAATCCTGCTACTGCACCTGATGCTGCACCAACAATACTTGGTTTTCCTGTATGTGCCCATGACATCAAGACCCAAGTAACTGCGGCCATACCAGTTGCGGTATTTGTAACAGTCCATGCGCTGACGGTAATGCCGTCTACCATTGCTTCACTACCTGCGTTAAAGCCGAACCATCCGAACCAGAGGATACTTGAACCAAGTACCACCATTGGGATGTTGTGTGGCTCCATTGGCACTTTGCCATATCCAAGTCTTCTGCCAAGGACTAAGGCTCCAGCCAATGCTGCAAATCCTGAAGAAATGTGTACTACAGTACCACCAGCAAAGTCTAACGCATGCGATGGCGATAAGTCTGGATTGAGGTCTAATGCCCCGTTTCCTATGAAACCGCCTCCCCAGACCCAGTGTGCAATTGGGTCGTAAACGAAGGTACCCCATAAGAGTACGAATATGACTAGTGCACTGAATTTGATTCTGTCAATCAAACCACCAATAATTAGAATTGGTGTGATGATGGCAAATGTTCCTTGGAACATTGCAAACATTTGGTGAGGAATAGTTCCTGGCCAACCTTGACTACAATATTCACCATCTACCATCGATTGCATTTGATAGGCTGCTGACCACGTATCGCCACAAGGGCCTATTTCACCTAATGGTGCATAGTGTGATACCATGTTAAATCCAGCATAATCTAGACTTCCCATGAAATGGTTTGCGCCTTCATCTGCGTTTGGTGCAAATGCTAGTGAGTAACCCCATAGAACCCATTGTACTGACATGAGACCCATAACAATGAGAGTCATACCAAGAACGTTGACGATGTTCTTTGATCTGGCTAAACCGCCATAAAAGAAACCGACACCTGGGGACATAAGGAGTACGAATGATGTTGCTGTAAGCATCCAGGCAGTATCACCAGTGTCTATAAGACATGGTAAGTAAGTGCCATCGCCATTATCAACCCAACATTCGTTAGGGTTACCAGTGTAAATTCCACTGGTTCCTTTTACATATCCGTCCATACCATCTTCAACGCTTTGTGCATATGCCTGAGACATTGCACCTGCTGCTGTGATGGATACTGCGGCTACAAGTAATAGAGCATACTTGTAGTTCCTAGAATTCATTGAATTTATCGAAATTGGATTTTATTTAAGCATTGGAGACTAAAGAATGTCTGAAAAAGTAAATTATTATATTTTAGTATATTCTGATAGTAACATAAAATATGGAAATTATGATAAAGTGATCGCAAATGGGAAAATCTGAAACTAAACTAGCAATTTTTGATACCTTCAAGACTAAAGGTGAAGAGTTAACAGGAGAAGCTCAACGACAAAGAGCAATTATTGGGATCCTTGCAAGTGATGCAAATCCTGCTGAAAGGACTAGAACTGGAATATCACAAAAAATGGCAAAAAAACAAGGAATTGCCTGGAAGAATATCTATTCAGGGATTTTTCGAGATTTAGATGAAATCTTACTTCCAATGGGAATTGCAGAAGAAGATGGCAGATTACCTCTTCAGAGAGGCCCTAAAGCCCTTCAAGAAAAAGGAATTCCATATTATCATCTCACAAAAAAAGGAGTTTTAATCGCCCTTTCAATTAGTGATATCAAAAATAGAGAAAAATTGCTAAAAGAGTTTTTTTCAAAGTCTGAAGATAAAGAAAAAGAGTTTGAAAAGATCCTATCTAGTCTCTTAGAAAATAGTCCTAAATTCGCATACTCTATTTTTCAAAAATATGTCAAGGCATTTTGTGACAATAAATTCAAGGAATTACTCCCATTTGATCTCACAAAATTGAAGGATATTTCAGATGAATCATTGGAGATTCAAAAGGAGATTCTGGTAGCTTTTGTGGAACTCTCAAAGCAAGAAAAAGAAGATGCTATCAAATTTCTGGATAAAATCACATAGAATTTGTTCCTGCGTAGATCGCCAAACATTAAAATCCGTTACTCGTAAACGATTTTCAAATGGGTAAGAACGTCTACGCATCAGTAAAGTCATACAGCCAGAGAGGAAAATTACTCAACAGGGCTGATTTTCAGACACTAGCAGAATCAAGAGATCTTGATGAATTTATGACCAGAATAAAAAATACTGTTTACGGAGATTCAATTAATGATGTTCAAAAACCATACACTTCACAGGGAATAGAATCAGCACTTAGAGGACAATTAGCCGATGTCCATTACTCCATTGCAAAAACTGCAGGAGACTCTGATATTCTTGATGCATATTATATGAAATTCATAATTTCAAATCTAAAATTAATTCTCAAAGGAAAGGTCT
>REGH01000055.1 GCA_003702495.1 Candidatus Nitrosopumilus sp.
AAGAACAATGCAGGTTGGTGGGCAGATGGCTCCATTTCTGAATCTGATTTCCTAAAGGGAATTGAGTTTCTAATTAATGATGGAATAATCCAAGTTCCTCCAACATCTGTTTCTGCTGAAGCTTCTGAAGGCGTACCTGCTTGGGTAAAGAACAATGCAGGTTGGTGGGCAGATGGGGTAACATCTGATGGTGAGTTTCTTAATGCTATTCAACACTTGATGTCATTAGGATTGATATCTACAGCATCTTCTGAATCTCCTGAGACAACTTCTGAACCAAAAAGTTCTGATCCTCAATTGGCCGAACTTGAATCCGAACTTGAAAAGTGTTCTGAATTTACCAAAGCCTATCAAAGATTAGACTGTGAAAAGCCTATCAAAAAAGCAATTCAACTTTATGAGTACAAAACAACTGCACAAAAGTTTGAAGTTGGTCCAATAATTTACTATTGGCAAGGATTGGGAACTGAAGGAAGTGAATTTGAGATTTCTCCAACAGGACAAGCGATTTTAACAATTAGAATGCTAGCTGAAAATGTTGGTTCTGATATTGTTGCTCTGAATTGTACTAGCCCACAGATATGTGCATATGATGTATGGGATGGTTCAAATGCATTCAAGTATTCTGGCATGGACTTTACCAGCGGTCAAATAGTCATCAACCCTGGAGATACTAGAGAATTCAACATGTTGTTTGGCCCTAACATTGGTTATGGCGGTACACAATTCCTTTATGATCCATCATTGACATATAATTTTAGAATCAATGAGGACTTTGGTAAATTAAACATATTATTAGAATTGGAATAGTTACCAACTCAATTATTTTAAATTATTAAAAACAATTTTTTGAATAGCATATAGATTAAATTCTAGTATTCAAATCGAGTATTGCTTTGAGTGAATTGAATCCTAATTACACAAATTATGGAATTTACGATATTAACAATGATCTAGACTTCAATCTTCCAAATATTGATATCAAATTCAGGAATATTGGTGAAAATGTTTTTTCATATTTCAGAAGAGATGCTGAGGATAATACTGTAGAAAGAATGATTCCAACTAAAAATAACAAAATTCGTATTGAAATTGCCCCAATCCGACCACTTAACCACCCTTCACATAGAACATCATATCTTTACTTGGAACTCGAAACACCTGTGTTTTTATCGGAAAACTCTCAAGCAAAGATTTTTGCTAGATGTCCAATTGAAATTGGAATTTTTCTAATAGATGGGGAAAATAAAAATTCTCTTGATTTTTTTACTTGCGACCCTATTAATTCAAGATTTGGACTTTATGGAACTCCTGAATCTGGAACACTCTGTAAATATACAAAATCTGAAATTGTTGAATCATATGATGACTCAAAACCTTACGTTGATGCAATAATGGAAATCCACTTTGGAAATGAACTTTCTCGGGGACAATCAATTTCTAAAGTAATCTTTCCCGTAACGGAGAATTCAATTTATTATAATGGTTCAAAGGCAATCTATGATTCAATTAATGCAGTTTTAAAGAAAAAACTAACAATAGAAACACTGGATATTTCAGCCAGAAACATTTCCACTGATTGGGCTAAATCTCCTGATTATGAAAGAAAAGAACTTGTAAAAAGATTGAATATGGGTGTTGATTGATGGTTTTTGAATTTTTCCAAGGTCTTGATCAAGTTGAGATAACATCTGGACTTACCTTACTTTCATTATTGATTGGAGGTATAATCATGGCAGTTGGTTTAATCATCGCCAGAACTGTAAAACTATTGTTTACAAAATACTATGCTCCAAAACTTTCTCAAGACAGTGCCAAAAATTTAGGTAAATTACTTTACTTTGGAATTATTGTAATTTCATTTTTAGTTTTTACTTCAACCACTGGTGTTGATCTTTCAGGATTACTTGTAGCTGGTGGAATATTTGGTGTTGTAATTGGTTTTGCAACACAGTCAGTTGTATCAAACCTCATTTCTGGAATATTTTTAATGATTGAGAAACCCGTTAAACAAGGTGATTCAGTTGACCTTCCAGGACTTGGAATCTCAGGAACCCTTCTAGATATTAGTACATTTTCAGCAAGAGTTAGACAGTTTGATGGAACTATAACTAGAATTCCAAACGAATCTTTTTTCACATCAAACATTCGTTCCTTATCCTCTACTCCTGTAAGACGATCAGAGGCAATCGTAGGGATTGCATACAAAGAAGACATTGACGGTGCAATCTCTGTAATGGGAAAAGCGATAAGAAAAGAAATGCCTTATGCATTAATTCTCCCAAAACCTGATTTTAGAATAAATGAATTAGCTGATTCAAGTGTAAATATTGAAGTTTTAGTTTGGCATCCTAGAGAAGATTGGGATCAGGTATCTCCAAAATTACTCAAAGTCTTAAAAAATGCTTTAGATGAGGGAGGTATAGAAATCCCATTCCCTCAACGTGTCATCTGGGAAGCAAAAGATTAACTATGCTGCTTTTGCAGCAAGTTTTTTCTGTGATTGTCTTTTCTTGATAAGACTAAACATAATCATTCCAACATTAACAATTGAAACTATTTCAATCAAGTCTACACCGTACAAGAACCAATCAAGTACTGGATGAACTCTTGAAACAAGACCTGCTTCTAACATAATGTCTGCATTCCAAACCATATGTGGTACTTGAATGAATTGAATAACTGCAATCACAATAATACTTCCGAGAATTTTGTTCTCATACCATTTCCAAAATTTATTCCATGCATTCATAATTAATTATAGTTTTTAATTCTATTAAACAACACGAAAATTAGATGCAACTAATTAGACATGACTAATTTTTTTACGCACAAATTTTTTTAAAGTTAGGTTGACCTACGTCTTCTTTTTACAGAAAAAAATATTGGCAAACCAATTATTGAAAATAATATTGCAAAGAAAATAAGAAGTGAAAAATAATCATTAACAAAAATTTTTGTGTCAAACCATGCTTTTGGTAAAATTGTAAAAAAGTCTGCACCTGAAAAATCTTCAATTGTGCCAATTGCTAAACTATATTTTCCGCTTTGATTTTTTTCATCTGCTACGACAAGAAAATATTTTCCGTCATAAGGAATTTCAAGATTAATTTCTTGTCTTTCCCAGTATGTCACTTGCCCAAAAGGTTCGTAGAATTCATTTCCCGGATAATCTCCCTCGTAAAGAAATTTTTCCACTGCAAATTTACTTTCATCGTTATTTGGTTCAATAAAATTAATTGTTGGAGAGTAGAATTCTAGACCTGGAATTTTAGGAATTACAATACTTGCGTAAAAAGAGTCACCTTTTTTGGCATCAAATGTATAGTATTTGGCCTCATTTGTGCCTAAATTCTCATAAATTGCCCATGAAATTTTATGATCTGGAATTACTAGAGCTGATTCATAGTCTCTGTGAGAGTCATCATGACTAATCAGCTTGTGTGCAAATGCCTGATTTGTGGATACCAAAATTAGTAGGAATAATACAAAGTAGATTTTTTTCAAGGTTCTTTAATCCTCAAAATAATTTCTTATAGCATCTCGCTAAGTTTTTTCAATTTTTTCAAATCTGATATTTCTATGTCACTGCTTAGTGTAACAATTTTTGCTAATTTTGGATTTGCGTCTTTACCTAATTTGAGTACGGTGTCTCCTTGAAACTTTATCTCTAATGTTACATCTTCTTTTTTTAATTTTTTAGCAAGTGACTTTGCTTCAGATAATTGTTTTATTATTCCAGGTTTTCCAGATACTTTAACTGGAATATCTACAATATCGATTATTCTTGTATTCTTATCTGATGTGAAATTAATTGATGGTTGGTTGTCACATGTGACATTTAGAGTGCCATCAGTTAAAGATAATAAAAAATTGGCGGGGAGTTGACTTTTTTTCATACTCGCTACCTCATTTTGTGGTGATTGTCAGTTTTCCTTTAAGGGAAACTGTACCTGTGGGGACTACTTTGCCGTTTCTTTCGACTTTGCCCTTCATCTCAAGATCATCAAATTGATAAGTGATGGCGGCGTGTTTTTCTGTAAGTTTGTCAAAAACTTCAGCAAGCAAATTTGCCCATTCTTGTTCTTCAGCCATACAAGTCTCTAGATCTCATTGTATATAACCTAGTGATAACAAGATTTTCTAGTGCTAAAATTTAGCATTTATTGAGAAGAAAAAATCTCTTTTGCATTTTGTGATTCTGTTTTGTGGTCTAGAATTGGTTTAACATAGGATGAATCCTCAGGATGTTTTTTCCATAAATCATGAATTACTTTTGCATCCATCTCCCTAAGTTCTGGAACCCATTTTTTGATGTATGTGCATTCAGGATCAAATCTCTTTTGTTGTAACCATGGATTAAAAATTCTAAACCATGGTTGTGCATCACACCCTGTGGAAGCTGACCATTGCCAATTCCCAATATTCACACAGGCATCATAATCAATTAGTTTGGTGGCAAAATACTTCTCTCCTAATCTCCAATCAATGTGCAAATCTTTTGTCAGAAATGAAGCAACAATCATTCTAACCCTATTGTGCATGAATCCAGAATTGTTTAACTCCCTCATTCCTGCATCTACTATGGGGAATCCTGTCATTCCTTGACACCATTTAGAAAAATTCTTCTGATTTTTACTCCATGGAATTTTTTGAAATCTTTTGTTGAATTCTTTTGAATAACTATAAGGTGAATGATACATGATATACGTGAAAAAGTCTCTCCAATGAAGCTCTGAAATTATCGTATGTGACTGACCCAGATTTTTAATGCACTCTTGATGAATCTCCCGAATTGAACATGTTCCAAATTTGTTATGAGCTGATAAGTGTGATGTTCCATTAATTGATGGAATATTTCGCTCTTTGTTGTAATTTTTGAGATTTTTCAAATTTTTGAGTAATTCTAAGCCTGCCTTTCTTCCTCCCTTCATAATTTTTGAATTATTTTTTATGTTAAATTCAGGAATTTTTTCAAGACTTGTTTCTGAACTGATTTTTGTTTTTGAAAGATTCTCAAATTTATGGTTTTGAGGCTTTCTGTATTGAAATTCTCTAGCTTTTGAATAAAATGCTGAAAAAACCTTGTAGGGCTCACCATTTCCCGTTTTTAGCAATTCCACATTATGCAATAAAATATCATCTGCGGAAATAAAATCTACCTTGCTTTCTTTACAAATTTTTTCAATTCTTTTATCTCGATTCTTACTAAACGGTGTATAATCTGTATTGACAAATATTGCGTCAATTTTTGATGCTTTGATAATTTTTGAAATAATTTTTTCAGAATTTCCTACAAAAATATGTAGGTAAGATTTCTTTTCTTTTAATTGACTGTCTAAATCCAGGAGGCAGTCTTTAAGAAATTGTAATCTAAACTCACTAAATCTTTCTTTGGAATTCATTATTGCAGAATCTACAATAAAGATTGGAATTACTTCTGATGATGACTGAGATGCAGCAATTAATCCAGTATTGTCTGCTAATCGAAGATCTCTTCTAAAAATAAATAATGATTTTTGATATTGAGCCATCTCTTAATCCATAAAACGATTTTTTGTATAACTTTTCATGCGAATAAATGAAATATCTTTTTGGTAATAATAAAGTAAAATTAATTGAAATTTCTAGTGGTAATCTATTTCTGCTCTTTGATAAAGTCAACTATGGATAAAATTTTTCCCATATCTGCAAGATGACCGTAACTCTTTTTCTGACTAAAGATTCCTTTTTTCATTGGCTCGTTATTTAAAGTGCAAAACAACATTCTTCCACTGCCTAGAGGGACTGTAATTCTCTTAATTTTTTTGTAAGAAGCAATAGAATACTTGCCGTTACCAATGAAACTCTTTACTCTGGCATTTTCATCCCATGCATGTAGTGCTCTTTTTAGAGTTTGTTTTGTCTCATCAAAAGGAACTAAATTTTTTAATCCATCTCTTTGACTGTAAATTTCAATTGTACCTGTTTTATCAACAATTGCTGCAAATCTTATAGTCGGATCAAAATCCATCAACATGTGGAGGAGTTTTTCATCTTTGTCCATGAAATTCAATATTTTTTTCTGTTAATAAATATTCCAAATTAAATTTCTAGTGATAACTTACTCTAAAACTGATTTTGATTGCTGGAATCTACTCAAATGTATTAACAAAGTCAACAATTGACAATAATTTGCCCATTTCGACCATTCTTCCATAACTCTTCTTTTTGGTATTTTTCATAGGAGTGTTATCTATACTGATAAACAACATGTGAAATGCGTCAATTGGAAGTGTAATTCTCTTTGATTTATCAAAAGATGTGATATGATAAAGAGGCTCTCCTAATGGA
>REGH01000016.1 GCA_003702495.1 Candidatus Nitrosopumilus sp.
AATCCAGCACCAAAATCAGAACCTTTGTCTAAAAGGTCACCAGAATCTGAACTTTTTAATTTTCTAAACAACAATGTTTCATAAACTAATTTCATTGCATCTTCATCATTTAGATTACAATCCTCTTTGATGTGATTTTTGTATTTTTCTAATTTTACAGGATCTTGTTCATCAGCAGAAATACCATCATGAACCATTAGATTGGCAATTTTTTCAATTTCAGAATTTTGTTGTGCTTCATCCATATTTTTCAATAAATTTTCTAGTTATTAATAGATTCGAATAAAAAATCATTACAAATCTGAAAGTAATCCTGAAAGAAAATCAGAAAATTCATCATCAGAAAAAATAATTTTTTCAACTTTGTTTTCGGTTTGAGCAAGTTTTACCGAATCCAGATGATAACAAGTCTCTTTTCCATTTAATTTACCAAAATAAAATCCAGGGCAAGAGCAGTAAAGACCAGTTGGATCAACCCAGTGTTCTTCACCCTTACCAACAACAGTCCAAATTTTCCTTTGACTAGGCTCAAAAACATGTAATTTTACACGTTTTTCTGAAACTATTGATTCAACCCTATCAGGATCTTTGTTCACAAGAATTTAATCAGATATCTGCAGTATAACTTTGATGCTACAAACTAGGATCATACCAGCAAAACCAGCATTAGTTTTGGAAGGAGAAAGAAAACATCTTGTTGTAACAGATCTCCATATTGGATTTGAAAGTAGTATGGCATCAAACGAAATATTCATTGGAAAAAATTCTACAATTAATGAAACAATTCAAGAATTATCTGAAATGATTGATGCAGAGAAACCAGACTCTGTAATCTTACTGGGGGATGTAAAATCAAGTGTCAAAAGCATTTCAAAAAGTGAATGGGAGGAAATTCCTCTGTTTTTTGATAAAATCAGTCAGAAATGTGAGATTGTGTTAGTTCCGGGAAATCATGATGCAAACATTTCAAGACTTGTTCCTCAAAACATCACAATGATTAGCTCAACTGGAATTGTTGAAGAAAATACATTACTAACTCACGGACATACAATGCCATCAGAGAATTTTTCACACGTAGACAAAATTATCATGGGACATGTTCATCCAGTATTTTTTCAAGAAGATTCCGTGGTGAATGGACAAAGGGTTTGGGTATCAATGAAGATTAAAAAAGAAAAAATTTTTCCAAATAAATCAGGAGAGTTGGAAATTACTATAATTCCATCATTTAACAAGTATTTTTACGCAACACATAGAAAAAAATACAAAAAATCAATTTCACCAATAATAGACAGGATAAAATCAGTAGCAAAAGCAAGAATAGTTACACTTGATGGTACAATTATTGGGGACGAATCAATTATTGATCAAGTTTTGTGATAATTATTCAAGCACATCGTATGGCTCTATAGGATCTTTTGTTGTTTCATTATGTTGTAACCATTCAAGGGTCTTAACAAAAGAATCTGCCAACTCAAGAGTAGTCAAAACAGGGATTCCCAACTCCAAAGATTTTCTTCGTATCTGATATTCATCATCAAGCATCCCAACATATTTTTCCAAAGACAGAGTGCTTGGAATGTTTATGATAAAGTCAATCTTTTTCTCATAAAGTAGATCAGAAATGTTTGGTTTTCTTTCTGGTTCTGAAATCTTGTGTACAATTTCAACATCGCCAATTTTTTCTTCAAAGAATTCTGCAGTATGCTCTGTCGCTAAAATTTTAAACCCTAATTGTTTGAGCTTTGCAATACTTGGCAAAAGTTTTTCTTTATTTGCAGCACCACCAACGGTAACTAGTGCGGTTCCTTTGTCAGGCAAATTGTATCCAACTGAAGTCAATCCCTTTGACAATGCATCATAGAAACTATCACCGAAACATGCTGCCTCTCCTGTAGATTGCATTTCAACACCCAATGCAATATCTGCCCCATCTAATTGCATGAATGAGAATTGAGGTACTTTGATTCCATAGTTTGGAATCTTTTGCCATTTATTTTCAGGTATTTTAGGAAGAGGTTTGTCCAAAATAGCCTTAGATGCCAATGAAATCAGGTTGGTTTTAACCAATTTTGAGACAAATGGCATAGAACGGGATGCTCGGATGTTAAGCTCAATTACATACACATGATCATCATGTATTAGAAATTGTAAATTAAATGGACCTTTAACATTGAATGTCAGTGCAATCTTTTTGGTGTAATCATTAATTGTTTCAATGATTTTGTTGTTTAATCTCCATGGTGGAATACACATCATTGCATCGCCAGAGTGCACACCAGCTGAATCAATGTGTTCAACTATGGCACCAATGACAACTTCCCTACCATTACTAATTCCATCAACATCTACCTCAAGTGAATTTAACATGAATTTTGATATTACAACAGGATGATCAGGAGAAACATCTGTTGCTTCTTTAACATATGTTTTTAATTCATCTTGAGACCATACAACTTTCATTGCAGCGCCAGATAAAACATAAGAAGGTCTAACGATTACAGGGAATCCAACTTCTTGTGCAAAACTTTTTGCTTCATTAAGATTTGAAAATGCTTGCCATTTTGGTTGTTGTATGTGTAGTTTGTCAAGTTCAGCACTAAATTTGGAACGGTCTTCAGCTCTATCAACATCTATTGCACTTGTTCCCATGATGTTGATTCCTCGTTCCGCAAGACCAGGAGTTAGATTGTTTGCTGTTTGGCCACCAACACAAGTAATCACACCTTTTGGATTTTCAAATTCTGTGATGTCAAGTATGCGTTCTTGAGTCAGTTCTTCAAAGTATAATCTTGTACAAATATCATAATCAGTTGAAACAGTCTCAGGGTTACAATTGACTACGGATACATTTTTCTCCCCATTTTCTTGTAATCCCCATACCATGTTGACGGTACCCCAATCAAACTCCACACTACTTCCAATTCTGTACGGACCAGCACCAACAACGATTATTCCTTTCTCATCGGCAGGTACGGTGACATCATTAGCATGACCACCATAAGTAAGATAGAGATAGTTTGTCACAGCAGGCCATTCAGCTGCCAAGGTATCAATTTGTTTTACAGAGGGAATTACGCCTAATTTCTTGCGTATTTCACGGATTTCATCAGGTTCTTTTTCTTTGGAGCGAGCAATTTGCTTGTCTGAAAAGCCCATCTTCTTTGCTTCCCACATCATAGATTCGTTGAGTTCAGATTCTTTGATTTTGGTCTCAGTATTCACAATATTTTGTATTTTTTCAATAAACCAAGGATCAATTGCAGATAGTTTGTAAATTCTATCAACTGAAATTCCCATCTTTAGTGCAATTGCTACATTATACAATATCTGATCATCATGGTGTGAGAGTTTATTTTCAATTTCTTCTTCATCATATTTTTTACCATTTGCACGATTCAGTACAAGACCATCATTTCCAATGTCAAGCATTCGAATTGCTTTTTGTAAAGATTCTTCAAAAGTTCTACCAACAGCCATAACCTCACCAACAGATTTCATGGTGACTCCAAGTTTACGATTTACAAGTTCAAATTTTGAAAAGTCCCATCTTGGATGCTTACATACAATGTAATCTAGTGAAGGTTCAAAGCAAGCAGTTGTACTTTTTGTAATTCTATTTACAAGTTCAGATAAGCTATAACCCAAACCAATCTTTGCAGACATGTATGCAAGTGGATAACCAGTTGCTTTACTTGCAAGAGCAGATGAACGAGAAAGACGTGGATTAATTTCAATTGCAACGTATCTATCAGAATCAGAATCCAAGGCATACTGAATATTACATTCGCCAACTATTCCAACATGTTTTGTAGCACGTAATGCTGCTGAACGTAACATGTGATATTCGTGGTTATCAATTGTTTGAGATGGTGCAACTACAATGTTATCACCAGTATGAACTTTCATAGAAAGAACATTTTCCATGTTACATACAATTACATTATTGCCATCATAGTCTTGCATTACCTCATATTCAATTTGTTTCCAATGTCCAATGTATTCTTCAATTAATACCTGACCTACAAGACTTGCCTTGACACCACGTTCAACAATTTCATGTAATTCAATTTCATTATGGGCAATTCCACCCCCACGACCACCAAGAGTATATGCCACACGAATTATGACAGGATAAGATAGTTCTTCGGCGACCTTTTTTGCATCATCAAAATTTGTGACAGTCTTACTTTTGAGTACAGGAACACCTGCCTCATTCATTTGGTCCTTGAAAAGTTGCCTATCTTCAGTATTTTTGATGCCTTGAACCTGAGTTCCAAGTACACTTACACCATATTTTTTGAGAATTCCAGCATCTTCAAGTTTGACACCACAGTTTAAGGCAGTCTGACCACCATATGCTAACATGATTCCATCCGGTCTTTCTTTTTCTACAATAGATTCAACATATGTTGGATTTACTGGTAAGAGATACACTTGGTCTGCAAATCTAGTATCAGTTTGAATTGTTGCAATGTTCGGATTGATTAGAACACTTTTGAGTCCATCTTCATGAATTGCTTTTAGACATTGACTTCCAGAATAATCAAACTCTCCAGCTTCACCAATTTTGATAGCACCGCTACCAAGTACCAGAATTTTCTTTAGTGATTCATTTTTTGGCAATTCTCATTTCTCCATTAATTTTTTAAGTTCATCAAAAACGTATTTGCAGTCAAAGGGACCAGGTGCAGCTTCAGGGTGAAATTGTACTGCAATACAATTTTGTGTTTTGTGTTTTATTCCTTCAACTGTTTTATCGTCTGCGTTTGTAAACCATAATTTGAAATCAGATTTTTCTAAAGACTCAGGTTTTATTCCATAACCATGATTTTGGCTTGTGACATAAACTTGATTTGTTTCTAAATTAATGCAAGGTTTGTTTTGTCCACGATGACCATACTTTAGTTTGTAAGTTTCAGTGTTTCCTGCTAATCCAATAATTTGTGCACCCAAACAAATCCCTAATGTAGGAATATTATTTTCAATTAATTTTTTAGCAGTGTCAACTGTTGCAGGACAGTTTTGTGGATCACCAGGTCCACTACTTAGAACTACACCTTTTGGATTATGAGACATTATTTTATCATAAGAAGTATCCCAGGGGACAACTATTGCTTTGTAACCTAGTTCTCGAACATTTCTCACAATAGCATTTTTTGCACCAGTGTCAATTACCACAACAGATTCAGAGTCGTTTCCATATGTTTTCTCTTCCTTTGTGGATACTGAATCCATGAATTTCTCAGAATTATAATCAGTTGCGTCAGCCAATTCTTTTTTGATCTTTTCAACATCAATTGGTTCATCAGAAACTGCAAGGGCAGCCATCATTACGCCTCCACTTCGAAGTTTCTTAGTTACTGCGCGAGTGTCAATACCAGAAATTCCAGGCACCTTTTCATTATACATCCATTCATCTAGAGTCATTTTGAGATTCCAATGACTAGCAGTTAAGGAGAGTTCATGAATTACCAGTCCCCTAATTTGCATTACATCAGATTCAAAGAATTTTGCAATTCCATCGGCGTCTTTAATTTCTGGATCGGGTACACCATAATTTCCAACAAGAGGGTAAGTCAGAGTGAGAATTTGACCATTGTAAGATGGATCAGTAAGAGCTTCGGTGTAGCCAACCATACCAGTGTTAAATACAATTTCACCAAAAACAGTCGTTGAATAACCAAAACCTTGACCATCAAAAACGGTTCCATCATCAAAGATCAGCTTTGCATGTTTGTTTGCGTGGATTGATTTCTTTGTGGTTATTGTGGCCCTCAGCAATTCCATTGTAATACGAATTTAAGTTTTATGTGAATTAAAGAAAATACTTTTTGATCGCAAAAATTCGATTATAATGCTTGGAACTCTTCGCTCCATTTGTGATATGCACGAATCATTTCAGTTGAAACACTTGGTTTTCTTCTGGCCATAATATCTTTGAAATCATTTGACGTAAGTTCTCTTGGTTGAACAGGTTCCTCACCTTCTATTGGTTCGTGATAATCAGGAGAATCAAATATTTCATGAACTGTTTTGATTTGTGCTGCTTGACATACATCTTTGATATCACTTGCACTGTATCCATCAAATAATTTAGCAAGATCAGTAGTGCTTACTCTAGAATCTTTACTAAGTTTGGCAGTATATTGATCAAAGAGATTTTCTCTTGCTGCTTGAGTAGGTAATGATACATAGATTCTCTTTTGGAATCTTCTAAGGAAAGGCCAATCAAGAGCCCAAGGTTTGTTTGTTGCACCAATCACGTACATCATCAAATCTTTTCCTTTACCATTAACACCATCCATTTCGGTTAAGAACTGATTTTTAGTTCTAACTTCTCCACCAACTTCACTGCTTCTAGAACCTAATAGAGAGTCAACTTCATCTACAAACAAAATTACAGGTTTTCCTTCTTTTTCAGCATAGCTTCTTGCCATTGTGAATAATTTTGAAACATTTTTCTCGGCTTCACCTAACCACTTACTCATCATAGAGGATGCATCGACATTGATAAAGTAGCCATCCATTTCATTTGCAGTTGCAGCAGCCAACATTGTTTTACCAGTTCCAGGTGGACCATAAAGTAACATTCCTTTTGGCCATCCAAGTGGGAATAAGTCAGGTCTTTTAGTTGGATATACAATGGATTCACGTAATGCGCTTTTTGCATCATCTAAACCAATAACTTGGTCCCAAGTTACATCTGGTTTTTCTTTCATGATAAGATCTTCAAAATCATTTTCTGCTTCTTGTCTCTGAACAGATTTTTTTTGTTCTTCTTCAGAAGCTTTAGGATCGACTGCAGGCTCTACACCGTGTGCCTGTTGTAATGCATTGATTCTATTGTGATAGGAATTGCATCTCTCTTTGTAAATTGGGTTCAGTTTACTGTTAGGATATAATTGCAGTAATTTTACCAAGGCATCAATTGCTTGTTGATAGTAAGTAATTGCTTGGCCACGGGCTCCCTGAGAATCAAACTTGATTGCTTCTGAAGCATATTTGCTAGCAGTATTTTCTAGTTCTTGGGGAGCCATACTCATTTCAAATTACCTCGCAGTATTCCCTTGAGAATTTTGTTGGTATTCTACGGTGTTAATCTCTGTAGCAAAATTGGTTAAATTAATTGCACTTGTTTCGTGCTCATTATAGTCAGGTCCATCATGATATTTCTTCTTAAAATCAGATTTTTCAGAAATATCCACGTGAATTCCTTTTACCTTACTAATGGAATCTTCAGCAGACATAATCAATTCAGAAATTTCATCATCCAAGTTTTCGATTGAGCCTGCAGCATCAGAAATTACGGATACAAAATACTTGAGAATTGAGCGCATTTCTTTTTTGTCAGCATATTTGACTAGCAGGAAATCAGCAATTCCAACAATTTTATTCAAATCTTGTAGTTCGTCTAAAGTTAATTTTTCGAGATTTTTGTCATCATTAGATTTTGCCTCAGAGATTTTTTTATCAATTTTAGATGATAGTGACTTTATTCTATCTAGATCTTTTGAAAAATCACGTTTGGTGTTTAATACATTCAAGTATTGCATAATTTAAAAAAATCAACATTAGGGTACTGCTTACTTATTTTAGAGTCCACCATCAATTTTACTTCATCTAATAGAGTTGAGGATTCTGTATTTGATTGACTAAAATCAAAGCTTGCATGAGTAAGTGCTGCGGAATCAAGTACTATACTGCCTAAATGAACAGATAATTCTGAGAGTTTTTGGCTGCAATCAGGTACTAATTCATAGAGTTTAGCACTGATGGTTCTAATTAACGGGATAGAAGAAGGCAAAACTTGAGGAATAGAACGAATGTTTGTAATGCTTTTTGTTTTTCTTTTTGTAAGAGTCAAAATCTCAAGAGAAAATGCCATAGTTCGTTCAAGTTCAATTGCTTGAAGATGAGTTTTGTCTGATTCATCAAAGTCTGAAACCAAATCCTTGTTTGATTGTTTCAAATCATCTCTTTTTTGAGAGATAACATCTACAATTTCATCAAGCAAAGAAGTAGAATACTCTAATCTTGGAGTTAAAGTAACAGAGTGAACAATATTATCATTGTCTATTTCTACACATTTAACCGACATGTCTGGTTTATGTTAGATTTTGTATTTGAGGACGATGTCACGATTAATTTAGTAACCACAGTTACACCTATCTGTAGATACAATTTTGAATTTTTTTGAGTACTTGTGTAAAGGAATTTAGCTCTCAATTTTACCTAATAACAAATCAATCATAATCATGGTCAATGAGCACGCATTAACAGTCAGCCTTGAGGAATTCGGTTTGAGTAAATATGAAGCACAAGCATATGTTGCACTGATTGCCAAGGGAACAATTTCAGCAGGTGAATTGGCATATTATTCAGAGATACCAAGAACCAAGATTTACCCAACATTACTAAAACTAGAAAATAAGAAACTTGCAATAATTTCAAAAAGTAAACCAATAATGTGTACTGCCATCGCACCAGAAGATGCATTTGATGGAATAATCCACGAGCAAATCAACAAAGTAAATGCAATGAATACTTTGGTATCAAACCTAAAAAAAGCAAGTGAGGAAAGTAGAAAGTCAAGAGGTTCAGAAGAAAAAAGATATTTTCACATTAGTGCAAACAATGTATTATCACAACTTCAAACCATGATTGAAGGAAGTAAATCTTCAATCAAGATTATGACTGATCAGTGGGGATTTGGGTTATTAGCTGAATGTAAAGAGCAGTTAGTCTCAGTATTACGTAGAAATCTAGATGTCAAAGTTCTAGTATCTCCAGCACAGATTTGTTCAGAATCATATAGAGCAATTCCAGATGGAGTAGAAATTAGAGCATCAGACATTACACAGAATTGCTTTATCTTTGATGAAACAGAATTGCTAATGGTAAATAACGAAAATGGAAAGGGTGCCATATTTTCATCAACAGATATTCTTGGAGTAAATCAAGAAAAAATATTTTCACATATCTGGAAAAATGCAACAAAGACAAAAGCACTTGCAGACATGACAAAGGCTGAAGCCCAAGAAATTTACAAGATTATCAAAACAGTAAATGAAACAGGTCTAACACACATTCTGAATTCAACAATGTTTTCAAAAAAACCGGAATTTGACTTGTTCAAACTATTAGAAAAGAACGGGGTATCTTTGAAATCAAAATCATTAGATGATATCATTGAGATTATGGATGCAGTGTTACAAATCACATGTTCAGGACATGTGAATTTTGAGGCAAATACAAAGAACATCACAGTAGAATCAAAGCTAAATAGCGGCCACTCTCTTCCATGGGTGTCAATTTTAGATGGATGTTTACAGAAACAAGGATACAAAACACGAACTGTATTTCAAAACAACTCTAGTAAGGGCGAAAAAGTACATATCAAAATAAGTAAAAACTAAAATCAGACAAAAATGACGCAACAATCGTCATGTCTGAAGAAAAACTCAAAGAATTAGGAATAGAATTACCAGAAGCCCCAGTACCTGCAGGAAATTACATCCCAGCAGTAAAAACAGGAAATCTACTTTTCATATCAGGACAGATTCCGTTAGAAAATGGCAAAGTAGCATATACTGGAAAAGTTTCAGACGACAATTTAGAAACCGCCCAAAAATCAGCAAAAAGTTGTGCAATTAACATACTTGCTCAAATCAAAAGAGAGGCAGGGAGTTTGGACAAAGTAACAAGAATTGTCAGACTGTCAGGATTTGTAAATTCAGTTCCAGAATTTTCACAGCATCCAAAAGTAATCAATGCAGCATCAGATTTGATGTTTGAAGTTTTTGGGGAGAAAGGAAAACATGCAAGAATTGCATTAGGTGCAGGAAGTTTACCACTTGATTCAATGACAGAGATTGATGCGATAGTTGAGATCTCAGAATAAGTTGAAAATCAACTTAGAATTATTATACGAGTAAAGTATGAGTTCAACAAATTGAAAACAAACCAAAGTATTTTCATTTTCTCAATAATGTTTTTTGGAATGGTGTTTTTATCTCAAAGTATCGGTAATGTGTATTCGCAAGAATTGACAGATTATAATGATTCTGAACCAGGAATTAGTAATATTCCAGATTGGGTAAAACAAGTAGTTAGATGGTGGTCAGAAGATACCATAAGTGATCATGAATTTGCAAGTGGTTTAGGATTTCTTATCAAAGAAAATGTAATCGAAGTAGATACTAGAATAGTATTTGGAACGACAAATCAAGAAATTCTTCAAACCAAGAATATTGAGATTAGTGTTGATGAAGATATTGTAATTCCAGATTGGATTCGAAATAGTGCAAAGTGGTATACATCAGGGGAAATTCCTGAAGAGCATTTTCTTGGAGGAGTTGAGCATTTGATTAACGAGAACGTTATTTCATTTGGAGAAAAGTCAGAATATGATTATGAAAAAATACAAAGTAAAATAATCCCAAATGCATCACCAATATATCTAGAAAATAATCAAAGTGTGGAATTTTCGGTAGACGTCATTGAAAAAATCATTGATGGTGAAAAAGTCAAGATGTTTGGATACAACAATCAGAGTCCAGGTCCAATGCTAGTAGCAAATCAAGGGGACACAGTTACCATTAACGTAAAAAATAACTTGGATATTCCAACTACTACACATTGGCATGGTTTGAGGCTAGATTACAAAAGTGATGGAGTTCCACACCTTACACAAGATCCTATCCAACCAGGAGAAACATTCCAATACACACTAAAATTCCCAGATACTGGAATCTTTGTTTACCACCCACATGTCAGAACTGAAATGCAAGTCGATATGGGTTTGTATGGAAACATCCTAGTACAAGAAAAAAATTCCGAAGAACAATTTCAAATTCCATTGATTCTAGATGATATTGAAATTAATGAGAATAATTCTATAGAGTATGACAAAGACATGATAACTCATGTTCTAATGGGAAGATTTGGAAATACCATGTTAGTTAATGGGGAATCAGATTACGTTTTAGAAGTACCGCAAAATGAAATTCTAAAGTTTCACCTAACAAACACAGCAAATACTAGAACATTTAACTTCCAAATTGAAGGAGAAGAACTCAAGTTAGTAACTTCAGATATGAGTGACTATGGAGAAAGCAAGTTTGTTGATTCAGTGATTATTTCTCCATTTGAAAGAAGAGCAGTTGAAGTTATGTTTGAATCACCAGGAATATACGACATAATCCATTTGTCTCCTGATAAAAAATACAGTATTGGGAAAATTATTGTAAACAAATCAACTGTTCAAGCAGACGAGGGGTTTTACAATGTATCAAGAAATTCAGAAATAAGATATGAAATGTCAACATTCAAAAAATATTTTTCAATTGAACCAGAATTAGAGTTAGAGTTTGATTTAGTGACTACATTAGATATGTCCATGCATTCTATGGAGCATGATCATTCAATACATGATCATTCAATGATGGATGATTCAATGGGACATCATTCAATGATGGATGATTCAATGGGACATGACTATGAAATGGTAGATAATACAATGGATCATGCAAGCATTATCGAACAAGGCATGTCAATGGATCATCATGGGGACTCGATGGGCCACCACGGTGTAGGCGGTATTGAGTGGGAAGATGAGATGCCTCACATGAATATGATGTCAAATGAAAAAAATACCAAGTGGGTTTTACGAGATAAAAATTCCGGAAAAGAAGGATTTGACATTGACTTTACAGCTAATGTAGGAGATATCAAGAAAATCAGATTGATCAACAGTCCAGATTCTGTACATCCAATGCAGCATCCATTCCATCTGCACGGTCAGAGATTCATTGTTATTTCAGAAAATGGAGAAATGAACTCGAATTTGTCATGGCAAGATAGCGTTTTAGTGCCCGAAGGAAAAACAATCGATATTCTAGTAGAGTTTTCTAATCCAGGAGAATGGATGATGCACTGTCATATTCTAGAACACCACGAGTCAGAAATGACATCAAAAATAACCGTAAAACCCTAGAAAAGAATTCAAGTCATCTCAAGTAGTTCTTATATGAAATGAGAATGTGAAAATCTAAGGGAATCACATGGTATTAAAAAATTATATTTTCAAACAGTTGTGGCTCCAAGTTGTAATTGCTTTACTTATTGGATTAGGAGTTGGATTAGTTTTAGGAGATGATGTGGGTGTTGGTTTAGATGACAATACTTTGGAAACTCTTTCATCATATCTGAAAATTCCTGCGAATATATTTTTGAGTGTGATTTTGATGATCATAGTTCCATTAATTTTTGCATCAATTATTGTTGCAATCACTAATTTAGGTACAAAAGAAAAAATGAAAACTTTGGGATTAGGTATTGGATTTTATTTTGTAATTACTACAACAATTTCAATTTTAATTGCAATAACTCTTGCATCAGTTATTGCTCCTGGAAGCATTCTAGATCTTACTGCACTTCAAGAAACACATGACTTGTCAGAAGAAGATTTGAAAGTTACAGAAGGTTTCTCAGTAGATGATATTCCAGATATAGCATCAAACATTATTCCAAGAAACCCAATCATGTCATATCTTGAAGGACAGATGCTAAGTATTTTGATAATGGCGATGATAGTCGGTCTAGCAATGGCTGCTCTTCCAAAAGAATCAGTCAAGCCATTGTTGGATTTACTTGAATCTGTTCAAAAAATTACATTGTACATTCTAATCATGGCAATGAAGATTGTACCGTTTGCAGTTTTTGGTTTGATTGTAGGCATGGTTGCCAAAGTCGGAGTAGAAACAATGGCAGGACTTGGAGTATACATGGCAACTGTAATCATAGGACTAGGAGCCATGTTGTTGGTATATACAATGATCATAAAGTTTGTAGCAAAAAGACCAATATCTTCCACATTTGCAAAATTTCGTAATCCTCAGACACTGGCATTCTCAACTGCTAGTTCCATGGCAACGATGCCAGTAACACTAAAGACTGCTGAAGAGGATCTTAAACTAGACACACGTGTCTCAAAATTTGTAATTCCACTTGGAACTACCGTAAATATGGATGGCACTGCTCTATACCAAGTAATAGCAGTGTTCTTTTTGGCACAGCTCTTTGCAATTGAGTTGAGTATGTTCTCAATACTCGTAATTATCATCACTTCATTATTGGCATCAATTGGAACTCCTGCAGTTCCAGGTGCTGGAACAATTGTCTTAACTACAATACTGATAACAGTTGGAATTCCACCAGTTGGAATTTTGTTATTACTTTCAGTAGATAGGATTTTGGACATGGTTAGAACCATGGTTAATGTTACAGGAGATCTCACAGCATCTTGCGCTTTTAATGAAATAACGCGAGAAAAGAAATGAGGGTTAGATAATGCTGATTGTAACACTTGCAATTATTGAGTGATGATCAGTTAGAGTTTCAACATCTCATTTAACAAAAAAGATTATCAGATTCTTGAAGGAATTATTTTATTTTTTTATTTAATTCGGTAATGAATTTTTTTATTTTTGGTTTTGGAATTACAGCACCACATGCTCTATCATGCCCACCTCCAGAGCCACCAAGGTCAGTTGCTAACAAATTAACAATTTTGCCAAGATGAACTTTACAATTTTTGGAGCCTCTAACTGAAACGGCATAGATGCCATGGTCTATTCTCTCTTTGTATGCGACACCAACGTCTTTGCCAGATAATCCCATTACAAAATTCACAGCACCACTAGCACCAGAATCGGTAATCTCCATGTGTCCAAGATTCTTCATGGTTTTCATACCAGCTTTTACTTTGGCAATCATTTGAGATAGTTTTTCAACTTGAATTTGTGCAAATTCAAAGGTATTTGGAATATCATGAGGGAATTTGGATTCTGCTAACTCTTCAACCAGGTACAAGAGATAGTCAGGTTCTTTTTGATGACCTACAATGTTGTAGGTGAGTACAGTGGCACTAATGAGAGCAAATTGTCTATCATACATTTGAAGTAATTTAGACCCAAGTGGTCTATCTTCCATGTAATCAGTGATTGCAGCACATGTTGCAACAAAAGTTGCATGTTCATTTAGTTTTGATTTGAAAGCGTTGTAAACTTGAACAGTAGTACATTCGTTAATGTCATGAATTACTTTGACTTTGAGTTTTTGTAATGATTTTACAACATTAGGATCAATGTCATGATGATCAATATATGTAACTGAAACTTTGTTTTTTCTCAAAGTTGACAGAAGATCAATAAATTCATCTTGAGTCTTTTTGCTTAGGCCCAAATCACAAATGTATAACGATTTTAATTTTTCATCAGTGACAACTTGTTGTAATGCTTCCATTTGTCCAGGATAATCAACTAGCATAGCATCACCGCCAAATGCTTGTCTAATTAATGCTGCAGAGCTAATACCATCAGCATCTTCTTTATGAGAGATACAGATTACTTTGGTACGTTTTGATTTTATTGTTTTTTTGGTTGTTTTTTTGGTTGTTTTTTTGGTTGTTTTTTTGGTTGCAGTTTTTTTGGTTGTTTTTGTCTTTTTAGTTGTTGATTTCTTTGTGGTAGATTTCTTTGTCTTTGATGCAGCCAACATCATGAAAAACTACAAACCCTCATTTAAATGAAGAATGGTATCTCAAGATTTTCTAGATGGATTTTTGACGCTTTGGTTAATCAGAGAACTTGAATCAAGATATACATCATACAAGGAGAGTCCTTCCATTTGGTTTTGGGAATCAACTTCCTGAATTTTTTTTAGTTCTTCTGCAGATGCGTTTAGAACCAAGTCATCAAGTTTTTGTAGATTTTTGCGTTCATCGGGAGTCATTTAATTTTTGATTAAAAATTCTCATTTAGGGCCAAAAGTTGGCATATTAGACTAATTACTAAATTTCATAGACATAATTTTTGCGAAAATATAATAGAAGAATTTTTGCTAGGCTCAATATGGAGACAAAAAACATTGGCTTGCGAGGAATAGAGGTTGCAGACACCAGAATTTCAAACATTGATGGTGAAAAAGGCAAGTTAATCTACAGAGGATTTGATATTTTAGATCTTACAAAAAATTCAACATTTGAAGAGACAGCATATTTGCTGCTTTATGATAATCTACCAACAAAGGCACAATTAGATGAATTTAATCAAAAACTAGTTGAGGCAAGATACATTCCAAAACAGATGCAAAAAAACATGGGAAATTGGAGAAAGGATGCAGACCCAATGGACATGCTTCAGGCATTTGTGTCAGCTCTGGCAGGATATTATGATGAAGAATTTTCAAATAAAGAAGCAAGTTATGAGAAAGCAATCAATCTAATTGCTAAAGTTCCAACAATAATTGCAAGTTGGCAAAGAATTAGAAATGGACTTCCAATTGTAGATCCAGACTCATCTCTTAGCCATGCAGCAAATTTCCTATACATGATGTCAGGTGAAAAACCAGATCCTGAAGTGGAGAAAGTTTTTGATGTTTGTTTAATTTTACATGCAGACCATACATTCAATGCATCTACATTTACAGCCAGACAAGTTGCATCAACAAGAGCTCACATGTATTCAGCATCAAGTGCAGCAATAGGAGCACTTAGTGGAGAATTACATGGTGGAGCAAATACCGAAGTCATGAAGATGTTATTAGACATTAAAGAGATTGACAAAGTTGGACCATGGATTAAAGAAAAAATGAGTGCAGGTGAGAGAATCATGGGAATGGGTCATGCAGTATACAGAACATATGATCCTAGAGCACAAGTTCTAAAAGAACTATCAAGAAAACTTGCAGAAAAAACAAAAGAACCATGGTTTGATATGACTGAGAAAGTTGAAACCACAACTATATCTGAAATGAAAGCACAGAAAGGGAAAGAAATCTATCCAAATGTCGATTTGTATAGTGCATCAATTTACTACATGCTAAAAATACCAGTAGATTTGAACACACCAATATTTGCAATATCTAGAGTTGTAGGATGGGCAGCTCACATTATTGAAGAAAAGTTTGCAGAAGCCGCACCAAAACCAGCATTATACAGACCAAAAGCAACCTATGTTGGAAAGTATTGTGGTCCAGAAGGTTGTGAATACAAAACACTAGACTTGAGAAAATAATTTTTTAATTTCTAGTACTAAGCCAGTCTTTAGCTTTAGAATTTACATCATGCTTGTACAACACTTCAAAAACCATATCATAAAATGTGATACCTTTTTTCTGTGCCTGCTCATCAAGCCACTTTATACCATCTGCCAATTCTGGATCATATTCAGAAAATTCAACTAATTCATCTACCATTTTTGAAAAGAAGGCGTGAGATTCAAGCATAATTACATCTTTTAATCTTTGATCATAAGTGAAGGATTCAAAATATATTGACAAAAAACCACTTTTTGGATGACAATTGGACCATGTTTTTTATTTTGATGGAGATAGTGAGAGGATCTCATGGAAAATAGAAACAGGAGATTCCATTGCAGAACAAAATAGAGAACATGTTCAAATTTACAAAAATAAAGTGACAAATTTACAATCTAAATACATTGCATTACATGTAGGACTTTTTTGGGCAATTGGCGTATTTATCATAAAAAACGAAGATAACATCAAAGTAATGTGTAATGAAAAAGAAATGTATGAAAATTTCAAATTTAACAAGGAAGTCAATGATGAGTTTATCACAAATAGAGTGCGATTCATCAAACAATTAATTTCACAAAGAAAATTGAAAATGGAATTTGAGTTAGTCTAATCAAGAAATAAGGCAAAGAGATTGAGACCAAAAATGGTTTGTTACTTGGTGACAGTTCAATTGCTTTGTATGATAAAATTACAATGCAGAATCATAAAATAAAGAATTGATCAACATCGCTGACCATAGGTAATTTTGCATTAAAGCGATCATGTGTAATTTTCAATGAATTTTTAGAAAATTCGAAAAAAAATGAAAATTTTACAAAAATTAAATTTCCTAAAAGAAAAAAACTAAAAAAAATCCATAATGAAGGTAATAATGAAGATTAGATTTATTTACCTTGTAGAAAGTTTCTGATCAACTATGGCAGGTATAGATAAAGCTGCAATTGGATTTTCAATCGCAATTGTAGCAATCGGAGTTGCATTTGCTATGTATGGCGATGCATCTCAAAATGCCGGACCCAGTGCTTCTGCTCCAGCTGCAACATATACAGCACCTGAGCCAGTAATGGATGAACCAAAGGCAGATCCTGAAAAACCAATGAAAGTTGGTTGGGAGAGAGCCACATCTGATACAGACCCAGGTATTGGACATGAATCACATCAACTTGCAGTGCTATTAGCACCAAGTGAAAACACCTATTCAGGTACACTTCTTTACGATGCATCTGAAAACATTCAGTTAGTCACACTTAGAGGACCAATTGGAGCTGATGAAAAACCAGCAAAGACTTGGACTACAGATGGCGAAACAATCTTCGAATTAACATTCGTTGATCCAAAGAATGCAAAAGGTGAATGGGAATTTTCCGGTAATGCTTTAGCAGTTCACACAATGAAAACCACTCCATTCGTAGTTGACTACAAAATCCTCGACCTCACAGAAACAGAACCTATGATGGAAGAGAAAACTGTAGAACTTGAAGAAGAAGTAGCTATGGAAGATACAACTCCAGCTATGGATGAACCAGCAGGCCCAATGACTTACACAGTAGAGATGCCAGCAGGTACTTCAGTTCCAGGATGTGAAGAAACTAACGAATGTTACTTACCAGCAGACCTTACAATTAATGCTGGAGATACAGTAGACTTTGTCAACGTTGACACAGCAGCACACACAGTTACTGGTGGTAGTCCAGCAGATGGACCATCAGGTGTCTTTGACAGCAGTTTAGTAATGGGTGGAGCAACATATTCATTCACATTTGAGGATGCAGGAAGTTACGATTACTTCTGTATGGTACATCCTTGGATGGTCGGTAGTGTCACAGTGAACTAAGCCAAACTTTTTTCTTTTTTCTTATTTTATCTGATTTTTTCTAATTGTTCTGTTGTATGCGACGCCAAATCTATGAGTCTCATCTCTAGCATGTTGTAAGATTTTCAAAGATGGTTTACTCTTTGCAATAACAACAGGATCTTTTGTTTTTGGCAGATAAACTTCTTCATTTTCTTTTGCTAGAGAAATACAAGGAAGTTTCAAGCCTAGTGCCTCTAAAGATTTGATGGCAGCACTAAGCTGTCCCTTTCCACCATCAATCACTATCAAGTCAGGTAATTCAGAATTTTGTTCTAGTAATCGATAGTATCTTCGCTTTATGACCTCACCAATCATAGCAAAGTCATCTCTGCCAGAGACAGTTTTGATTTTGAACTTTCTATATCCAGATTTGTTTGGCTGTCCATTGACAAATTGAGACATTGATCCAACTGCAAAGTCTTCACCATGATTGGAGATATCAAAACATTCTATCACATTTGGAATCACTGGAAGATTCAGGATATCTTTTAGTTCAACTAGTCCGGGTTCGCCACCCTTAGTATGAATCAGTTTGATATTTTTGAGAATTAAATTTATGATATCTTTTTTCTTGCCCTTTGCAGGAGTAGAGATTTTGACGGTAAAACCAGATTGTTCAGAAAGTAATGATTCCAAAAGTTCCTGATTTTCAGGAAGTTCACTTACAATGATATGTTTAGGAATCTTATGTGTTGAATAGTATTGATAAAGAAAATTTGAAAATGTGTTATCACCAACAAGATCAAAAAAGAATTTGTCACTGTCTCTAATTACACCGTTAATCATTCTAAAATTCATTACAGTTGCAGATTGTTCTTGGGTGCCAATTCCAAAGTATTCCTCATCAGAATTTTCCACATACTCCATTTTTTGTTTTGTTTGAAGACTACCAAGTCTAATTAGAGTATCACGAATGTCTTTTGCACGCTCAAATTGCTGTAATTCTGCAGCCTGATGCATTTCTTCTTCTAGTTTTTTTGTGAAAACTTTTGTTTGATTTTTTCCTTTGAGAACTTCTTCTAATGCTGCAACATGTTTTGGATATCTCTCCTGAGCATCCTTGAATTCACAAGGGCCCTCACAATTTCCCAAATGATATTCAAGACACACTTTTTTTGGCAATGTTTTGCAAATTCTAATTTGAAATGCTTTACGCAATGCACCTATTGTGAGTAATTTTGAGCTGCCTTGCGTAAATGGACCAAAAGTTTTTCCCTTGCCAAGAAATTTTCCATCCCTAGTTCGTCTTGCAACAAGTAATCTAGGATATTTCTCATCAGAGATTCTAAGGTAGGTGTATCTTTGTTGATCCTTTAACTCAATATTGAATCTAGGACGATATTTTTTTATCATGTTTGATTCTAAAAGGAATGCTTCGCTTTCATTATCAGTCAAAACAAATTCAATATCAGAAATATTTTGAACTAGTTTTTGTGTTTTGTAGTTTTGGTTTTTTAGAAAATAGGACTTGACACGTTTTTTGAGATTTTTTGCCTTGCCAATGTAGATTATTTTTCCGTCAGAATCTTTCATCAAATAGATTCCAGGATCTGTAGGAATTGTAATCTTTGAGATGTCAAAAGTCATTTTTTAATTAGTTTCTTTAGATATTTTCCAGTATAACTTCCTGGAGTTTTTGCAATCTCTTTTGGAGTACCAGTGGCAACAATTCTGCCTCCTTCATCACCACCTTCTGGACCCAAATCAATTATCCAATCAGAGTTTTTAATGACATCCATATTGTGTTCAATTACTACAACAGTATTTCCAAGGTTTACCAGTCTGTTTAGAACATCTAATAATTTTTGAACATCTGCAAAATGGAGCCCAGTTGTAGGCTCATCAAGAATATACATGGTCTTTCCCGTACCTCGTTTTGATAATTCTGAGGCTAATTTTACCCTTTGAGCCTCACCTCCAGACAAGGTTGTAGAAGATTGTCCAAGTTTGATATATCCCAATCCGACATCAAAAATTGTTTGTAGCTTTCTTTTGATTGCAGGGATGTTTTCAAAAAAGTTTAGAGCTTCATACACAGTCATATCTAAAACATCTGAAATATTTTTTCCCTTGTAAAGCACAGACAGAGTTTCAGAATTGTAACGCTTTCCTTTACATTCATCACACTTGACATAAACATCAGAAAGAAATTGCATCTCAATTTGTTTTACACCATCACCATCACATGCAAAACATCTACCATCTGCCACATTAAATGAAAATTGACCTGGAGCATATCCACGTTCCTTTGATAGTTCTGTATTTGCATACAATTCACGGATTGGGGTAAATGCACCAATGTATGTTGCAGGGTTTGAACGAGGAGTTCTTCCAATTGGAGATTGATCAATTGCAATGACTTTATCTATATTTTCTAGACCAGTAATCTTTTTGTGAGTTCCAGGTTTTACATTGGATTTGTAAAAGTGGCTCTCTAAGGCTTTGAGTAAAATATCATTAATCAGAGTTGATTTTCCTGAACCTGAAACGCCAGTAATCGAAACAAATAATCCTAATGGAATTTCAACATCAATGTCTTTGAGATTATTTTCTGATGCTTTTTGAACAACAAGTGAGCCAGAATTATTTCTGATTTTATCTTGTAACATGATTAATGAGTTATCTTTAAGATAATCACCAGTTACAGATTTGTGTCCATTTAGAATTTGATTTACAGTTCCCTCAAATACTACACTTCCGCCATTGACACCTGCACCAGGTCCCAAATCAATCATCCAGTCTGAATTTCGTATAACTTCTTCGTCATGCTCCACTACAATTACTGTATTTCCCAAATTTCGTAGCTTATTTAGCGTTTTAATGAGTCGAGCATTGTCTCT
Organism: Candidatus Nitrosopumilus sp.; assembly: GCA_003702495.1. Classification (GTDB taxonomy): domain Archaea; phylum Thermoproteota; class Nitrososphaeria; order Nitrososphaerales; family Nitrosopumilaceae; genus Nitrosopumilus. The sequence goes on from REGH01000016.1 coordinate 20,800, forward strand.
TTGATGAAGACCAATAGTAGGTTCATCCAACACATACAAAACACCAGTAAGATTTGAACCAATCTGAGTAGCTAATCTGATTCTTTGTGATTCTCCACCAGACAATGTAGAACTTAGTCTGTTTAATGTAAGATAATTCAAACCCACATTCATCAAAAATTCTAGTCGTTCTTTAATTTCTTTTAGAACATCTCTAGCTATGTATTGTTCATTTTCAGTAAGCTTTAATGTTGAAAAGAAATCATAACAATGGTCAATAGACAAATCACATACATCCATGATTCCTTTATCGTTAATTTTTACTGCAAGTGATTCAGGTTTGAGTTTTTTTCCATTGCATGAATTACATGGAGTATCTCTCATGAATTGTTTTAGCCACTCTCGTTTTGATTCAGAATCAGTTTCCACAAATACACGTTGAAGATTATCTAATACACCTTCAAAGGCATTGGTGTATTGCCAAGAGGAATCACCAGATTTTGAGCGATAGTTAAAATCAATTAGGTCATCTGTTCCATACAAAATAATTTGAAGATGTTTTGGTTTTATTTTATCAATGGGTGTCATTAAATCAAAGCCAAATTTTTTACCAACTGCTCTCAATGCTTGTCTTCGAAATGAAGAGAATCTTCCACTCCAAGGGACAATTGCACCATCCAAAATGGATTTTGATTTATCTGGAATGACCAAGTCAGGATCAAATTCCATTTTAACACCAAGTCCATTGCAGTCTTTACATAAACCAAATGGGGAGTTGAAAGAAAAATTTCTTGGCTCCAATTCACCTACCGTTAATCCACAGTAGGGGCAAGCATTATTTTGAGAAAAGATTTTTTCAGATTTTTCGGAGGCAATCATTACATCTCCTTTTGATGCCTTTATTGCAGTCTGAATAGCCTCAAACAATCTTGAACGTTCAGATTTTTCAGTGGTGATTCTATCTACGACAATCTCAATATTGTGCCATTTTTGCCTATCAAGAGGAGGAATTTCCTCATCCAGGCTCAAAATTTCACCATTCAGGCGAATTCTAGAGTACCCATCCTTTTTGATCTGCTCAAAGAGTTTCTCATAGGTTCCTTTCTTTCTCTGAATAATAGGGGAAAGTATCAAAATCTTTTTGCCTGAAAATTCTCTTAATACAGAGTCACAAATTGTCTCAATTGATTGGGTAGAGATTTTTCTGCCACAATTAGTACAATAAGGAATCCCAATTCTTGCGTAAAGTAATCTCATGTAATCATAAATTTCAGTAGTTGTTCCAACAGTAGAACGAGGGTTTTTACTAGTTGTTTTTTGTTGGATTGAGATTGCAGGGGATAATCCATCTATTGAATCAACATCGGGTTTATCCATCATTTCTAAAAACTGACGGGCATATGCAGAGAGTGATTCAACATATCGTCTTTGTCCTTCAGCATATATTGTATCAAAAGCTAATGTAGATTTTCCGGAACCAGATAGTCCACTAATTA
>REGH01000017.1 GCA_003702495.1 Candidatus Nitrosopumilus sp.
TACTGGTAAAATATGGTAAAAAATGATAAAACTAGTAACAAAAATTTGTTTGATCCTGATGAATTAACCCTTACAAAAAATGAAATCTTGGAATTTTGTGACCGTGTAATAAAAAAATGGAATAGAAATCCCTCCAAAAATGCAAAAAACATACTTGCTATGAATGCTGTTAAGACCAGTATTTTGTGGACTGATGATGAATCTCTCAAAGCTATATGGAGTGAAATTATTGCATGGACTTTTGAACTTCTTTATGAGAATGCAATGGCACAGGATTCTGAATGGGGAAATATGTTAAAAAAATTAAAGAATAAAAAATAACATCTTCATTGTATAATTATGAGTGCAAATACGATTCGTAAAGCAAAGAAACTGGTTGACTCTGGTGGTGTTGTCAAATTAGAAGATGATCTTTTTCAAGTAAAATCTTCATCAAACCCTGAGCAGTCATATATTGTAACATCTGATACATGCGAATGCCCTGGATTCAAAAATTTTTATAAATTTCACCATGGAAAAGGAATCAAAGCAAATTGCTCCCATTTAGAAGCAATTAGAATTTTTAAAAAAGATAACCCCTAGGATTATCTTATTTTGGATGTGTCCACTTTGCCGACATATGCTTTATTTTTTGATATGATTATTGGCCTTAAGATTAATCCAGGATGTTCTATCATTAATTTGATTATTTGAGAGTCTGTTTTTTTGTTATTTTCTAAGTCAAGCTCTTTGTACATCTTGTCTCTTTTTCTCAATAATTCATATGGTTTTTTTCCAGTCATTTTTATGATCTTTTTTAATTCTGATTCTGAAAATGGTTCTTTGAAGAAATCTCGTTTTTGAACATCTGCTTGCATTCTTTCTATTTCTAATATTGTTTTTTTACATGTGATGCAAGTCGGCTTGTGAAATACCTTCAATCTGTCACTTATTCATAGATGTGGTTAAAAATCGTTTAGAAAAAATGATGCTGTTATGCACAGCAGATTGATTTTTTGAAATCTTCAGAATTTCGTTCAAAGTTGCATTCTTTACATACTTGCCAACTTCTTTTCTTTAGAAGAGAAAACGATGATTCATAGCAAACTGAATACATTTTTCCACCACAACTTGGGCAGGGTATTGGAATATCTATTTTCATAAGTACTTAAGGTGAATTTTGAATATAAGCCGCACGTAGAATTTATCAATTGTTCTTTTCTTCAGATTCTTTTTCTGAATCTTCAGAATTCTCTTCTGATGACTCAATCTCTATTTCTTCAAGTTTTTGATCATTGAATTCTTCTAATTTTTCCTTTGGAATTGAAAGCGTTTCTAGATATGCCTGTTGGGCTTCTTCATATGTTCCACCATCTGCTATAATTTGTGCTTTGACTATCTGGGCTTGCTCAAAAATATTTTTTGTGAAATTTAACTGGCTTGAAACAATGTCTTGCATTTCTGGATTTAGACTATTAATATAATAATCATAGTTTAATCCATCAAAGATCCCATATCCTGGATTATACTTTTCTATTGCTTGTTCTTCAAGTTCCTTTGCAATGTTTCTTTGTTCTTCTACATGCAACTCATCAAGATTTGGTTTTGCTGCTGCTTTATTTTCTAAAATTAATTCTTGTAATAAACCATGATAATATTTGAAGAGGGTTTGTCCTATTGGATTTTTATCAAAGTCACTTTCATTTGAACTAAGATATTTTATTGCCTCATCTGTATTCAGTTTTTGTTGTAATAGTGAAACCGAAGATGCATCACCCTTTACTTGGACTTGTGTAGTTTGTAATCCTGTCATTCCGTACCATGTTGCAACTACATTAATTGTATATGTTCCTGGAACTCTCTCAAAGTTTTCAAATTCTCCTCTAAAAACACCCCATGGGTCTGTGAAAGCTTTTGTTGTTTCAGAACCTGCTCTGATTAAGACTTCTGCACCTCGTATTGGTTTGTATGAATGGTCTACAACTTTACCTGTAACAACTAGTGTTTCTCCTGAAATTATAGATCCTTTCTCCACATTGAGGTCTATGATTAACTCCCATAATTCGGCCTCAGATGTCTGAACGACTGAAATTATCATCAAAAATGAAAATATTCCTACTAATCCAACTTTTTTGTACACTTGAAATTGTGTTAATTTCTATTGTTAACACCAAGTATGAAGAAAAATTCGCTAATTTTCAATTTTATTTGATTAATTTTGACCTTTTCATGCTTGAGATATTGATCTCATTTCAGACTATTCTTAAACCCCCAATTGTCTAATCTTGAATTATGGATTTAGAAAAATTCCGAAACGACGTATATGACATGACTGAAAAACTATCTGCAAATTTACAAGAAAAAGACCTTCCAAAACTAAACTATGTAAGACAACAACTAATTGAAATGTATCAAAAAAACTTGGTAAAAATCAATCACTCTATTTTAGAGTTAATTTGTGCCAGTAATTTGATTTCAAGAGGTTATCATGTTGAAGTTGAAAAAGATGTTTCAGAAATTTTAGTTTGTGACCTTTTTGCTAAGAAAGGTGGTGGCAACACCATTATTGAAATCGAAACAGGTTTTACTCCCCCTGAGCATGCTATGGACACTATAGATTATTTTACTGCAAGAATAATGAGCAAGATTGCAAGATATAGTCAACATTGTACAAAATTCTCACTTGCTAGTCCTGCAACTGGAATATTACCTATCCCGAAAATTTTCCTACTCCCTCCTAATGCTCGTAAAAAAGAGGATGTTCAAAAAATCAAAGACCATTGCGACAGATATTACAAAAATCCTCCAATAGAATATGATGACATCTTACACGCACGTCTCCATTCAGTTTATTTGATTAACATAGATGGTGGATTTGTAAAAGAATTAGATCCACAAGGATATGTGGATTTAACTAATGATCTACTTAGCAGAAGCGAAATACAATACTAGGTTCAAAACTAAGAAAAATTCAAATTCATCTAGTCAAATAACAATAATAACATGATCTGTGCTGCTTGTGAAACACGAAAACACTTTGAATGCATTGACTGCATGAATAATCATAAAACATATCTATGTTCATGTGATTGTCATGACGAAAACACAGAACCTCACCCAATAGGAAATTCTCATTAAAAATTAATCTTTGAACTTTCTTTCAATTTCTTGAGCCATAATTTCTAATCTGCTAGTATCGCCAAATTTTCTGTAGGTTAATTTTTCCAGAGTCTTAATGATGCTGATTGCAGCACGATATTGAGGTATTTCCGGCTCATTTAGTTCTCCATACATCCCAATTCCATGAATTTCATTCTTTTTTGCAAATCCTAAGATTAACCCATTAAAACCCGTAATGATTGATTTTTGCGGAGTAATGTCCACTCCTAATCCCTCCATCTGATTGGTTAACTCTTTAGATGTAGTAGTGATGTATGTCTTTGGATTATTTTTGTATGGCCTATTTGTATGAAATCCTCCAAGTGTGTAGATAAATTTGGCAGAATATTTCTTTGCAACATCAATAACATCTTGACATAATGCATTTAGTTCACTAGTACTTTGTGGTTGTCCTTTACCCCCTCCAAAAATAATTAAATCCTCGGTGAATCTGTATTCCCAACTTTCATCTGGAAGATCAATATATCCTCCTCTGTCTACTACATATGTTGGAAACGGTGTTTTTGAAACTCTAAATGTTTTAGTTCTTAATGATTCGTTGATAAAATTAATTACAATACTTCCAACATTCCCCATATCTTGCATCGCTGCAATGATGATGGGTTTTTGAACATCTGGTTCTAGTTCTTGATTAAAATCCATATCTTCCTAAAAAATTCATGAACTTTAAACATATTCTAATTTTTTATAATATTGTGACTTTTCAAATACTGTTGATTTTTATGATCTAAAATTTTCTTATCTTTAAGTTCAAGTCTAATGTGGAAATTATGATTTTTCTAAATTGTAAAAACATTATCATATTTTAACTCTTGTAGTTTTTCTTTTGTTTTTTTAATGATCGAAAAAAACATGAAGATTCATAAGGCAAAAAAACTGTCTATCGACAAATTATGGAAACATCTATGGAAAACATCGGAACATTAGAGCATGTTCAAGACAAATACTCGAAAAACTGGTGCTGGAAGATAACTGGTGAGCGTGCTGTAAGCATGATCTCTAGATTGGTGCCTGAGGCTTGGTATGGTGAAACCGTAAATGAAGTCATTGTTGATGATAAACCTGAAAACGTAAAACAAATCAAATTGATCCTTGATAGATATCCTCTAGAAATTTTATCCAAAACTACTTGGCAAAGAAAAATCATAAAGACATATGCTCCCAAGCCTACTTTGCCTCCAGTTAAACACAAACTAAAACGAGCAAAAACAGGAGATCAATTTAGAGGCAAATTACTTAATTTCCAAAAAGAGGGGTTGGACTTTTTAATGAAATCTTCTGGTAATGCGTTGCTAGCTGATGAAATGGGTTTAGGAAAAACTGTACAAACATTATCCTATGTTGCAACTGAAAAACAGACTTTTCCAGTGTTGGTAGTTGCCCCATTAGTCACTCTCAACAATTGGGAAAGAGAGATTGAAAAATTCCTTAAGAAAAAAAGTAGAAATGGCAGATTAGTTGAATCTGAATCTCCTAGCGTAACATTAATTCGAACTGGAAAGAAAAAAGAACTTCCAAAAACTGACATTTACGTAATCAATTACGAATTACTTTTCAAGAGATATGATGATTTAGCAAAAGTCGGAATCAAAACTGTTGTATGTGATGAGGTACACAATTTAAGATCTAAGACAACTCAAAAATACAAATCAATTAAAAAATTAGCTGCGCTACCATCAGTATCTTACAGGATAGGTCTTTCTGGAACTCCTATTTACAATCGCGGTTCAGAAATCTGGCCAATCATAGATATTTTAAAACCTGGACTTCTTGGAAGCTTTAAAGAATTTTGTGAATACTTTTGTTACGTAAATGAAAAAGGTAAAGCAATCGTATTGGAAAACAAACGTGCTTCTTTGAGAAATCAATTGCAAGATCATATCATGCTTAGACGTAAAAAATCTGATGTACTTAAAGAACTCAAAGATAAAGTCCGTTACAAAGAAGTAATTGCTGCTGATACTGATTATTATGTTGAAGAATTAGATAAAATTTGGAAACGCCTGGAAGACGAGCAAAAAGAGGCCGATTCTGAATTCTCAAAATCAGCTTCATATCATAGAGCAATTCAAAGTGAAAGACAAATTGCAGGCTTGGCAAAACTACCTCATGTTATTAATTTTGTAAAAAATATTATGGAAATTGAAGAAAGTGTTGTAGTATTTTGTCATCATAAGGTGATTCACAAACTGCTTCATGAAAGCCTTCAAGAGTTTACGCCTGTATCAATTATTGGAGGTCAGTCTGACACCGTGAGGCAAGATCAAATTGACAAATTCCAAAAAGGAGAATCAAAATTAATGATTGCAGGAATTCGTGCAGGAAATGTTGGAATTAATTTAACTAAAGCAAAATATGTTATTTTTGCAGAACTTGATTGGAGTCCAGCTATTCATAGACAAGCTGAAGATCGATTACATAGAATTGGACAAAAAAACACTGTGTTTGCATACTATTTGATTGGTAATGGAACTCTTGATGATCATGTGGCGAATGTATTGGTAGACAAAAGTTATGAAATTGATGAAATCATGGACGAAAGTGTTGAAAACTTTGAAAATAAGGACAAGGCAGAACTTATTCTTGCTCAAATTCAAGATAAAATACGTTCAAAATAACTAAACATTCAGTTTTGTCTTGAGTTTTGATAATTTGTCTATAGTGGAAGTCTTCTTTTCTATTTCCATTTGAGAATCTTGTATCTCTTTTACTACTTCATCAATTAAACTCAGAATTTCAATTTCAGGTTTCAGTTCGCCAAATTTTATTTTGTCAAACCCCTCGGTTTCGGTTTTGTCGATTTCTTCTACTCCTTCAGGCAATATCTCATATACTTTGATGATCTTTTCCTCTTGTCTCTGTGGTGACATTAGAACAAATTGATTTTGTCTTAATTTTTCTACCTCCTGAAGAATTTCTGTTTCTGATAGTTGTAGTATGTCTATAATTTGCTCCATATTGCATGATTTTATCTGAAGTAATCGTAATACTCTGGCCCAAACTGGAATATTTTCTCCCCAAAGAATCTCTTTTGCAACTGGAGTTATTGAAAACGAACCATTGCTGTTAAGTGAAATAAATTTTCTATCTTTCAATGAACCTAATGAGTCTAAAATTTTTCCTACACCTAATCTTTTTAATTCTGAATTTTCAATATGTGTTTCATCAAATGTACCATTTTCTTTAACTGCCAAATGTAAAATTTCTAAATCAATCGTCCCTAATTTTCTCATATTTTTTTAATTCTTTCAACTCTTATCATCTTTTCTACTTTGAAATCTCATATTCAATTTGTCCTAACTTCATTTTTACTTGTATCAAATTTGAATAATTAGTTTTTACCCATTCCTGATAATCTTCAACTGAACCTATTTTGAAATTAGAATTACTGATTTGATTTGCTAGAAACCATAATTCCCTATATGAAAAAATGATTTTACCCACAAGCAGTTCTTGTCTGTTAAGAAATACCCTCATTATACTCTCTAATTTTTTATAATACTCATGATCTTTTGGAATAATCTTTGTAAATTCTGATTTTAATTCATGAAATCTCTCAAACACTTGATTGCTATTTTTTCTCATTTTTCTTATTTTTTCATTATAATTTTTTAAATAATCAATTGCCCACTTTTCCACTTGTTCCTTATTTGAAAAATTAATTTTTTTAGTTTTGTCTATTTCATTAATTACTTCTGATATTACTTCCAAATGCCATTTAAAGAATTGTTGTAAGTTTTCTTTTTTTTCTATTTGATTTGATGCCCATTTGAAAAATAAAATTACGTTTTTATCATTTGAAAAAATTTCCGTAATTACCGGATGAACCAATATTCATCTCACTCTCATTTTGAATAAAAACTTGATTCTTTCTTGAAGATTATATGTGGATTATGATAATTTTTTTCATGGTTCAATATGAACTTCCCAGATTGCCTTATGCATATGATGAATTAGAACCGCACATTGATACTGAAACAATGAAAATTCATCATCTAAAACACCATCAATCATACGTAGATGGATTAAACAAATCCCTTCAAGAAGTAGGTAGTGCATCCCACCCACAATACATTACATCTATTCTCTCTGATCTAAAAGCTATTCCTGAATCTGGTAGAAGCAAGATCAATTTCTTTGGTGGAGGCTTTGAGAATCATAGATTGTTTTGGGAAATTATGACTCCTGATGGTGATGGCTTACCTGGAGGAAAGATTGAAGATGCAATTGATGTTTATTTTGATAATTTTAATAATTTCAAACAAATTTTCTCAGAAACTGCAATTGGAATCCAAGGCAGTGGGTGGTGTTGGTTAGTCTTCAACTCTACTTATAACAAAATTGAAATCATTTCTACTGAAAATCAAACTAGTCCTTGGACCCTACAAAAAATACCTTTGTTGGGGTTGGATGTCTGGGAACATGCTTACTATCTAAAACACCAAAACAGGAGACCTGATTATGTCAAAGAATGGTGGAATATAGTGAATTGGGATTATGTAGAAAATCGTTTTTCAGAACTTGCAGGATAATTATGATTTGGACAAATTCTTTTAAACAAAAATCAGACTTTTCATTTAATGAACAAGAGTCTAAGATACATTGCATTACTTGCAATCCTCCCCTTGTTTACAGTAGGAATGACCACTGGTTCATTCACAGATGTTGAAGCCCTCAAAGGTCAAGGTGTAGGTTCCTCAAAGTACGGTTCCAGCACTAATGTTTGTGGATTACAATTATGTTCTGAAATACCAGGTGGTAAGGCTGCATGGATAGCAGAACAAGGAAAATCCAAAGCTGTAGTTCCACTAAGTGAGTCATCGGAAAAAATGGAAGAAAAATCCATGATTGAAGAAATCGCCGAAGAAGACTTGGGGTCTGTACTTAGATTATCAAGAGCAAACGTTCCAGCTACAATCCCTATGCACCAAGGTTTCTATGGTGGTGGAGATGTTTACTATATCATCACTGATTCAAGTGATCAAACACATGCAGATTTAATTACAAACAATCAGGGTTGGAAAGTAGAACTTGCACCGTTACTAAAGAGTGCACCAGATGAAGCACTTTCAAAAACTTACATGTTCACTAACGGAATTGAAGGTGATGGCGTACATGGTTTCCAAGGAGAAGTTTTTACTAGTACTCCTGCACAATCCGATGTATACAGTGCATTAACATCTCATGTTCACGTAACATGGAACGAAGGTACTACACCAAGAATTTTAAATTCTGACGCTATGGTGATGGAAGCTGCTGATAACGACGAAATCACATTAACATCAGTTGATGTAGTTTTGAATATGCCTCAAATTATTTGGCCTGATGGACAAATGATGGTAAAGGAAAACAAAATTTTGACTGATGAAACACCCTATGGTGGTGGACAAGTTCTTGATATTGATACAGAAGAGATGAAAGTAACTTTCATAGCTCATCGTGGTTGGGGACCTGATGGTAGAACCATCTATTACATTGTAACTGATGCAACACCTAGTGGCCCTGCAGATATGATGGGTGTTGTCAGTTCACCAACGTCTGCAAGTTTAATTGCAAATTCGGCTGCTGTTGATTTATTTCAATTCAAGAATGGTTTAACTGGTAGTGGCCCATTAGGATTCCAACCAGGAATTGCCGCAGGAGCCCCTGGTGATGAAAACTATTCTCCGATGTGGAGAATTTTCATGACAAGTTGGAATAGTCCAGAAAATGCACAATTGTTGGAAACCATTGATGACTTGAATGCATACAGAGAAGCTGGTTTGATCGATATTGGTATCGCACGTCCAATGGATAATGATCATATTGTAAACTGTCCATTTATTGACCCCTTCCAATAAGATCCTCTTTCTTTTTATTTTCTAACATTTGTTTAATTTAACAAAATTTTCTTAACAAATTTTCAGAGAATCAACTACATAACTTATTTTCGATTATGTGAGTAATAAGATATGAGTATTGCAGGAATGTACATGCTAAATGCCCCAGAATACCAAGAAGAGAAAATTCAACAATCTTTAGACATGTTATACATTGATAGAAAAAATGAATTTAGAGAATTGTCTCAAGTATTGTTAACTGAAAAAGCTCTAAAAGTGATGCCCAATTGGAAAGAATTTGTTTTGAACTTCAGTTTGGATGTGGAAGAGGCTTTTAAGACATGGTCTGGACAAAATCCATTGTTGTCTAGTTCCTCTCCTAAGGCATTGACCATTTTAAGACAACTTGGACATGATAAAACATCTATGAATCAACTTGTCCATCTCCTTAACATGTCATACAATCTTTCTCTAGAATTCAAAGAGATCTATAGACGTCTAAAGTGATCTCTTCTCATTTTTCTAAAACCTAAAATGGAACAATTTTTTCATAATTTTATATGGATTTCATGCTTGAAGAGGAACTAATTGATTTGATGACTTTTTGCCTACAAAATCCTGACTCTCCTGAAATCTCAGAAAAACATACAAGAATTACTGAGATTGGCCGTGAATTATATGATGATGGTGGTGTAGATGCTTTAGAAAATTTCTTTTTTGTATTAAAAAATAGAATTACTGAAGAAATAGAAAAAGATCCATCCCCAATGCGTTCGCTATGGAATGGCCTTACTGACGAATGGCAGTATTAAATTCCTGATTTAGAAATTTATCCTCTACCGATTCTGAAAATGGCAGTACTGCAGGTTGGGCATGTGCCTTTGATTGCAGGTTTTCCATTTTTCATTGTGTATGGTTTAGCGCCACCGATTTCTCGTTTGTCTCGGCACTTTACGCAATATCCTATTGTCATACATTCACTAGGCTCAAGGTCGTATTAGCAAGAACTTGTTGAACTTTTTTTACTAATAGGCAAACCTCCGATCTCAATTATTGTGTTACAGAACTATTTTTTTCGTATTGGAAAAAAATTCATTGAAATTAGGAACAAATTATACGTGTTTTTTAAATAATTGGTAATTTCATTTTAATTTTCATCTAATTTTATTTTTGATAATGATCCATTTATGAGCAAATTCAAAAACTTGTATTTTGAAAATTAGTTTCAAAGATATTTTTGAATTATTCTTTTAATTTTTTTATAATGTATTTTGATTTCTAAATCAAAATAATTTTTCAAAATTATTGATCACTGTACTTTTTTTACTAATTATTTTTCCTGGATTCAATATGTTATTAGGATCAAATATTTTTTTTATTTCTACAAATGTTTGATAGTTGGTTTTTCCATATTGTTTCTTAATAAATTCTGAACGTGCTAAACCATCTCCATGCTCTGCAGTTATTGTTCCGTTCATTTTGATAATCTCTTCAAAATAGTGTTTTGCAATATTTTTGACTAATGTTAGATTCTTTCTACTGCCAATTAATCTAACATGAAGATTTCCATTCCCTATGTGCCCATAAATTACTGATTTTGTTTTGAATTTTTTATTGATTTTCTCTTGCATTTTGAAAAAGTCTGATAATCTTTCTATTGGTACAGCTGCATCCTCGATGACATGTGGCATTCTATTCACACTCTTTATGCTTTTCAGACTGTAAAATAGTGATGAATCTCGATATTTCCACCATTTGATAATATCCTGCTTTTTTGTTAATTTTTTGACAATTTTTCCTGTAATTCTTGCTTTGAATTCTTTCTCATTTTGGGAAATTTTTTCATCATATTCAACAAAAAGTAAGCATTTCGTATCTTTTTCAAATTTCTGATTAATTTGTTGTAATGTCTTTTTATCTACAAATTCTATTGCAGATGGATTTGTATTGTTTATGGATATACAGTCACTGATTGCATTTTTGACTAAGCCATACTCTACAACAAAAAGAATTCTCTTTTTTGGAATATTTTTTATTTTTAATTTTGCAGATATTACAATTCCTAATGTTCCTTCAGAACCTACAATAATTTTATGACTGTCTTTTGTTGTGATAATTTTATCAATTCTGTACCCTGACGAATTTTTAGAAACTTTGGGAATTTTTCTTTGATCAATTTTTATTTTATTTTTAATTATTCTGGATGTTTTTTCATTTTTTGGAAGAATGATTTTTTTACCCTTCCCATCAATTATTGTAATTTCTAAAACATTGTCGATCATACTTCCATACTTTAAACTTCGACTACCACTAGAATTATTCCCAATCATTCCCCCAATAGAACAAAAAGATCCTACTGAGGGATTTGGAGGAAAAAATTTTTTGTTTATTTCTAACTTGGAATCTAACTTTCCTTTTACTACCCCTGTTTGTACTACCGCATAATCTTTTCTTACTTTGATTGAATCAAAATTTTTCATATCTAAAATTATTCCATTATTTAATGCACTTCCAACTAAACCTGTGCCTGCACCACGCACTGTGACATTTGTCTTAAATTTATTAGCAATTTTTATTGTATGAATTATGTCATCTTCATTTTCTGGAATTACAATTATTTCTGGAATAATTTGATACGAACTTGCATCAACTGAATAAAATTTTTTGAATTCTTTTTCTGAATGGACTTTACCTTTAATTATTTTTTTTAGTTCTGATTCAATTGAATTCATTTGATGAATCTATATTTTAATTCGATAATAATCCCATCGCTCGGGGTCAAATTGGGCTACAAATTCTGCTTGCTCTTTTTCAATTCTGCCATTTATTACATCTCTAAGTGCAAAACTTGTAAGATACTTGAATTTTTTAGAATGTGACTGCATCACGAACATGTGGCGCATTTCACTACCTCCCTTTAGTCCCCAATATCCCATTTTTACTGCTATAGGTTCTAAGAAGACTGTGTTTCCCAAGCCATAGTTTTCATCTCTAATCTCTTCTCTTAGATTGTAATTTTCTAATGCACCTCCTTTCGCATATCCTACAACTTCTCCATCTTTACCATTCAATCTCAATGTGGTGATGATTGTATCTGGATCCTTAACTGATTTTTCAAAATTATCCAAGAACTGCAACGGTCTTGGTAGTTCTAGTAGAATCTCATGTATTGAATTGATAAATTCTGGATCATTTCTAGTTGACATGCATTCAATGGTTGGAATCAATCTAAGATTCTTGTATGCACAATCTGCTTGAATTGTAATTTCTTGCTGTCTAATTCTCATAAATGATAAAACTGTGTCAAAAAAGTTCTTTCTCATCTCATTTGAGAGTATTTTGAGCACTGGTTTTACCATCTCTGTCTCTTTGTTTAATAATTCTTCAAAGTATGCCACAGCACTTCTGACAATCAATGATGGTCTCCATGCAAGTGCATGTGCATTCATTTTTGCCATTTCCATAGCCTTTGAGAAATCTCCTAATGCATATCCACTAATTCTATCAACAACCGTAAGATACCATCCGATATCCATTATGTGTTTTTGAAATTCTAAATTATTTCTTGTTAGTTCTGAATTAAGAAAACATTCTTTGATTTGCTCTTCTGCATTTTTTTTTAATTCTCCCATCCAAGGATATGTTGTTCTAAGAATCAACACTTTAATAATTTCCAAGTCAATATTTGCTGTTTTAATTAATTGTTTGAGTTTTCTATCAGTTGAAATAAATTTTAATACACTTTGTTCATGCGGTTTGTCAACACTTTTTTCTGGATCAAAATCATGAAACAATGCTGATACGTATAGATATTTGATATCTTCATGGGTGAATTTTATTTTTTCTTGTTTTGAAACTAACAATGAAAAATATGTTACTTCTAATTCATGATTGATGTTATGATACCCATAATAGTCTCTACCTAACCCTCTACTCTCAAACAAATCAATAGTGTAATCTAACATTTCAACATAGCAGTCTGCATCTAATCCATTTTCTATAAGCAAATCCAAAATATTGTTTCTCATTACTTGGGTATTTGCAAACATTTGCATACTCAAACGATCCTTTGCTTGTTTTTAAATTTGATCTGAATCTGGATCTTTTTTTCTTTTGTAGAAAGATTCAATAGAATTGTGATTTTTTTGTTTTTAAATGACTGTTGATGAAAATCTCTTAAAATCTCTTATTGGTTTTACCGAGTCTGATTCATTAGAATTTCTACTTCATCTCAAAAATAATTCATATCCTCTGACTCATGTTCAAATAACTAATTCATCTATTCCGGTGAACGAACCTACAACTCGTGGAGGGGTATATTTTTCAGATAAATTTGCATACAAAATGAAAGGAACTATCAATGATCTTTCTGTGGTTCCATTGCTTACTAGCAAGATGCTTGGTCCGAACACTGAATTTGGTGAATTGAAAATTACTACTATGATTAATCTTGAAAACGAGCTAAAAACCCTTGAAGTTCATACAAATCTTACAAATAGTGTTCAAACACCTGATTCTATAGAACTTAGTATGATTATTGTAAAACTAGAATCTTCCTAATCAACAAAATATTTGTCGTATCTTTCTCTACTTTCTTCATCCGATAGAACCTCATATGCTTTGTTTAACTTTGACATTTCTTCCTCAGAATCTTCTTTTGTTCTATCTGGGTGAGTCTTTTTGGCAAGTTCTCTAAAATTTTTCTTTATCTCCTCTTGTGTGGCCTCTCTTGAAACTCCTAACATCTCATAGTAATTTGGCAATTCATCATTTCGTGCAGCATCTCTGAATTCTTTATCCTTGGCAGTATTCCTTCTGGTTCCAATCTCTTCATAATCGTCTCCCCAATCAGACTGATATTTTTCTTTGGTCTTTTCTTTTTTTGATTCTAATTCTACATCATCATAACTTGTTTTTCTTCTAAGTATAATGTCTCTCGCTAGAAACAAAAACAAACCAATCACTGCTGCTGCAAAACCGCCAAAGATAATTATCTTCTCTTCGTCAGATACCTCTAATTCCATGTCATATTCTTTTTCTTGTCCGTATGATGTTTGAACAGATAATAACACTAATGAAATTAGAAAAATACTTGCAATCTTCAATGTTTTTCACTATGCTAATCTAAAATCTTCTTTTACTGTATTTAATACTACATGTGTGATTGTGTTTTCAACATTCGGAATGGATGCCAATTCTTTAACAAATTTGCTTAATTCATTTCTTCCCTTGAATTTTGCGATAATTATTGTATCTGTTGAACCTGTAATGTCATAAACTCCACAAACATTCTCAAATTTTGATATCTCTTCTTCTATATCTACAACCTTATCTTTTTTTGCAATGATTTCAATTATTCCAGTTAGTGAATACCCTAGTTTTTCATGATCAATAATTGCAGAATAACCGTTAATGATTTTCTCTTTTTCCATCTTTTTTATTCTAGATAGAACTGTTACTGTAGACATTCCTAGTTTCAGCGCAAGTTGTCTTGCTGATAGTCTTGCATCTACCATCAAATTTCTGAGAATCTTCTCATCTGTACTGTCTAAATTCACATATTCTTTACTGCAAAAATTTATTTAAATTTTCAGTAAATTACTGTAAATTTGTTTAATTTTTAAAAATACCAGTCATTTTTCATTTTTCAAATTTAATACAAATACAAAATTATGTAATTTGTGGAAAAAATACAGGAACTTGTATCTAAAGGAAAAATTCTCTTAGAAGATGGAAAATTTGATGATGCTCTGGGGTTTTTTGAACAAGCACTTTTGTTGAATCAAGATGATCCTGATTTGTGGAATTACAAAGGAATTACACTAAGAAGTCTTGGTAGATATGAAGAAGCCATGGACTGCTTTAACAAATCTCTGAAAATTGATCCTCGTGATAGACATTCTTCTTGATTTATCATTGACAAATAGTGAATCTATATTATTAACAAAATATTATCTGATATATTGAATAACATAGATCGGATGTTGGCCGAAGCCTATGAATGCGTTGAAGATGGTGATTTTCATGATGCCCTTAATCTATATGATCTTGTCCTAAAACATGAACCCTCAAACACTGGAGCTCTAATTGACAAAGGAGTGACTCTACAAAACATGGGTAGAATGAAACTAGCAATAAGATCTTACAACAAAGCACTAAAAATATCTCCTCAAAATACTGATGCTTTGTTAAACAAAGGCACTGCATTGCATTCTAGTCAAAATTATGCTGAAGCATTGGAATGTTATGATGCAGTTTTGAAAATTGATAAAAAATGTGCAATGGCATTGGCATACAAGGGTTTGTCTCTTGGCGAAACTGGAAAATTACAAGATGCGTTAAAACATTTTAAAAAAGCATTATCCATTGACAAAGAATTTGATTTGGCAAGTATTTCCAAAGATATTGCCCAAGATTTACTAAAATCCATTAATGATACTAAAATTAAAACACAGTAACATCGCCCGGCGCTGGTTCACGATTCATATCTTTTTCATGTGATTCAAAAAATTCCTTATGTTTTGAGTTTTGATGTTCCCTAAGATCATCTAAATTTTCAAATCCTTCATGGCATAGATAGCATTTAGGCTTATGTTCGTCTACTAAAGGTAGTACCATTACTATCGTATCCTTATTTGACTACTTATTTCTTGAGCCTGACTAAGGAATATATCATCATAGAATGGATTTATGGTATGTTAGAACAACTAGTAGGGGATTCTCAGGCATTAGATCGAGCAATCGCAGGGGAAGATTTGTCCTATAATGATGGCTTGGAATTGATGAATTATGATAATCTGCATTTGCTTGGAGCAGTTGCTGATGCCAGACGAAAAAAACTAGTTGGTGATACTGTAACTTTTGCAGCATCTTACTACATGAATTACACAAATGTTTGTGCTGCAAGTTGTCAAATGTGTGCATTTTACCGTAAAGATGGCGCAGAAGATGCTTACACTCTAACTCCTCAAGAAATTGAACAAAGAGTTGGAATTGCAAAACAGATGGGTGCAACAGAAGTGCACATTGTTGGTGGATTTCATCCCAAACTACCATTGGAATACTATGAAGACATGATGAGAATAATTAAAAAAAATCATCCTCAACTAAACATTAAGGCATTAACCGCTGCTGAAATTTTCTATTTATCAAAACTAACAAAAAATTCTACAAAAGAAATTTTATCTCGTCTAAAAGATGCGGGACTTGATTCAATGCCTGGCGGTGGTGCGGAATTATTTCATCCTGAAATTAGAAAAGAAATTGTTAGAGGTAAATGTACTGGACAAGAATGGTTAGATGTAATTGAAGAAGCACACAACATGGGAATTAAAAGCAATGTGACTATGCTTTATGGTCATATAGAAAAACCTGAACACGTTGTTGACCATCTGATCAAAATTCGTGATTTGCAAAAGAAAACAAATGGATTCATTACATTAATCCCTCTAAAATTTAGTTTGGATAATACTGAACTAGAACAAAAACATCTGGTAAACAATGAATGCTCTTCTGTTTATGACTTGAGAGTGATTGCTCTTTCTAGACTCATGCTCGCAAATTATCTAAACAACATCTCTGTTTATTGGGTAGCATATGGGAAAAAACTCGCACAAGTTGCATTATCTAATGGTGGCAGTGATCTTGTGGGAACTGCATTCTCTGAAGAAATTTATCGTGCTGCAGGAAAAGCCACCAATTCATCAGTTGATGAACTTGCAACCATGGTAAAAGAGATTGGTCGTGCTCCTGCACAAAGAAACACTCACTTTGGAATTTTAAAGAATTTTTAATTTAGATGTTTTTTAATAGATTCTAATTTTTCTTTTCCAGTTTGATGTTTATCTTTTCTTGAATCAATCTTGATCACAACTTCCACTCTACTAATTCCCAAATTGTGTACTGATTCAGTCATCTGTTTTGTAGCTATGTTAATTACATCCATGTTCTCTGATTCTAAAATTGTCCCCATTGGGTTAATCTCATATTTTAGATTCTCAATATTTTCAATTGATTCTATAGCTTTTGCAATGTAAAAACTTGCACTGGTAGTTTTTGTTGCCATTGGATAAATACTAATTTCAGCATGAATCATTTCTTTTATTCAGTAGTTTGAGATAAAAAATGTTTGAACTATTCTGCAGGTTTTTTTTCTGTTCTCTTAGCACTACCTTTCTTGCGTCTTGCTCCAAAACTTATCAAAACTAACAAAAATCCTACACCTATCAGTAATCCATATAGTAACTGCAATCCTTGATTTTCATCTTCGGCTATCATCAAATCAATAATTTCCTCTTCACTCATTCCTGCATATCCTGTTGGACCTTCTCCTATTGAAATGCCTAATGCTACGCCAACAACAATCATGGCAATTCCTCCTCCAAAAATCCTCTTATCGATTAATACCAACTGATATCATTTTGAATCTATCATATATTAGGAAATTGGATATTCTGACCCTGTTTATTGTTCTTCTAGGCCCCGTTTGAGAGATATTTCTTCTTGGTTCCAGATTAATTATCAATATTCTGTCTAATCTGAACAATACTGATGGGATTTTGTGAGATAAAAATAGGCTCATTTCTCCTTTGATAATCTAAAAATTACCCTGTTTACTAATTTCTAAAACCCTTCTGGTGGTCTTTGTACAAACACATTGCATACAAGCGCATCTGTTTTTTTGTCCCTGTATTGTACATTACATGAAACAAATTTCCCTTTTAATGCTCGTTCTAAATCTTCTTTTGTTTTTTCTTCGTACTGTGGTTGATCAGGATTGTCAATCTTACTCATGATTATTTTTTCAACTTTACCATATTCTCCTTGATTATCTTTTCTTGTATGACTAATCAATAATTCAAAAGCATTGTTTGTAAGAATGTTGATGACTGCTCCGCCAATACCGTCTCCCATAATTGTTTTTTATTTTTGTTCTATAATTACTTGATGGCTATACTTAGTTCAAAGTCTGGTACAAGATCTTTTTCTTTTGCCATTTCAAATAATTTTCTAATTGATTCTTCACCAGAATCACCCATGTTGACAGTTACTTTGTTTACATACATTTTAACGAATTTCTCAATCAAGTCCCTAGGTTTTCCTCTGGAGTATTGCATTGCATATTCTATTGCATCCTCCAGGTTCTCTAATCCGTATTCTATTGATGCTTGGAGATACTTGTCAAATTTGTGGATTGTATCCATTCCTAAATTGGTCTTCATTACATTGATTCCTAGTGGAACTGGTAATCCATTTGTGGTTTTATCCCACCATTCTCCAACATCTAGAATTTTGAGATTTCCTTCTTGTTCATATGATAATTGTGTCTCGTGAATGACTAATCCTACATCAACTTTGCCTGATTTTACTGCCTCTGGAATATCACTAAAGTTCATTTCAACATAATCAAATTTTCCAATCATAAGTTGTAATAACAAAAATGCTGATGTCATCTTTCCTGGAATTGCAATTTTGCATTTTTTTATTTCATCAATACTCATTTGCTTTCTTGCAGTGACAATTGGACCATATCCTATTCCAAAACTTCCACCACTGCGCAATATTGTATATCCTGGAATGTATGCACATGCATGAACTGAAACTGCTGTTACGTCTAATTGTGGATCTGTTGCTTTAAGATTTAATTTTTCAATATCTTCAATGACATGGTTTACTTTGAAATCTTCTGATGGAACTTTACCTGTAAACATTCCATAAAACATGAATGCATCATCTGAATCAGGAGTGTGACCTACTGAAATTTCCATAATGTAATCCTATGCCAGTCGTAATAAAAATCAAAACCTGTTGAGAAGAGATTTTCTAATATATGTGAAAAATTTATTCAACACCATGGACACAATTGAAGCATTTGAGAAAGACATTGAACTACAACTTGATTTTCTTAAATCCTTTAAAAAACAAAAACCAATTTCAAAAACTCTTCAAAAAAATACTCTCTTTACTGGTAGTGGAGATTCATTAATCTCATCATTATTGGCTGAATCTTTTTCAGATGGCCTAGTACGTGTAATGGATCCATTAGATTTGTACAAGAATAAACATTTGGTAAAATCAAAACGAGTCTATTTTGTTTCAATTTCTGGGAATACTATTACTAACATTAAAGTTGCAAAACTAGCAAAAAAATCAATTGCGATTACTTCAAAATCTGATAGTAGACTAGCAAAAGTATCTGATGATGTAATTCTTCTTGATGCACCAACACATCATGTTTTTACTGCAGGAAGCATTACCTTTTTAGAAAGTGCACTTACTTGTATCTCACTTATCAAGCCACTTTCTATTCCAAAATCTGATGGCATATTCAGAAAAGCTAAATCAGATGCTAAAAAAACTAGAGTTTCAAGAAAGATCTATGTACTTGGAAATCTCATAACATTTCCTATTGCCATGTTTTGTGCAGCAAAGTTCTATGAAGTTATGGGGTATGATGTTCATTATTGTAAAATTGAACAGTTCTCTCACATGGAATTATTTTCTGCAAGTCCAGGCGATACTGTGATAATCTTTGAGGCAAAAAACCCTCACAACAGGCAACTTGCCAAGAATTTGAACCAAGTTGGAATTAACGTGATTCATCCTAATCTTCCCTCTGGAAAAATCTCTCAGATGTTGTATTGCATATTTTTCTCCCAACTTATTGCCCTAAACGAGGCAAGAAAGAAACACAAAAAAGACTGTCATTTTGTTACTGCAAAAAATATTCGTAATGTAAGCAACCAAATGATTTACTGATCTTTATCCAAGGCTAAGGTTTAATAGCTGAATCCTAGGGTTTGCGAATATGGTAAAATTCAAGTCAACAAGCGACGTTATGAAAATTATCAAAAATAAGGATCAGATACGAAACTTTGGTGTAATCGCTCACGTTGACCATGGAAAGACTACTATGAGTGACAGCCTTTTAGCTTATTCTGGAATTATTGCACCATCTGCTGCTGGTAAAGCACTTGCTATGGACTTTGATAAAGAAGAGCAACAAAGAGGAATTACAATTTACCAAGCAAACGTTACTTTACTTTTCCAACAAAAAGACAAAGAATATGTCATTAACATGATTGATACTCCTGGACACGTAGACTTTAGTGGAAGGGTAATTCGTAGTCTTAGAGCAATTGATGGTGCAGTTGTTGTTTGTGATGCTGTTGAAGGTATCATGACTCAGACTGAAACTGTTACTAGAATGGCACTTGAAGAGAGAGTAAAACCTGTGTTATTTATCAATAAAGTAGACAGACTCATTAAAGAACTTCGTTTAACTCCTGAAAAAATGCAAGCACAACTCGCAGAAGTTGTTTCAAACTTTAATCAATTAATTGATACATATGCTGAACCTGAATACAAAGAAAAATGGAAAGTATCTATTCAAGATGCTAGTGTGACATTTGGTTCTGCAAAAGACCGATGGGCAATTAATGTCGATTTAATGAAAGAGAGAGGAATTACATTCAAAGATGTTATTGATGCATATGAAAATGAAAAGGTTGCAGACCTTGTAGAGAAAGCACCTTTAGCTGATGCAGTTCTTGGAATGGTGGTAAAACATCATCCAGCACCTGCTGAAGCCGTCAAATACAGAATCCCTCAAATTTGGAAAGGTGATTTGGAATCAGATGTTGGTAAAGCATTACTTGCATGTGATGACAACGGTCCAACAATTATGATGATTGTAAACATGGTTTTAGATCCTGCAGCAGGCCCTGTCGCAATTGGTAGGCTGTTCTCTGGAACAATCAAGGACGGACAATCTATCCAAATTATTGATGAAAAACGTGAAGGAAGAGTTCAATCTGTAAACTTTTTCATGGGAAACCAAAGAGAACAAGTTGGTGAACTTGGAGCCGGAAACATTCCTGCACTGTTAGGATTAACTGAAGCTAGAGCCGGTAACACATTATCTACAATTAAAGACATTCCAATGTTTGAAGGTGTGAAATATGTTTCAGAACCTGTTGTTCAAGTTGCAATTGAACCAAAACATCCTAAAGATTTACCTAAATTAGTTGAAATTCTCAGACAATTAACTATTGAAGATCCAAATCTTATCGTAAAGATAGATGAGGAAAGCGGTGAGACTATTGTTGCTGGAATGGGTGTTTTGCACTTGGATGTTGCAACCCATAGAATCCAAGATGCAAAATGTGAGATTGTTACTTCTGAACCATTAATCAATTACAGAGAAACAGTCAAAGCTCAATGTGAACCAATTATGTCAAAATCTCCAAATAGACATAACAAAATTTTCATGAAAGTTGAACCATTAGAGCCTCAAATTGCACATATGCTCAGAACTGGTGAAATCAGTGACATGAAAGACAAAAAGGTAGTCTCTGATTTGCTAAAAGGTGCTGGATGGGATACTGACACAATCAAAAGAGTCATGAAATTTGACTCTCGTGGTAATGTTTTGATCAACGGCACAAAAGGTGTTCAATTTGTTCAAGAATCAACTGATTCTATTAACTCTGGATTTGATGAAGTAATGAAAGAAGGTCCTCTTTGTAAAGAACAAATGAGAGACTGTAAATTTACATTCACTCACTTTGTTCCTCATGAGGATACTGCTCACAGAGGTCTGTCTCAATTAGGACCCGCATCTCGTAGAGCCTGTATGGGTGCATTACTAACTGCAGGAACCGCTGTTCTTGAACCAACTTTGGCAATTGAAGTTCGTGTACCAACTGATCTAGTTGGAAATGTAGCAACCGTTCTTTCTGGTAAACGTGGCAAAGTTCTTGATATGTCTCAAAAAGGTGCATCAAGTA
>REGH01000056.1 GCA_003702495.1 Candidatus Nitrosopumilus sp.
AGCATATGATTCCAGGATTTGACAAAATCAAAGAAAATGCTCTAAAAGCTGGAGCATTAGGCGTAACAATCAGTGGGGCAGGACCTTCAGTAATCGCATTTTCCAAAAGTTCAGCTGATTTGAAAAAAATTAGTCAAGCCATGACAAGAGGATTTGCATCAGCAAAAACAGAATGTCAGACAGTTATCTGCAAACCAAGCAAAGGTGCAGCCGACAAAAGAAAATAATTTGATGAGTTATGAAAAAAGCAGTAGTTGTTTTTAGTGGAGGAGTTGACTCTGTTTGTGCAGTATCATTTCTAAAATCAAAGTATGAACTCTATGGAATTACTTTTTCATATGGTCAAAAAGCAAACATGGAGATTTCTGCTGCAAAATCTTTTGCAAAGAAACTAGGACTAAAACAACACAAGATTATTGATATTGGTTTTATGAAAGAATTGTACGGAGACTCTAATGTTTTAACTAGTTCAAAGCGAAAGATTCCAAGTAAATTTGAGTATTCTATAGTAGTACCAATTAGAAATGCAGTATTTCTCTCAGTTGCATCTGCATGGGCATATACCCTAAATGCATCCCTAGTAGTATATGGCGCACATACAGGAGATAGACATTATCCAGATTGCAGACCTGCTTTTGCAAAGAAACTAGAATCAGCATTCAATCAAGGCGAAATAGATGGAATTAATTCTAAATTAAGAAAGAAGATAGAGATTTGGTCTCCATACAGAGAGGGGTTATCTAAAAGTGATTTGCTAAAGAAAGGAGAATCAATGCTAGGAGATTCTATCTTTAGAACCTGGAGTTGTTATTCGAACAAAAAACTTCATTGTGGTGTTTGTGAGTCTTGTAATAATAGAAAGATTGCATTTGAAAAAGCAGGAATTATAGATAAAACAAAATATCTAAAATAATTCTAATATCTATTTTTTAGAATCTTCTTTTTTAGAATAAATCCTCTTATTCCAATATACCATGCTAAGAAGATCAAGCCAGTGATACCCCACCAGACATAGTTTTGAATTTCAGGAGATAATTCTGAGAGAGTTGCAACAACTTCTCTTGCTACTAACATACAGATTGCAAGGACTATAGCAAATTCAATTGCATACCAAGTAAAATTTGGCCATCCTTCCTTTGGAATATGTGCAATCTTTCTTCCATCATTCATGAGTTTTGTGAAATGGAATCAGTATTTAATTTTTCAGTATCTAAAATGAAGAATCTGAAGCACGTTTTCTGATTAGGGTCAAAATGCCTTCTTTTTCATCTTTATTTTCATAAATTCCTCTAAATGCTGATGATGAAAGTGTTGCATCATTTCGAACACCGCGCATTTTCATACATAGGTGCTCTGCATCAGCTAAAACTACTACTCCTTTAACGCCTTGAGCATATAGTTCATCTGCAATATTTTTGGTCAGTCTTTCTTGAATTTGTAGTCGTTTAGAGAATTTTTCAACTAGTCTAACAAGTTTTGAGATTCCAAAAACTCTGCCATTTGGAGAGTATGCAATGTGGATTTTGCCAAAGAACGGAAGCATGTGGTGCTCACACATTGAGTAAAACTGAATATCACGTGCTATAACTACATCAGAATCTTCTGAGAATTGAACAGCTAGTTCTGAATCAGAATCATATCCAGAAAAGATTTCTTGATACATTCTTGCAATTCTTTCAGGTGTTTCACGCAAACCCTCACGGGTAGGATCCTCACCGACTTCAATTATCAATTCTCTGACTAGTTTCTTTACGCGTTCTTCATCCATTTTGATAATTTGAAATGATATTTCTGGTATTTGAACCTAATCTGCTTTTTAGGCTGGTGGCAACTATGGTGCCCCAATGAATTTGTGTAATTGAGGAACAACCTTCACTTCGTTATAGTGTGGAAAAACAATATCATACAGACTCAACAACAAATCAAGGGAAGGCTCTGCAACGCCATATGTTGGTTGAATAATAAATCCGTCAATGTTGTCTTTTGATACAATTTCAAAGATTTGATTTACCAGATCTCTAAAATCATCAGGTTTTGTTTTAGAGCTAACAACTACTTTGATGTAGGTTGTTTTCTTTGCATCAACTGAAGATTTCAAACATTTCATGGTATGGCCAATCAGTTTCTCGTAATGCTGAGAGTCAACAAAATCTGAATCTTTTGTTTTGAATTCAATCTTCACAATGTCAATAAATGGCAAGACATGATTGAATCTATCAATATCAAAACATGATGACTCCAAGTATGTTGGAATTTTTTTATTCTGAATGTGTTTTGCGAGTTGTGCTACTGCTTGGTGTTGAATAAGAGGATCACCTCCTGTGAAATTTACCTTGTATGTTTGGTTTTTCAGATTAGAATCAATTAGCTTATTTGCCTCATCTATAGAGTATTCTGTTCCAGAATCAAGTGGAAGCGATTCTTTAGTGTCACAGTAAAAACAGGTAAAGGGACATCCGGCTAGTCTTACAAAAAGTGTTTTTGTTCCATAAAGAATTCCTTCTCCTTCAACGGATGTAAATATCTCAAATAGTCTGACTTTCAAGTAATGATGGTAATTTTGTTCATTATTTATTCAGTGAGTTTCTAATGCATCACTGGTTCTTTTCTGGAGAATAATCCAGAGATAAAGAAGACTATGCCTAGAATTCCAATTGCACTTCCAATTAGTTCAACTTGATTTTGAAGATCTCCTTCCATTGGAGCCCATAACCATGCCATCAAAGCACCAACTACGATCATTGGAATTCCCACTCCAACTGTAATTGCTTTAGATGCCATGCTCAATCCTGTTTGGAAAATGTATAATAAGTTTATGATAATTTTTTAGAAATTTGAAAATTACTGGTTGAGATTGACTATGAGTTGTTTTGCAGTAATGATGTTGTTTTGGGAATCATAGCTAATCACATAGAGTAATGCACTTGAACCATTTGGGAATGGAGTAACGCTATAGAGGGTCATGTCAATGCCGGTTGTGAATTCTACAACATTTGGAGTACAGCTAACACAGCCAACTTTGTAATTTTTAGCTGAATCATCACTGTTCCAGGTAATCTTTACAGTTGCTGAATCACCATCATAGTTTGAGACAGAGGTTCTAACGTTATCTAGTGGTTCGGCAAATGCTTGGTTTGTAGAAATGACACCTACTGTCAATACCAATAGTGTTAGTAATGCTAGACTCTTCAATTCTCTTCCTCCAAGTCGTTTCGTAATTTGACCATATTTAGAAGATCTTTTTTGTAAATTTCAACAACACCTATTCTTTCTAGTCTCTTTACTGCTCTCCACATGGTAGTTCTTGGCTGAAGGAACTTTTTTCGTAGTTCGCTCTCAAAGACCTCTCCCCCATTATCAGAGATGAATTTAACAATCTCTTTGTCGTCTTCTCTCATGTCTGGTCTAAGATCAAAAATTGTATCAGGTGTTATTGTATCTGTAGTTGGTTTTGGAGTTTGAATATTTTCAGCTTGGATGACTTCGGTTTGTAGATGAGGTTTTGACTGTCTCTTTTTTGCTACAATTACTCCTACAATTGCAGCTCCTGCAATTGGACCAGCTATTAGACCAATAGTTACCGGGTCAAATGAAGACTCTGATGGAGTAGTAGGTGTTTCAACTGGAGTACTAAAGATATAATCGATTTGTGCAGGACCAGTAGGAATTTCTAGTTTAATTTGGGAATCTAATTGCTCCATATTTTCAGGTAAAATGTTCATTCCAACAATGACAGAATTTTCTGGCATTAACAAAGAATAGCTAATTGGAGAATCAAATGAAAATGTCCAGATTCTACCTTCTTTAGAAATCAGATCATGAAGATCATAGTTAATACTAATAGATGAATAGTCATCTGTCTGAATTATTGCTTTGTCTTCAATGACTTGTCCAGATAGAGTCGTACCATCAGATCCAATTGCAATAAAGTTGTCAACGGATGGACCAAAGAGACTTAGCTCAAAGTTTGAAGAATCTACATCAATTTGTGATGAGATGTGTGTTGAACCATCAGTATTGATGATTAGATCAAGAGTTCGAGTAGTGGCAAATGAGGTCTGCAAAGGTATCGTTAGTGCTACAACTAGCAATCCTGCAACTATCAGAGGCGCATGAACCATTGTATCGATGATACCATCAGTCCTTACAAAAAGCATTCCATCTTCTCGAGACTCTGTCCTATGAATTGGTACGATTTGTGGGTTCATTGGCTAATACCTTAGGTTCATGCTCTCCACGAGTCCCTGAAATCTCTTGAATTCCTGGAAAAACTGAAGTCCTTTTTCAGTGATTTGAAAGACTCTATTTCTGTCGTTTTTGACAGACTCGACCAAGCCTGCTTCTACCAGTTTCTCACATTTGTCTAGTACTGCATAGTGAGATAGGTTGGCTTTGCGAGATATTGCAGATACAATGATTCCTTCACGACCGCCATCAGCAGTAACGCTTAGGATATCACCCATGATGCCCATTTCGGACCTGTATTGTTGTTTTGACATGGTATAGTATACAATCAATTAGTTATTGAGGAATGTTTTGAAACACCATAGCGGAACGCATAGCGGAACGCCATTTTTAATGCAAAAAATGGCCAATATTTGGCAAAATGGTTCCGGGAAAGAAAAATCTTAGAAATTCTGTGCCTAGTTTTTTGCGTAGAAAATACCGGTTTTCATTCAAAAAACAGATTTTTTGAAAAATCAAAGAAAAATCTCTCAATTTGACAGATTTTGCGGAAATTCAGTATATAAAGAACAGAATAATTCCTGTCCGTTCCTAATCTATGATTTTGTAGTGTACTATTCATGGTAAAACCCCAAAACAGAACTATTGGTGTTATTGCTGTCCTTTTGATGCTTGGTGCATCTCCAATTACTGTAACCTACTCGTTTGCAGATAATATTGGTGTGTATGAGCCAAAAGGAAGTTCCAAAAATGAGGGACTAGGAGTAATCCTAACCGAAAAAATGGTTGATGGAAAGCTCAAAGTCCAAAGTTATGCCTTGCCATCAGATACTTCAAAGGAAGACATGCAGAGAATGTTGTCAACTGAGATATCAGGATGGGCAATTATGAATTACAAGGCCTATAATGCTGGAATTACTCTCTTTGATGGAAAAGCAATAAAGGTCGGGCAAGACTTGTGGGAGATTTCAACTAACGGAGTCCTAAGTCTTGAAGATAGAGAGTTTGACCTAGAATTAAGTGGAAAATCCAATGGTTCCCATGTAGAACTGCATGGAACTGCCTCAGATGAGGATCTCAGTTACAGAGTTGTTTTTTCTGGCAAGTTTTCAGAAAATGAGAAAATCTTTGAAATTTTCTTCAATTCTGCAGTAAATCCTGAGATGGGTCAAAATATCAAATTTCTTCAGATTGGAACTACCAGTTTTGAAAAATCAGTTGATTCTAACCAAGAGTTCAGAAATTCAATTTCGGTGAGATAATTCACCACATTTTTCCTTTTTTTGAGTAAAAATCATTCACCTTGTCAGCTTTGGGATTCATAGTAACTTTTTATTCCCATTTTAGAAAGTAAATCATAAAATGTTTGATAAATTCAAGAATGAAGAGGGCGGAGAGATGGTAGAAGAAAGACCTGAAGAAAATACTGGAGAAGAGACATCAGAACCTGCAGTTTCAGAGACTCCAAGCCAGATTGGAATTGGAGAATTAATGGGGAAACGCGCCCAGCTTGAAGAGGCAATTGACTATGTTGGTTTAATGATTAAAAATCTCAAAGACAAGCGAACTTTACTTGAAAAGGATATTGAAGAGGAATCAGTAGATATCAAGAATCTCAAAGAGAAACTCCAAAAGGTCAACGAGTACATTGAGGAAGAAAATAGAGGAATTTCAGAACTTGCTGAAAAGAGAAAACAAGTCGAGGCTGAAGCTGACGAGGTAGGGACGATTATCAACAATTTACGAGAGAAACTATCAGGTGTTGATAGAATTATTGATGATGAGGGAAGCCGAGTCAGAAAGATAAAAGAATCTCGCGACACTGCAGAGTAATTTTTAACATTTTAAAAATTTAAAATTATTATTTGG
>REGH01000018.1 GCA_003702495.1 Candidatus Nitrosopumilus sp.
TCATTTTATACAAATTGGATGAAAAAATCAATTACAGAATCAAAAAAATCTCCAAAATTACATCTTTCATATCAAACAAATTAAATAATAATAATTTCTTCAAAATTATATGAAGAGAAAAAAGATCTATGAAGGAAAAATCCTAGGTCTTAGTGTTTATGATGGAAAAATTGAGGGACGAAAAGTAAAGCGAGAAGTGATAGAGCATAGAGGAGCTGCTGCGATGCTTGCTTTTGATGAAGATAAAAAAGTCATTTTAGTTAAACAACATAGATTTCCACATGGTTATGTTCTTGAGATACCTGCAGGTACGCTAGAGAAGAAAGAGGAGCCTATCAAATGTGCATTCAGAGAATTAGAAGAAGAGACAGGATATAGAGCAAAGAAAATGACGCCTCTAATCACGTACTATCCCTCAATTGGGTACAATTCTGAGATAATTCACTGCTTTGTAGCCTCAGGATTAAAAAAAATTTCAGATTTGAAACTTGATGAGGATGAAATCTTATCGGTAGAGAAAGTAGATATGAAAAAACTACTCAGTATGATAAAGTCAGGTAAAATTCAAGATTCAAAGACAATATGTGCAGTTTTGACTTATGCTGCAAAAAAGAAACTATACTAATTATTCATTGTATATTGGTTGTACAAGATCTGCAACATCAGCCCAAGATTGAGCAATTCTCTCAAACATAAACACCATATCAAGAAAATCTATTGGGATTTCTTTTTTGTTACCTAATGATATTCTAAGTTTAGAAAGCTGCTCTTCAAATTTTTTATGCAAAGATATCGCTTCAATTGCTAAAAGTCGATCCGGCTTTGTGAAAGCATTAATTGATTTTTCTGCTAATTGATTAAAGTCTTTAACAACATCATGGATTTTTTTGTATTGCTCTTTTGACAAAGATGAATTATAGATAAAATCTGAGAGCTCCACAATAGAATCACCAGTATTTTCAAGAACATTTGCGGCAACTCTGTAATCAAGAACATCAATATTTTCTAAATTAAATGCATTTGCCAATCTCTTATCAACAAGTGCACTACGAATTAATCTTACAAGTAGAAAGTATTGCCTATTTACTTCTGCATCACGTTTTGATAATGTTTGTAGGTTTGATTTATCATCTGCAATTAATCCATTTGTTGCATCATCATACATTCCAATTGCAATAGAACTCATACGTTTGAGTATTTTTTCAGGATTAAGTGTAGTTGAATCCAAGAGAAATTGCATATTGACATGTGATGCATCTTCTTCAATTATTTCCATTCCAACAAGTCTTCTCATTGAATTACGAATTTTTTCTCTGTCCTCACCAGGAATAGTAGAATCAGAAGCAATCTCAATAATGTCATATCCTAAAAGATAAGCACCTGTAATGTCAGCTACAATGTTTTCTTCTTTTGGTAACGGATAGGATATTACAAGTTCTTTTGTTGGGCGAGTTTCTTTATTTGCAGAAATTGAGATGCTATCCTGACCAGTTTCAATCTCAACCTGACTACTTTTGTCTAGCTTGTTTGCGTCAACCCATTCCTTTGGAAGAGACACTAGAATACTACTTCCAATCCTTTGTAGGCGTCTAACAAATTTAGTCAATTTATACTAATTTAATTAATTTAAGCCATATTCTTATATTTTGTGTAAAATTTAAACCCAGATCAATGGAGGGAACGGCATTTTGTCCTGCACACATTACAGGTTTCTTCACGGCTCACTTAGAGAATAATCACGAAAAGTTAGAAAATTTAGGCTCAATGGGGGCAGGATTTTCAATCAGACAAGGTGTTACAACAAGAGTTAGAATTGATAAAAAAAATAATCATGATTCAAATTTCAAAATTACTACAAAAGGATATCAATCTGACAAAACAGATGTTTCAGAATTTGTATTAAATGAATTTCTAAAGATTGGAAACTTTGAAGATAAATTCTTTGATATTGAACATGAGATTTCAATTCCTGTAGGATATGGTTTAGGTTCTAGCAGTGCTGTTGCATTATCATTATCATTTGCATTAGATCAGGCACTTGATTTAAAATTAGACAAAAACATAATTGGACAAATTGCCCATAATGCAGAAGTTAATTGTAAAACTGGGTTAGGAGATGTTTTAGCATCATTTCATGGAGGGTTTGAAGTTCGTGTGAAACCGGGAGCCCCAGGAATTGGAACGGTTGAAAAAATCTCTACAGATAAAATTTCAATTATCATGATTTGTTTTTCACCAATTTCAACTAATAAATTCATCAAAGAAAGACTTTCTCAGATTAATGGACTAGGTGGAAAAATGGTTAATAGATTATTGAAATCAAAAGATTATCAACACTTTCAGGATATGTCATTAGAATTTGCAAAATATGTAAATGTTATGACACCAAGAATGCAAAAAATTGTAAACGAATTAACTCAAAATAAAATTAAATGCGGAATTGCTCTTTTTGGAGAGACAATTTTTTCAATGATTCCAAAAGAAGATGAGAACAAAGTTTTAGAAATTTTAGAAAAGTATTCTGACGGAGTAATAATTAATTCAGAATTAGATAATATCGGAGCAAGAGTTCTAAATAATTAATTGAAGTATGATGACATTAATTCCAAAGTCACATCCAAGAGCAAAGTCACTTTTAATTCGTGAAAAATTAGTAACTGGGTTTGATAAAGGCTTAGTAGCAAAGGAAGGACTTTTGGCTCAAGGACGAGGAGAAGCATTTGATTATTTACTTGGAGAAAAGACAAATCAAACTGCAAAACGTGCAATAAAGGCAGCAGCTGCACAACTACTCCAGGCTCAAAAACCAGTAATCTCAGTTAATGGAAATGTTGCAGCCTTGTGTCCAAAAGAAATTGTTAGATTATCAAAGCAAGTCAAGGCAAAACTTGAGGTAAATCTATTCTATACAAATGAAAAGAGAAAGCAAGCAATCATCAAAACTCTCAAAAAAAATGGTGCAAAAGAGATTCTAGGTACAAATTCAACAAATTCAACAAAATTACCAGGAATTGATTCAGCACGTAGAATTGTAGATAAAAATGGAATTTTTGCAGCTGATGTTGTAGTGGTTCCTCTAGAAGATGGAGATAGAACTATGGCATTGAGAAAGGCAGGTAAAACAGTCATAACATTTGATCTAAATCCACTTTCAAGAACTTCACAAACTGCAAATATTACAATTGTAGATAATGTAACACGTGCAATAATATTATTAATTTCTGAATCCAAAAAGCTATCAAAAAGAAATGAAAACATTCTTGAAAAAATAATTTCAGATTTTGATAACAAGAAAAATCTAACAGAGAATATTATTCAAATTAAAAATAATCTAACAAGGAGGGCAAGAGTTGCATAAATCAGTACAAGATATTGTAAATATGAAAAAAGAAAAAAAGAAAATTTCAGTGATTACAGCCTATGATTACACATTAGCATCAATGTGTGACAAGGCAGGGATTGATGTTATGTTAGTGGGAGATAGCGCTGGAATGGTAATGCTTGGTTATGAAAATACAATTCCTGTAACAATGGATCAAATGTGCATGTTTACTGAAGCAGTTAGTCGAGCACGAAATAATGCATTACTTGTTGCAGATTTACCATTTATGTCATACCAAGCAAGCATAGAGGATGCAATTAACAATTCAGGTAGATTAATCAAATCAGGAGCTGATGCTGTAAAACTAGAAGGTGGTTCAATTATGGCTGAAACAATTAGTGGAATTGTTGATGTTGGAATTCCAGTTATGGGACATATTGGATTACAACCACAAACAACAATGCTTTCACAAGGTTACAAAGTCCAGGGAAGAACAAGAGATTCTGCCATACAGTTAATCCAAGATGCAAAAGAGCTCGAAGAGGCAGGAGTTTTTAGTATTGCATTGGAGATGGTAAGCCACGAAGTTGCACAAATAATTTCGGAGACAGTAAGTATTCCTACAATTGGGATTGGTTCGGGTATTAATTGTGATGGACAAGTTCTAGTTGTTCAAGATTTACTTGGAATGTATGATAAGATAAAGCCAAAATTTGCAAAAAGATACATGAATCTATCTGAAGATATTGTAAAATCCCTTGAAGATTACAAAAGTGATGTTGAATCAAGTAAATTTCCTGCAGAAGAAAATTGGTTTTCAATGGATTCGGAAGAACTAAAAAAATTACGTGAACAAATTGGTAGCTAAAAAGAAAGTAAATGATCATCCATCATTAGATATTGTTTCATCACATGGTGTGGAGCTAACAGGGAAAAAAATTGTTTTGTGTGTGGCGGGAAGTGTTGCAGCATACAAAGCAATAGAGCTTGCAAGGCTGCTTATGAGACATGGAGCAGATGTAACGTGTGTTGCAAGTGGGGCAGTAACAAAACTAATTCAGCCTGATTATTTCAAATGGGCTACAGGAAATGAGGTTATTACAAAACTTACAGGTAAACTAGAGCACATAAAATTAGCTGATTATAATCAATCAGATCTAGTAATTGTATATCCTGCAACTGCAAATACACTAGGAAAACTAGCAAATGGTATTGATGACACTCCAATTTCAACAGTTCTAACTGTAGGATTTGGTTCTAAAATTCCAATTTTAATGTGCTTGGCAATGCATGAATCAATGTATGACAATTCAGCTGTAAAAAAGAATATTGAATTTCTAAAAAATAAAATTCAATTTCTTTCTCCACTAATGATTGAAGGAAAAGCTAAAGCACCAGAACCTGAAGATGTTTTAGATTTTGTCCTAAAGAAATTTGGTTTCTCATCTAAGTTACAAAACAAAAAAGTGTTAATGACTGCAGGACCTACAATAGAATACATTGATCCAGTCAGAGTTATAACAAATCTTAGCTCTGGAAAAACTGGCGTATTGTTAGCATCAGAATTAATTTCAGCAGGTGCCAAAGTCACTTTAATTTATGGTCCAGGAAATGAAGTACCTCCAAAGGGTGCTAAGATAATCAATGTTAAAACAAACAAAGAGATGCTTGATACAACAAAAAAAGAACTAAAGAAAAAATACAATATTGTGATTATGGCTGCAGCTGCATCGGACTATACTCCTGAAAAACCATCAAAATCCAAGATAAAGAGTAACAAAAAAGAACTCACAATTAGGCTCAAAAAAGCACCAAAAATCATTGATTATGTAAAAAAATCTCAAAAAAACACATTACTAGTTGGATTCAAGGCTGAAACCAATATATCAAAATCTGCTCTAATCAAATCAGCTAAGACAAAATTAAAAGAATCTAATGCAGATTTAATCATTGCAAATGATATTGGGACAAAATATCAAAGGAATCCAAATTATAATCAAATCATAATTGTTGATGAAAAAAATACAATAACATCAGGGTGGAATAAGAAAGAAAAAATTGTAAAAATAATTAGAAAAGAGATAGAAAAGAAAATGAAATGAAAAATTCTGAATTAAGAAAACTGGTATCAGAATATAAAGAAATTAAAAATAAGCAAACAAAAAAACATCTAAACAATTTCAAAATGTATGAAAAACTAAGAGAAATAGAACATAGATATTTTCATGAAACAGGACGAACATTAAAATCAGATCTAAAAGACTTTAAAGAAAAATGAGAGTCAAACCCTTTGATTATAAAAAAAGAAATATGTCAGTTTGGAATGAAGTTGCACCAAGATACCACAAAAGATGGGCAACTGCAAAAAAAGGACCATTTCAAAGTACAAAAAAATTAGTTGAGTTGATCGATGTCAAAAAAGGAGATCACATACTTGATGTTGCAAGTGGAACAGGTGTTGTTACAAAATTATTAAATCAAAAGGTTGGAAAATCAGGATTTGTGGTTGGTGCAGATACAGCAACTACTGCAATCAAGGTTGCAAAAAAATGGAACAAAAAAACACCAAATCTATTATTTGTAAATGCAGATGCTGAAAATTTTTCATTCAAAGAAAAATTTGATATCATAACATGCCAGTATGCATTATTTTTTTTTCCAAATGCCCAAAAGGCACTAAAAAATATGAAAAATAGCCTCAAAGAATCAGGAAAATTAGGAATATCTGTACATGGACATCCTGACAGAGTCCCATATTTTGATAGTATTTTTGATGCTGTAACTAAATTTATCCCAAATTATGTTCCACCTGGAACTCCTGATTTTGATAGATTTGGGACAAAAAAAGCACTTAGAGATGAGATAAAAAAAGCAGGTTTTAGAAAAATCACAGTAAAGGATTACAATTTCCCATACAGCCCAGGAACTTTTGAGCAATACTGGAGTAATTATCTTAGATATGTGGCAAAGCCAATCAAAGAAAAACTAGATTCACTTGAGAGATCTCAGAGAAAAGAGCTTAAAGAAATGGTCAGAGACAACACAAAACAGTACACAAAAAAGAATGGAATGATTCAATTCCCTTGGGAAGTTTTAATTTTAACAGCAAAACATTAGGAAAGAGGGAAAATGGTCAGAGACAAGAAAAAGAAAGATGAAGAAAAACCAAAAAAATCAGGTTTAAAGGCTTTTCTTAAAAAAAGAGCACCGTTTTATCTCGCTGCTGTTGCATTAATAATAATTTCAGCTCAAAGTGTACTATCAGAGAAAAATTTTGAGAATAGTCTACCAGAATTTTCAGGAGATGAACAAATGGTTGTGAATACTTTGTTGAACTATAATGCAGGAGTAGAATCAAAGCTATCAGTTAAAGAAGTGATAAAAAATCAAATTGATGAAGAGTATCCAGATGAAAAAATCTATGGGCATAAGAAAACAGTTCTAGACTTGTCAGTTACAAATGTGAATTCAGATGAGTATAATGTTATTTTAAATTTCAAATCATATAAGGGAGAAATGAATTTTGATTGGAATGTTAATCTAGAGTCTCAAGAAATTACATCAAATAATCCTGAATCAAAATACATTATTGATGTAGTTACGTTTTCCTAGGCTCAAATTGTAACTAGATCCTTAGTGAATTTATGCATAACAATAGGGTTTTTCTTTACAATCAAAGAATCTTCTATACGTATTCCAAATTTATTTTCGATATAGATTCCAGGTTCTACAGTAATTGCCATATTTTCTTTAAGTTTGGTATCACTTCTGTATGAAACAGTTGGAAGTTCATGAACTTCCAATCCAATTCCATGACCAGTTGAATGAATAAAGTATTGGCCATAATTTTTTTCATCAATGTATTTTCTACATGCAGAATCAACATCTTTACAATTTGCATTTGGTTTAACAGCTTTTAGTCCAAGTTTTTGAGATTCTTTAACAATTTCATATGCCTCATTAGCTTGTGATGAAATATTTCCTATTGCAAATGTTCTTGTTGCATCAGAAACATATCCCTTGTATCTTAATGTAAGATCAGTTACAACAAGATCACCCTTTTTGAATTTTCTTTGAGTAACTTGAGCATGAGGTAATGCACCATTAGGACCTCCAGCAATGATTAATGGATTTAGAGTTGATTTGTATCCAGTATCAAACATTTCTTGTTCCATGGCATAAGTCATCAGAATTGTTTGCAATTCAGACTCTTTTTGACCCACTTTGATCTTTTTTGAGCATAGTTCAAACATTTCATCAATTATTTTGGATGCTTTTTTGAGAATTTTTATCTCATTTTCGTCTTTAATTATACGTGCATTGTAAAATGGTTCTGTAGAGGATTTTATTTTTGGAACAGATTTTTTCAAAGATGTCATTATAGAGTAATTTTGGCAATCAGTACAAACATGATTTTTCTTTATTTTCTTTACAAGTGAGGATACAAGTCCAGTTCCACGTTCTGCTGTAATTACCTCACAGTCTTCAGATTCATCTTTTGCTCTTCCAACCTCTAGTTCTGGAGCAATTATAGTGGCTTTTCCATTCTTTTCTAACAAACCTATGGCTTCACCCCAAAATCCAGTCATGTAAAATAGATTTTCAGGCTCAAACGTAACTAATGTATCACAACCAATCTTTTGGGCATGTTTTAATAGATTTTTTCTACGTTGTTTCACACACAAAAAATACCTGTTTCTCAATTTATGTATGATGCAAAGTTTGTATATGGAAATTCAGCCTAGATTGTTGTGACTGAAGAAAAAGAGAAAAAGAAAGTTGTTGCATTATTGTCTGGTGGTCTAGACAGTCAGCTTGCTGTTAGAATGATGCAAGAACAAGGATTTGATGTCTCTGCAGTTGCAATAAAGACTCCATTTTGTGATTTTGATTGTGGTAGAGGATGTGGATTTGAAATTAGAGAAAGAGCTGACGATCTTAATGTAAATTTGAAAACAGTGTATCTTGGTGATGAGTATATTGATATGTTAAAGAATCCAAAACACGGAATTGGTGCGGGCTTCAATCCATGTGTTGATTGTAGAACCATGATGTTTGAAGCTGCAAAAAAACACATGGACGAAATTGGTGCTGAATTTATTGTATCAGGAGAAGTTTTGGGTCAACGACCTATGAGTCAACATGCACCATCATTAAAACTGATTGAAAAAGAATCTGGACTAGAAGGAAAAATTGTAAGACCATTATCTGCAAGATTATTACCAGAAACAATTCCTGAAAAAGAAGGATTAATCAAAAGAGAAAATCTTGGAATGATCAGAGGTAGAACAAGAAGAAATCAATTAGACATGGCAGAAAAATATGGAATTGAAAATCCTCCTAATGCAGGTGGAGGATGTTTATTAACTGAACCACAGTTTGGAATTAAAGCTAAAGATCTTTTCAATCATGTTGAAAATCCAACAATTAATGATATTGATTTGTTAAAAATTGGAAGACATTTCAGATTAGATGAAGAAACAAAATTTGTTGTTGGTAGAAACAAAGATGAAAATGAAATGATCGAAGCTATTGCATTACCAAATGATATTTTACTTGAAGCAAAAGATCATTTTGGACCAACATCAATTCTAAGAGGTAAAACTGCAAAAGATCATACAGAGTTTGCTGCATCTGTAACTCTAAGATATTCAGACGCTCCAAAAAATCAACAAGAAATTGTTTTGATAAAAAATG
The DNA here is from genome assembly GCA_003702495.1 of Candidatus Nitrosopumilus sp. Lineage (GTDB taxonomy): Archaea > Thermoproteota > Nitrososphaeria > Nitrososphaerales > Nitrosopumilaceae > Nitrosopumilus. The sequence continues at coordinate 9,020 of REGH01000018.1, forward strand.
GAGACGTTAATGAAGAAATTAGCGCTAAAAGTATAGAAGAAGAAGATTACATTGAATTAAGAATTTAGGCGTGAATTTTTAAAAAAATTAGTTAAAACTAAGGAAGAGTTTTTGAGGGAGTAGATCGCATTTTCAATTAGAATGCAAAAGCAAGAAAATACGACATTTCTAAAGGCCATCACCATTAGAGATATCAGCGATGTACATTCGATTCAAGAAGATATCAAAAAAGATATGATTTTGATTCTTAGAGTCACACCATTAGCTCAGAAAGATGTGGAACAGCTAAGAAAGGTTGTAGAAGAATTGTATTCTATTGCAAAAAGTGCTGGTGCAGATATTGCAAGATTGGGTGAGGAAAGAATTATTGTTGCTCCATCTAATGTAAAAATCTGGAAACCAGAGTATGATCTAAAATAATTTTATTGCTTCTTGAATTTGAGGATAGTGAGCAGGAACTCTATGCATTCTTCTGATATTCATAGCAAGATTTTCTGATTTCTTTCTTTCACCATGATTGACTAGTACTCTTCGAAGTTTTGGTCTTAGTCTTTGCACAAAAGACATTAGTTGATTGTAATCACTGTGTCCACTGAATCCATCTAGTTTTTCGACACCACAATTGATTGTTACAACTTCAACTTTGCCGTCTTTTCCTAGCATTGTTGCTTGTTTAGATCCGTCAAGAACTCTTCTTCCCAGAGTGCCATTTACCTGATAAGACACAAAGAGAACTTTGCTCTTTTTGTCAGGAGCAATATTTTTGAAATATTCTAAAACAGGTCCTCCTTCCAACATACCAGATGTTGCCAAGATTATACAAGGAGAATCTTCACGCATAGGTTCTTCTCTGGCATCTGCATGTTCAATATTTGTGAAATATTCAGAATCAAATGGATTATCATCAGTTTCAAGAATTTTTTGTTTTAATTCACGTGCAAGATATTCAGGATATGACTCGTGAATTGCAGAAGCTTCAGAAATCATTCCTTCAGTAAATACAGGAGCCTCGATCATTTCACCAGATTTCATATAATGATCAATTACCATCATGATTTCTTGTGCACGACCAACAGCAGGAATAGGAATCAAAACTTTACCGCCGTCAGCAAGAGTGTTGTTTACAGCATTTATGAAAGCTGATTCAACTTCTTGTCTGCTTGGTTGAATGTCTTCTTTAAGACCATAAGTACTCTCAATTAGTAATGTCTCCACTCTAGGGAAATTCCAACTAGCAGCTTCAAACAAGATACTTTTTCCGAATTTAATATCGCCTGAATAAACAAAGTTGTGATCACCATTTCCGATATGAAAATGACACAATGCAGAACCAAGAATGTGACCTGCATTGGCAAGAACTAATTTGATGTCAGGAGAAATATCAGTTACAGTTCCATATGGTAAGGTGATTGTTTGTCTCATGATTTGTTTGACATCACGTTCAGAATAGATTGGAGTTCTTCCTTGAGCTGCTGCAACTTTGATTGCATCTAATTGAATTAGATTCATCATAGGTAGGGTTGGCTCGGTACAATAGATTGGTCCTTTGTAACCATATTTACATAATGTAGGTAGGAATCCAGTATGATCCAAGTGGGCATGACCAATAACTACTGCATCAAGATCATCTAATGTAAGATTCAGAGAATCTAATCTAGGAAATGCGTCCATTGGAGAACGTGCTCCAGGATTTATTCCACAATCAATGAGTATCTTGCTTTCAGGTGTTGATAGTAATAATGAAGAACGTCCGACTTGACCAAATCCGCCAAGTGTGTAAAGTGAAACTTCTGTTCTCTGTGTTAATCTAGGTCTAAAGATTTCATCTCCAACTTGTTTGAGTTGTTTGCTTCTTTCTGTGGAAGCTTGTTTGAGAGTTGCATTAATTGTTTGAATAGTACGAGATGGAACAGTTGTAGCCTTTCTTACACGAATTTTCCAGCCTGTTTGCTCAGTGACTTCAGCATGATTGAATTCTTTTGCATTTCTTTGTAGCAACCAAGGTCGTTTTGCCTCAATTGAAACTTCACCCGTGGCAGTATCAAAGAGAGTATTCTGTAATTTAGCATCTTCTGGAACTAAACTTGCGATAATTTTTCTAGCATCATCTTCAGGTTTTCTAATGGATTCATCTGTTCTAACAACAATTCGTTTTTTGATTACACTTACAAGATTTGAAATCGTTTCATTATTTTCCATTAGATAACGTGGAGAGTTTGTATAAAGTGCAATTCTTGGTCCTTCATATTCAATTTTTGTTACACTTGCCTCTTTAGGTATACTTTGCAGTATGGTGGCCATTATATTCTGGCTGCTAGGAGGTAATTCTTTTTGTTGTTGTTTTCTTTGCATTAAATCACTAAAGTTCAATGACGGCTTTCTTTTGTTCTTCGGTCAAAAGACGGAATCCATCTTTATCCATAATTGCGATGTTAATTCCATCGCCAGTACCAATGTTTCTAACTATTGCTGCTTTTACAGCTCTCAAGGCAATTTTTTTTGCTTCTTCAACTGTAAGATCTTCTCTGTATTCTTCTTCAAGTAAACCATAAGCTACTGGTGAACCACTACCGGTTGTAACATATGCTTTCTTTTCAACAGAACCAAACATGTCAATGTTAAACAATGCAGGACCTTCTGCATCATAACCGCCAACTAAGATATCGGCCATAAATGGATAGCCTCTATTTTGATGGAAGATTAATGAGCAAAGTCTTGCAAGTGAATGGATTGAGATTGGTCCATGTTTTTCAACTCTATGAAGATTAGAATGATAACGTAAAATGTCAACAATGTTTTGGGCGTCTGCTACACCACCAGCAAGGGTCAATCCTGCATGGGCATCAATTTTTTGAATTTTCATGGTGTTATTGTTTGCAATAAAATATCCGGCACTTGCTCTCATATCTGCACATAAAACTACACCATCCTTTGCCTTGATACCTACAGTGGTCGTCCCGTGCAGAATTTTTTCTTCGACATTATTTGACAAAAAATACACCTATTAAGATAAAGTAAATGGCATTTCACCCTTTTAAATAACTTTTTGATCTCTGGAAATCATAAATATTGACAAAAAATCAAGATCGCATGAAATCACACACAATGGAATTACCTAGACAGATTGTTGTGGGGGAGAAGAACATAAATGAATTTGGAGAATTTTTGCATAATTTAACCAAACCAAAAAAAGTTTCTCTTATTTCAGGAATTCATGTAAAAAAAGTTCTTAAACAAAGAATTGAAAAATCATTAAAAACAAAAAGAATCAAGTTTGTATGGCACACATCAAAAGATAATCAAATTAGTACTCTAAATAGAATAGAAAAAGAAGTAAAAAAAGATCGCAGTGATATGATTGCAGGTATTGGAGGCGGACGTTCTGTTGATACTGCAAAATTAATTTCTTTTAATTTAGATATTCCATTTGTCAGCGTACCAACTGCTGCATCACATGATGGGGTATCAAGTCCATTTGTTTCAGTTAAAAGCGACAAACCACATTCTATTGTTGCATCTGCCCCATTAGGAGTATTTGTTGACATAGACATTATCAAAAAAGCACCATCAAGACTTCTTGCTAGTGGTTGTGGGGACTTGATAGCAAATATCATTGCAGTAAAGGATTGGCAACTAGGCCATCAAAAAACTGGTGAATACTATGGAACTTACTCAGCAGAGTTAGCTATGATGAGTGCCATGATGGTGCTTGACAATTCAAGAAAATATGCAAAAAAGGGATTAGATGCAAGAGTAATTGTTGAGGCTTTGATTAGTGCAGGTGTTGCCTCATGTATTGCAGGAAGTAGCAGACCATGTTCAGGTGCAGAACATCTTTTTTCACATGCTTTAGATAAAATTGCACCAGGAAAGGGATTACATGGAGAAAAATGTGGAATAGGTTCCATTATGATTGCAAAACTTCAAGGACAGGATTGGAAAAAAATTGTTAAAACTCTAAAAGATGTTGGAGCACCAACTACTGCAAAACAAATTGGTTTAACCGATGAACAAATTATTGATGCATTAATTATTGCACAAGATTTGAGACCTGAAAGATATACAATTCTAAAGGAAGTAGAGATGACAGAAAGAAAGGCAAAAAGTCTTGCAAAGAGTACTAAAGTGATTTAATTTAAGCAGTCTTTTGTTCAGGGGTTTTTTCTGTAGTTTCAGGTTTCTTTTCTTTAGTTTGTTTGTTGACATGAGTTTCAACAAAGTTTACTTTTTCTAAAGTAGGAACAAATTTGAAAATATCTAGTTGAATAAAGTGTTTCATAATTTGCAAACCATCTGCACGAAGAATTTCTTCAGGAATGGTAATGCTTACTTCTTTGTCTTTGAGGTCAAATGAGATTTTAGAGTCCTCCACTGGAAGTCTATTTTTTAGAATTCCATCAACTTTATCATTTGGAGCATCAAGAGATTTGAGAACATTAACATCAAAAAGAATTGTTTTTCCTGCATATCTATGATTATAATCAATCTGTACTCTTCCTGAACCAATAAAACGAATTATTCCGCGTTTATTATCAACTTCAATTGTATCACCAACAGAAACTTTCTCAGCATCTTCACCTAATTTTCTAATTGGAATCATTCTGACTTTGCCAGAATCTCTTTCACCAAATCCTTTCTCAGGTGTAACTTCAACTGTTAGTTTGTCACCAACAGTTGTTTTTGCAAGAGCTTCATCAAGTCCTTTTAGAACTGGATATGAAACTTCACCAATAGAAACTAGTTTTGGCTGATACTTGACATTTGGCTCATGAATTGAATATTTTTTTGCATCCTCTTCAAGAGTTGTGTCAAATACCTCTTCACTGTCTTTGACCTTTGCTGTATAATCAACTAGGACTAGTGAACCTTTATCGAAAGTCAATGTGATCGGTCTCGAATTTCCTTATATTAAGTTAACAGGGTTTTAGAGAGCTTTTAGTTTTTCTTCAGCAACTTTGAGTCCTGCTTGTGGATCAGTATCATATCCCATCATTGCTAATGTTGAAGCAATTCCAGAGATTGCTCTCATAACATGATATTGATTAACTTCGCCCATACATCCGACTCTAAACACTTTGCCTTTGAGGTTACCAAATCCACCTGCAACAAGAATTCTGAATTTCTTTGCAAGTGTATCACGGAAAATTTTGTCTTCTAGTCCATCTAAGTAGTTTAATGCAATTACAACTGTTGAACGGGAATTTTCATCAGCAAATGGTGTTAATCCGATTGCAGACAATCCAGAATATAATGCATCAGAACAAACTCTATGACGATGAATTCTTTGCTCCATACCCTCTTCTAAGATAATTCGCATTGCTTCTCTGTAAGCATATAGAACTGGCAATGCAGGAGTGAATGGGGTATGTTTTGCCTCATCATAATACTTGAAGTATCTTGGTAAATTGAAATACATTGTATTTGGAGGATTATCTTCCATGTATTTTCTAGTTCTTTGATTAATACAGATTGGTGAAATGCCTGGAGGACATGCAAATGCTTTTTGTGCACCGGTCATTGCAATATCAATTCCCCATTTATCCATGTGAAGTTCTTCACCACCAACGATTGAGACTCCATCTAAAACATAGTAGGAATCATTTCTAGATGTAAGATCCTTTATTTTATCAAGATAGTTCAACATGGTTCCTGTAGAAGTTTCATTCCAAACACAATAGAATGCCTTTACATCCTTGTTATTATCAAAAGCTTCTTTGATTTGATCATAAGTTGCGTTTACACCTGGTTGAGTTTCAACCCTGATTGTTTCTCCACCTGCCCATTCGATTTGTTGAGCCAAACGAGTACTAAATTCTCCATTAACTGGAATGATTACTTTGTCACCTTTTTTGATTAAGTTAACAACTGAACATTCGGTTGCACCAGTTCCAGAAGCAGATAGACAAACAGCATCTCCTTCAGTTTCAAAAATTTTCTTTGTATTATCAACACATTCCTCATAAAGTTCTACAAAATCATCACTACGGTGATTAATTGAAGGGGTAACCATAGCACGAGTAACTCGCTCTGGGACATTTGTTGGTCCGGGAAGCATTACTAAATATTCCAAAATTTATCTCCAAAGAGAGTTTTTGATGAGGCTTATTTATAATTAAAGAATTTTGAGTCGATCTTTAGCATTTGATTTTTCTAAAAATTTTCTAGTTCCTAGAGGTACAAGATGCTCCCATTTCTGATCGCTAATAATCAAATCTCTAACATTTGTTCCAGATAATTCGTCTCTTTTCAAAAAAGGAATTGGCATTACTTGAACATCCCGCTTTGAATACAGATGATTCGTCAATTCATCATTTGAGAATACAATATCAAAATCCGGAACAATTGTATCGATTTTTTCAATCCACCTTACATGATTATCCAAATCAGGGATAAAATAGATTGAAATTTTTAGTTTCATAGATTCATCTATAGAAGATAGAATCATTTCTTTGCGTTCTTCAGCTGAAAAAGGATTATTCTTTTCAGTAGGTTTGTTTGAACTTCCCAAACCTAGCCATAATTTATCAACTTTGGATAAAGCAAATCGTAATGCCTCAAGATGACCCAAATGGAAAGGTTGGAATCTTCCTATGAGTAATCCGTTCATACAAAAGAATAGAAAATTTCTTTTTTAAAAAACTATCATAAAGAGTCGTAAAAAGAAAAAATCATGGATTTTTTAAAAATTAATGGAGCATATGGTGAAGGAGGAGGACAGATAATTCGTTCTGCAATTACCATTTCATGTATTACAAAACAACCAATTCACATTGAAAATATAAGAAAAAATAGAAAGGTTCCTGGATTAAAACCACAACATCTTACAGCAATTCAAATTTTAAAAAAAATTTCAGATTCCAAAGTAATTGGTGATGAAATTGGTTCTACAGAATTAAAATTTATTCCAGGAAAAATTAAAAGTTCAAAATTATCTGAAGATGTAGGAACAGCAGGAAGTATTTCGCTAATTTTGCAAGTATTAATTCCAATAGTAGCCATATCAAAAAATAAACTTGAGCTTTCAATCAGAGGTGGCACAGATGTACAGTGGAGTCCAACAATGTTTTACACACAACATGTTTTGAGAGAAGTATATTCAAGAATGGGAATTAATTTTTCAATTGAATTCAAAAAAAGAGGATATTATCCAAAAGGAAATGGCGAAATTAATTTAGAAATTTATCCTTCTAGTGTTAAAGCTATTTCATTATCAAAAAGAAAAACAAATCAAGCAAAAATTCTATGTACATTTTCAAAAATTCCAAAGGAAAAAATTGAAAGTGAGATTAAAAAAATTAAGGAAAAATTAGTGGATGATAATTTTGTTGTAAATGCAGAAGTTAAAGAGCAAGATGCATTAGACTCAGGTGCATCTTTACTAGTTTACAGCATCGATGAGAAATCAATTACGGGAATTGATGGATTATTTGATAAAAAAACAGAGAGTTTTAACATAGATCTTGATGAATTTTTAGAAAGTCTAGCCGTAGATGAAAATTTGGCAGATATGATTGTGGTTCCAGCAAGTTTGGCCAAAGGTAAAACTACATTTCAAGTAAAAAAAATCACAAAGCATTTGGAAACCAACTTGTTTGTAACGTCAAAAATTTCTGGTTGTAAGTATGGAATAGGTAGATTACCAAATGGTTTTGAAGTAATTATTGAAGGAGTGTCATACTCCAGCATCAAGTAATGCTGCAAAGAACAGTATTGCTATTGATAAAACCACAGTAATTTCTCCAAGAATAATGATTTTCTTTCTTAATGTTTGAATTTGATGTTCAGGCATTTGGTTTGACATTATTTTGTCTTCAATATCTTTTCGAATAACTCTAACATGAATAATGTACGTAATAATTAATGCAATTACAAGAAGTATTTTGATAATAAGAAAAGTTCCGTAACTTGTTGCAACAAGAAGATCTGGTTTGCTTAGTAAAACATGAGAACTATACAATCCTGTTGCCATCAAAATAATTAACGAAGGAACAGCTACTTTGTTAAATCGTCTTCCAACACGAATCATAATTTGCATTCTTTCTTCAACAGAGTTTGTCATAGTTTTGAGAAGTGGAGAAAAGACTATTCCAATGAACAAAGAGCCACCTACCCAAATTGCAGCTGCAACAAGATGAATCCATGTTAGAATTGCTTGCTCCATTGCTGTCATACTTTATCATATTTTGAATGAAATATTATGTATTTGGATCTTGACAACCTTTTTTAGTTATACGTAACTTGGTAGATTGAAATGGCACTTCAGAGCAGAATGACAGTTTATGTTGCAATAGCAGGAGTTTTTGCCTTAATGGGGGCAATTGTTTTCTATGCAAGTTTAGATAATGCTCAATTGGAACAAGCAGAAATTGAATTGTTTAGTGTTGAATTGATTAATGTAGATAATGTAAATAACAAAGCAAAGTTTGACGTTACTTTTCTTGTAAAAAATCCAAGTGAAAAAGCATTCACAGTTGGAGTTATTGATTACCAACTATTTGCTAATGGAATTGAATTGGGTTCTGGTCAATATTCTGCAATGGATGTTGCATTACCAGGAAGGGCAGTATTTTCGTCAGGGGATCAAATTCCATTGAGCAGTATTTTTGTATTAACAAAATCAGAAATTGATCCAGCAATTTATGAGGATATGATAAATGAAAGAATTGATAGTTTTTCAGCTGAAGGACTTCTTACTACTCAGACCTCATGGAGTACTATTGACAAAGAATTCAGTACTGGTTTTTAATTAAAAAGTGGGCCGAGAGAGATTCGAACTCACGATCACCGCCGTGTCGAGGCGGTATCCTAACCAGCTAGACTACCGGCCCATTGAAATACAAAATTAAATCGTGGCATTATTAACGTTTAACAAAAGAAAGGATGAATAAAAAGAAGAAAGGCGTGAATTAGTTGGAAGATAATTTTACTGAAGAAGAAAAAAATGGATTCTACAAGGCAATTTATTCAAGAAGGGATGTTAGATCTCATTTTACATCAAGGCCTATTGAAGATGAGGCTCTCTCAAAGATTCTTCATGCAGCACACCATGCACCATCTGTGGGATTCTCACAACCATGGAATTTCATTCTGATAAAAGATATTGAAACAAAAAAGAAGATTAAAGCATCCTTTGAAGAAGAAAAGAATCGTTCATCTCAATTGGTAGAGGAACCAAAGAAATCAAAGTATCTTTCATTCAAACTAGAAGGAATTTTAGAATCTCCTGTGAATTTGTGCGTTACTTATGATCCATCAAAATTTGGTCCATTTGTGATAGGTAGATCTAGCATACCTGAAGCAGGATTGTATAGTGTGTGTTGCGCAATTCAAAATTTGTGGTTAGCAGCTCGAACAGAAGGAATTGGTCTTGGGTGGGTGAGCATCCTATCAAATGAAACACTAAAAGAAAATTTGGAATTGCCTGAACATGTTGTTCCTGTAGCGTATTTGTGTTTGGGATATGTAGATGACTTTGCAGAAAAACCAGATCTTGAAACTGCTGGTTGGTTACCAAGACTTGATCTAAAAGATGTAGTATACTTTGAAAAATGGAATGATCAACAAAATGAGAGTTGGCAAAGTATTCAAAAAATGATTAAAGAAAATCTTGATTACGCTTAAATAATTAAGAATGTTTTTTTTGCTGGGCTTGTGGCGCAGAGTCAATTTGACGCGCAACATGGATAGCGTGGTAGCCTCCTAAGTTACAGGTCGAGGGATCGAAGCCCTCCAAGCCCGTTTTGTTTTTTGTTCTAGAAATTTAAATAGAAAAAGAATTGGAATTAGTTATGAAAGTTGTAGTAATTTCTGGCAGTCCAAGAAAAAATGCAAACACACAGATCTTAATGAAGTATGTTTACGAATACACTAAAACAAAGAATCAAGATGTCAAACTCATCAATTTATCTGAGGGACAAGTTGAGTGCTATAGAGGACCTGAAGAGGAATACAATCAGGTTACAAAAGATGCTGCGAAAGACATTATGGAGGCAGATGTATGGCTAATTGGCTCCCCAATTTACAATTCATTTTTCAGTGCTGCGCTCAAAAATTTGTTTGAATATGTAAATTACAAAGAGACGGAAGGAAAAGTTGCAGGTATGGCAATATTGGCTGCAGGGAATATAGGATTTATTGATGTTCAAACATTAATCACTCAATTATTATCATATTTTCGAGTAATCACAAATCCAAAGGCTGTTTTCCTAACCACAGAAGCAATAACTGAAAACAATCTTTCAGAAGATGGAAAAAGCAGACTGAGAGAGATGGTTGATGAAACTTTGAAGATGGCAGAAAAACTAGAAGACTAATTTAACAAATTTTAAAAAAATCATAAATTTTTGTATATGAAAATTTAAAAGAATTATTTGTAGATTTGGAAAAATAATCATAGATATTTGAAATCATACTGTTCAACATCGCTATAATTTTTGTAAATTAATTTTAAATCTGGAAATTGTTAGCACGAATTCACAAAAAATTATCTCGACACAATGTAAAAGTCAAATACTAACAACATATACAAAATTACAATTGACTGACAAAAAAGATCCTACAGAGTTATGTTCATGTAAATGTCATTATGGCGGAGCAGAAAGTTGTCCAGGTTGCAAGAGTAATCACGGGATAGTTTGTTCTCACTGTAAAGATTAAGTTTTAGATTATTTCTTTTTTGAAGCTAACATTTTCAAATTAGCTAATTCAGTTTTCAAAGATTCAATCTGGACTAGAGTTTGAAGATTAGAGATTTCTTGGTTTAGTCTCTCAATTTCACTATCTTTTATCTTCACAGTTTCTTTTAGTTCATCTAATTCAGAAGATAATTCAGACTTTACTTGTGAAATTTCTGAAATGCTCATTTGCATACCAGCTGATGTGGAATGAACTGTTTGTGCTCTTTGTTTTTCTGCCTTTTTTTCATTTTGATGAGCAAAATTGTGCATGTAGTCTGTACTTTTTTGAGATATCCAGCAAGTGAATACCATGAACCAAGTAATTGGAACTGCCATGATAAATACAAAGTTCAGTAAGGGGGCAAAGTCTACAAAGTAAGGCCAAAGACCAGTCAATGTTGCTGCAAAAACACCCGTGACAATAGTTGCCAGGTGGTTTCCTAAAACTCCCATAAATAATTTGAAAAATTCATTATTTATAATAGTAATGGTAAAATTCTGAGAATAATAATAATTAAAAAGAAAAAAGAGTCGAATTTACTCGTCTTCTTCAGTAGCAACAGTTGCTTTAGGCATATCAGATTGTAGAATTTGGATTTTTTGTAATAATTCAGTTCTTAGATCCCTTGCAACTCTTCTGACAGTAGGTCTTGGAACTCCAAGCTCATCAACTACTTTGGTGTAGATGTCTTGTTTGTCAGTTACCCCTTTGTCGAGATAGGAATTAATTGCTTCTTTAATGATCGTACTCTGGTTTGTGCGATTCAACGAAATCTAAATTCTAACTGTTCTATATAACACTATAACTTTTCAAATTTTAGAATTTTAATTTATTAGAAACCCAAACTTTTCATTACAAAAAAATTCAAAGTCTTCAAAAATTTTCTCTATCAACGAAAACCGTACTGAGAGTTGTAGATTTTTCAAAATAGATATCAAAACTTTGAAATTATCAAAAGGATTTCCGCAAAAGACTCTTATGATAATAGTTTAGAGTATTTCATATGACTACAGCAAATATTGAAACAAATTTTGGAAAAATCTCTTTTAAACTTCTACCGGATTTGGCTCCTGAAACAGTAAGAAACTTTGAAAAGTTAGCCAAAGATGGATTCTATAATGGAACTCTCTTCCACAGAGTAATTCCAGGATTTATGATTCAAGGTGGAGACCCAAATACAAAAACAGATAACAAAAGTTCATGGGGTATGGGAGGTCCAGGGTATAACGTAAAAGCAGAATTTAGTTCTAGATCTCATTTACGTGGAATTGTTTCGATGGCTAGAGCACAAGATCCAGATAGTGCAGGCTCACAATTCTTCATTGTAACAACTGACAGCACATTTCTAGACAGACAATATACTGTATTTGGAGAGGTTACTGAAGGTATGGATGTGGCAGATAAGATTGTGAATCTAGAAAGAGATGGTAATGATTGTCCTTTAGAAAAAGTAGAAATGACTCATGTTACAGTGAGTGAATAATGAAGAAGGTTTTAGTAGGTTTTTTTGCTTTAAGTTTACTCTTTTTTTCGCCAGAGGTTTTTGGACAAGAATCATTTCAAGAAGTAGGACAAAAATCAGTAACAATTACAATCAACAATGAAGGAAATGTAAAAGTTATTCATGAACTCAGAAATTCAAAAGATCCTAGTCAATTAACTTTTGTAGATGGAGTGGTATCTAATGTGAAATTTATGAAATTGGGTATAGAAGAATCAGTACCAGAAGCTGAAGGCATGAAAAATATCGTACTTTTACCTAACCAAGGAAATCTTATTGTAACTTATGATCTTAATG
>REGH01000057.1:0-1652 GCA_003702495.1 Candidatus Nitrosopumilus sp.
GTTTTTGCAGTCTTTCTTACAATAGAATTTGAGAAACATTTTGAACAAAGTTTTTGACCAGAATATTTTCGAGTGTAAACTGCTGAATTTTCACAGTAATCACATTTCATGAATTTGAATATTTTTTTTCATTAATGATTCTTTAGGCGCTGAAATCAGTTTCATAATCACTTTTAGGAACGATTTACAAAACCATCAAAAATTAGAATTTTCCCCGTCTTAATATCGTGAACTGCTAATTTGATAACGAGAAATTTATTGAAAATCAAACCTGAAAACGTGCCTGAGAGAAAAATAATAAAAAAAGAATTGTCTAGAATTATTTCTTCTTAGACTTTTCAGTAAATTCTACAGTTTCAGATATTGTTTGACCGTCATCTAGGTATGCATACAGAGTATAGTCTCCTACTGAATATCCAGTGGTGTCTGCATTGTAGATGTATTGTTGACTGTCTTCGCTGTATCTGAACAGATTGCCGTCATTTGACTTGCCTTTGGTGGTAGCCTCTTGATCGTCAATAAATGCAGTTGCAACTACGTTCTCAACTATATCTCCATAGTAATTACATGCATCAAACTTCATTGGGATTGTTCTTCCGACGTTATAGTTGGAATTATCCAATGGGCTTGAAAATCCATCATCACCATCATTGCATGCAAGTTCATAGAAAACTTGGTATGTCAAGTCAAGAGATGCTTCATTTCCAGCAAGGTCAGATGCTGAGATTGATGAGGTGTTGGTTCCAGGATTTTCTGTATCCAAGGTTGCATCACATGTTGCAATTCCAGATAGTGAATCATCACAGGAAACATCTACTGGTTGGTCTAGCAAGTATGAATCCTCGATATCACCAAATGTTGGAGCAGTCAAGTCAATGTTGATTCCAGAGACTGTTGCATCAGATGTGTTTCCTGCACTATCTTCACATTGAGCAGTTGCAGATTGTTCTGCGCCTTCCTCAGTTAGTGATACAATTACAGAGTCAGTTAAAACACCTGATGTCTCATCAGAGCAACTAAAGTTTACGTCAACAGCTGAGTTGTTCCAGCCATTTTCGTTAGCTTCAGGAGTTTGTGAATCAAACAATGTTACAGGAGCAGTAGAGTCGATCTTAAATTCTTCAGTGGTTACAGAATTTGTTCCACCTTCGCTGGTTGCCTCACATGTAAAGCTGACACCAGTTGTGTCATAGTTTACAGTAATGTCTTCGCAACCACTTGAATTAGATACTTCAGATTCTGCATCTTCAACTGTCCATACAATTTGAACTTCGCCAATGCACCATCCATTGTTTCCAGGGATTGTACATTCTGCAGAGTATGAAATTTCTGGAGCAGTAGTATCAGTATCAGGATCAGTACACAAACTCAAATCTAAAGAGTCGCGGTGTCTGTCTGGTGCACCATCATCGCCGTGTCCCTTTCCATCATCGTCGTTCCATGCGCTTTTGTTAATTTGCAGTAGAACGTATGGATTGGTCTCACTAGATGTTGCATGACAAATCCAGATTTTCTCTTCTGGTGCTGCATCTGCGGTAGAAATATTTCCAGAAACAATTACAATTGTTGAGATAACAAGTGTAAGAATTGCTAGATTTCTCTTTACGCTTTTAATTTGCACGAATTCAAGAAATTAAATTATGGATTTAAAC
>REGH01000057.1:1752-6001 GCA_003702495.1 Candidatus Nitrosopumilus sp.
TGCATCTGCGGTAGAAATATTTCCAGAAACAATTACAATTGTTGAGATAACAAGTGTAAGAATTGCTAGATTTCTCTTTACGCTTTTAATTTGCACGAATTCAAGAAATTAAATTATGGATTTAAACCAGGACCAAATTTCCCCAAAATGGGAAATCGAAAACCAAAACACAAAGATGATTTTTCAGATTTATTGGGAATCTAAAAAAACTCAATCCGCCATAACAATTCTCTTTCCAGGAATTAACTCGTTTTTCAAAACTGGTACATTTTCTCAAATTGTGCCTAAGTATGCTTAACGAAACTAGCTAGATACTTTAGGTATTTTCTATATTGTAAACCAGCCAGATTTTACATACGAGAGGGCAATGTTAAGCCCAAACAAAGCAAAAGTAAAAGCATAGATTGCCCACATTACTCCGTTTACTGCTTTCTCTGAAATTCTTTTATCGATAATTGTATGAATGAATTTTCCACCATCTAGAATTGGTAATGGAAGCATATTGATGATTCCGATGAAAAATGAAATCATCCATAACCATAGAAGGAACATTGAGACGTTTGGATCATTCCATTCAATGAAATTCAATACAGGCTTGTATGCAAATGAATTATCTCTCATAATTCCAATTAGTCCTCTTTCTGGATCATCTGGTGCTGGCATTACTTGAAGACTAAATTCTAATGGTTGTCCATCTCTAAGTACAGAAACACTTGCCGTATCACCTGGATTCAAACTGGGGAAATCCGCCGGACTAAGAATCGGCTTGTCGTTGATTGACGTAATGATGTCATTTGCAAGTAATCCTGCTTGTTCTGCTCCTGAATTCTCAATAATTGAAAGAATTAGAACTCCTTCAGGTAACTCATAGAATGTACTTAACAGTGGTTCAGGTAAAACCATTGCAAAGAATGGATTTGTAAGTAAAATTGCTCCCAAAGCAAATGCAAAAATTACATTTGATGTAGCTCCTGCTCCAATAACTCTAAGTTTTGAAATCTTTTTTGCCTTGTTGAATTCTTCTTCATCAGGTTCTACAAAACCTGCAAACATTGCAATAAATATTGCAAATCCTCCTGTTTTGATCTTTATCTTTTCTAATGCTGCAACAATTCCATGTGCTCCTTCGTGAATAACTAACACAACTGGAATTGACAGCAAAAAGTAAGTAATTGATGCTGCTGAAGTTAATGTAACTCCCGGAATGAGAACAGTTAATTCCGAAAATTCTGTTTGTGCAACAAAAAAGTTTGCTACATTATTTAGCAAAAACCAAAATGCAAAACCCATCATAATGAAACCTGAAATTACACTTACATCTGCAAAAACTCTGATTCCTCTTCTTGTCCGACTAAGAAGTTTTAACAGTACAGAGTTGACTTGTTTATTTTTGTAAGTTAAACTATATGCCTTTATCTCAAAACCGTATTTTTCTAATTTTAATCCCTTTGCAACAATAACAATTACGACCCATGCCATTAGTACATAGATAATCGAATTTTGAGTGATAAAATCAAGTTCCAAACTAATTGTAATTTTTTTAAGGTACGGACATTTATCGGTTACTGTGAAACCTACAGTAATTATCTCGACTTATCCTGACAAAAAATCAATTACAAAAATTGCCAAATTGTTTGTAAAAAATAAGACAGTTGCATGCGTAAATATTTCAAAAATTTCTTCAATTTATTCTTGGAATAAAAAAATAGAAAACACCTCTGAATATATTGCAATTTTTAAAACTACCTCTAAAAATAAAAAATTACTCAAAGAAAAAATTAGAGAAACTCATCCGTATGATGTTCCTGAAATTGCTGAAAGTGATTTGACTTCAATAAACAAACCCTATCTTGACTGGTTGATAGACTCTACAAGTTAAGATTCTATTGAATATCGTAACAGGGAAACTATGCCTCCTAATCCAGTAACTCTTAGGCCTATGTCTGTAGATGAATCCACACTATACATTTTGACTCCTTTATTTTCCATATCGTTTAGAAAATCTATCATTTTTTGTTCATCGTCTTGAATTGCTTTATCTGAAAAAACCATGGACTCTACTGCACCCATTTGATTTGCATTAAATGTCTCATCAAAACCCATTGTGAATTTCTTACTTTTTTTATTTGCAAGATGCATTACTTTATCAATAATTGATGATGCTTTAGCCAGTTTACTATCTGACATTATCTCTTTCATTGTGTTTGACTTTGTAAATGTGTAAATTCCATCTTCTCCCCCAGAATCTATTCCTTCAACAACTTGTACCTTGAATTTTTGTAAATTTTGAGATTTTTGAATAAAATTAGCAAATCGTTTCTTTGTTTCACCTGGACCAAAAATCACAATTGAGTCTGCTTCCTTTAGAATAGTTGAAACTGCTTGTTGAACTTGCTCAAAGAATTTTTCAATATTAAAATTAGTTTTGTATCTTTTTCCACCAGAACCTGAGTAAATATTTGGCATAAATTCCAAATGTGTTCCTCTCAATCTTGCAATTCCACTATCCCCTGTATCAATTGCTACAAGCACAAATCCAACTTGATTGTTACTTGATTCTAAAAGATTTTTTTCAAATGGTAACCACTTTTTCTTTGAAATTGTAATGCCGTCATTAATTTTTAAAATAAAAGAATGATGAGTTCCATGTGGTACTGACTCATTACTTGATTCTGAAATAGTACCTCCAATTCTCAATCTATCTAGTACATCATCAAGTGAAATTTTTTCTACAGTTAATGCGATTCTAATCTTAACTCTTTCCCCTTTGTCGGGTCTAGAATAATCTTTGTCTTGTTTTAGTACTCTGGTTGTGTCTCCAATCACTTTGTCATTTTCTTTGATAATTCTACGTAAATTCAAAAGATCATCTGAATCTTCTGGAATGACTGAAATTAAATTCTCATCAATATTTTTTGTAATCATGTTGTTGTTCTATTCTCCAAAGAGAAAAGAGTTTAGTTTGCTACTTCGTTAGTTGTTTCTTCAGATTTTTTCTTTAGATAATTTTCAACCCAATCTAAAGTGAGAACTCCTGATTCAGCTAAATTTGTTAAAGAGTTTGCCGATGCCTCCCCTGTAACCTTACCATGATTTCTTTTTAATTGGCGCCATTTTAGAGCTGTATTTCCGCTTTTTGAATTATAGATAATTCCTAGAATATCTCTTGCATTAACAAATGTGATATCTCTAATTTTTTTCAAAGTTACTTTATCAGCTGCTTCGACATAGATTGCACCTAAACTATCTTCTCTTTCAGCAAATACTTCTGAATCATCCAAATAACTTCTTGGAGCATAAGATTTACACGTACTAGAAATGATGAATCTTCTAAAACTTTCAACTGATGCTGGAGTGTCAATTGCAACCATTTTGTATGAATAAATTATTAGCCATTTATCAAGCTTCTTGAAAGACTCAATAGGAATCTGCCTCAAATATGGCTTGCAGGTGGTGATGAACCTATCCCTTTGAAATGATGATGAGGATCTTGAGTTCTGAGCCTGCCTATGATTTTAATTGATGATTGACTTTGAAAAATTATGAATTCACTAACTGAATATCTAACATTTAATGTTGAAGCCCGTAGAGGATTTGTCAACATCACTCCTGATATTAGAAAACTAGTAACTGAAAGCAAAGTCAAAGAAGGCTTGTGTCTTGTAAATGCCATGCACATTACTGCTAGTGTTTTTATCAATGACAATGAAGGTGGATTACTTCATGACTATGAAAAATGGTTAGAAGAATTAGCACCACATGCTCCTGTTGATCAGTACAGACATAACGATACTGGAGAAGACAATGCAGATGCTCATCTAAAAAGACAAGTGATGGGAAGAGAAGTAGTTGTTGCAATAACTAATGGTGAGTTAGATTTTGGTCCATGGGAACAAATTTTCTATGGAGAATTTGATGGAAAGCGAGCAAAAAGAGTACTAGTAAAAATTATTGGCGAATAATTTCTATCCAAAGTCTGCATCACGTTTTTGGCTTTGTGACTCGTTCTTTCTTGCAGCGGCTCTAAATTCATCATCGTGGTTTTGAGGACCATGTCCACATTTTACACAGGCAATCTTGAATCCGTTATCATCTTTTTCATATGTTTCACATCCGCAAAAACATGCCATGATTAATCTAATTTCTAAGATGATATATCTTTTGGGATACTAAGATGCTTTACAACATTCTCCAACTGGAATGTCATGATCGTGAGGACATTTTCTTGGATGTCCTAGCATTGTACATA
>REGH01000019.1 GCA_003702495.1 Candidatus Nitrosopumilus sp.
ACTTCTGCTTCAACTTTAGTTTCTGCTTCTGGTTCTTCAACTTCTGCTTCAACTTTGTTTTCTTCTTTGGTGGGTTCTTCTACTTTGTCTTCAACTTTTGGAGTTTCTTTTTCAGGAGTTACTTTAGATTCAATTTCTTCTTCATATGGAGAAACAAGAACATAACCTTCATCGGTCTTGCTCATTCTAACTCTAACCTTTCTTGGAGGACTTCGAACTCCTTTTGACCAAATTTGATGAGCTAAATCTTCTTCAATTTTAATATCTTCAACTTTCATGTGATGACGAGCAAATTCTTTAATCATATTGATTGCTCTAACGGCTCTATGTTGTGATTGAGATAGTAATACTTTACCGAGTGGAATTGTGTAAACGCGTTCTACTTCTTGAGACATCTATCCTACCTCCACATCAGTTGATCTCCAAGCTCTACGTTTTGGATTTGTTCTGACACCTCTTTTTGTTTTGAGGATAATCCATGCAGGAACTGGTGATGCCTGTTTTGTTTTCTTTAACAGACGAATTTTCCTTGGAGAGGACTTACGAGCAGCCATAGATTTTCAGGCACGCGGAGCTCTTTTTAAATGAATCTCAGGATTTTAGGCTATCATGTATCTGTTTTAGGATTCTAGCAGATGCCCCCCAGACAATTTTATTTTCAAATTCAAAGGTGAACATTTCCTGAATTATGTTATGTGATGGATCAGGATCGGGTGCCATAGTTTTCAATAAAGAATCAAGAGGCATGTGAAAAATTTGCTCTACTTCACGATTTGGTGAAAGTGGAGGAATCTCATTAACAACTGCAACAAATGGCAATATTTTAAATCCAGAATTCAAAGTGATTACAGATTCTAGTTGACCGATCACTTGCTCCTTTGAAATTGTCAATCCAATCTCTTCACTTGTTTCACGTAATGCTGTATCCAAAAGATCAGAATCTTCTGAATCCAATTTTCCACCAGGAAATGAAATTTCACCAGCATGGAATTTCATGTTCTTTGGTTTTTCAGTCATTACAACAATTGGATCATTTCCATAAATCACAACTAGAACAGATGCTAAACGATATTTTCCAGGAACAGCGATGTTGGGGTGAATTGAACTAGTAAGAAGGGATTTGATATTTTCAAGAATCATTTTTCATCCATCCTACTTTTCCATATGGGTTTTGGTATTCAAAGGTTTTAACCAAGGATACAAGAAATGACAATATGACAATCAGGTATGAAGCTAATCCACCTAAAATTTTACCTGATGGAGATATAGATAAATCGATAAAGAAATTCATAGAGAGAATAAAAGATATTTCAAAAAAATGCGATGCGATTCATCTCACTGAAAATGTATTAGGATTTCATAGAGTTTCACCATTAGAGGTAGGAAAAATAATCAAAAAAGAAATTCCAGATTTACCAATTACAGTAAGCCTCAGAGTGAGAGACAAATCAGAAGAGGAAATTTCAGAGTTTGTTGATAATTGTATTGAGATTGGCTTTTCAGGAATACTAATTTTGATGGGAGATCCTTCACAAACAGGAAAAGTGGATTCAGGAGAGATTCCAAGCTTGACTGTGAAAAAACTAAAAGAAAAAAATATAGATTCAAAAATTGATTTGTACCTTTCAGTATCAAACAAACCAAATTTCTCTAAACTTGGAAAGAAAACAGATGCAGGGCCAAGAGGATTCATGACACAGGTAGTTCAAAATGTAGAACAAGTACAAGCATTAGCAGACAATCTAAAGGAATTTTCAGTCATTCCAATCATATTATTTCCTTCAGAAAAAAATGAAAAATCTGCAAAGTTTTTGGATTTGGATTTAGAGTTATACAGTCAAGAATTTGAAGAGTTATTAAAAAAATCACATGAGATTACAGGAGACGTCTTGCTCACATCCCCAAATGATTTTACAGGATTAAACGAATTTTTGGGAAAAACAAGTCTCTAAAGTACAAAGTATGATGCTTTGGGATGATGCACCACTATGGCAGCAGTTGATTGTTCAGGAATTATCTGACCTGATTCAGTTAATTCCATTCCAGATTTTTCTGGCTCCAAGAGGTTCCATACCAAATGATGTTGCAATACATCCGGACAACTAGGAAAACCCCAAGAGTATCTCAAACCGCCGGCATCCAAATTTAATTCAGATTTTATTTTGCGGTTAATCCATTCAGCCAATCCTTCTGCAACTTCAACTGCCAATCCATGAAGATAGTATGCATCAGTATACTTGTCTTCTTTATTCCATTGTTCAATAATATCTGCAACTTTGTTTCCAACAGTTACTGCCTGAAATGCAACAACATCATCATCACCAAAATAGTCAGTCAAACACAGATGATCAGGTTTGGTAGAACGAGGAAAGTCAAAGGATGCATCATCACCATGAGGATTTTCTACAATTAGTCTTCCATCCTTGTTATGACATTTGAAATAACCATAAACAACTTCAGGTTCAAACAGTTTTTCTCGAATTATTCTAATCTTCCATTGGCTAAGCAGTTGTTCATGATCAGCTTCGGATTCAGAGCCGGCCTTACCTCTCAGACCCCAAGAAAGCTTGAAGAGAGATTTCTTATCAATGAGTTGCCATACTTCATCCATCTTGATTTGTTCTGCCTTTAGACGAATTGGCTCACCGATAACTTTCGGAATGGGTGCAGGTACTGGTTTAATGTCACTTTTTGGTAGTGTAGTAGGATCAACTGTTGCAGTAGATTTTTCTTTCCAATTTTCTAATTTTTCTTTCCACTCTGCCAACAGTTTTGGTTTGTCATCAGAAATCAAAGTGTCCATTGTTTTGAGACCTTCAAACATGGTATTACAATAAAAGACACCAGGTTCATAAATTCCATCTTCCTTTGCAATACGATTAATGTAATTACTGTTAATTGCAGCACCACCACAAAGAATCGGAATATCCATGTTATTTTTTCTTGCATGTTCTACAAAGAATTGCATTTGCTTTGATGTAGATACCAATAATGCAGAAAGTCCAATTGCATCAGGTTTTACTTCATCAATTTTTTCAAGGAATTTCTGTAATGGAACTTGCTTTCCAAGATCATAAACAGTATAACCATTATTTTGAAAGATTGTCTTTACCAAATTCTTTCCAATATCATGGACGTCACCATATACAGTACCTAAGACCAATTTACCTTTGCTAGAGCCTTCTTCTTTTACCAAATACTTTTCAAGTTCACCAACTGCTGCCTTCATGCATTCAGCAGATTTTAAAACAAATGGGAGGATTAATTCTCCTGCTCCAAATTTATCACCAACTTCTTTCATTGCAGGCAACAAGTCTTCATTAAGAGTTCGAATTGCACCATCATGAGTTACTTCTGGTGGAGCATCAAGAGATAATACCCCATCAGTATCTTTTAGAATTTCATTTTTACCAACTTTATCCACAATAGCAGAAACAACATCATTTTCAATTCCATCTTTGAGTCTGTTTACGATTCTAAAGTTAGCCCTCTTTCCCGATGGCCACGACGGGTCTACATCTACTTTCTTTGATGCAGTATTGGTTTGAGGTCCTGCATTCTCAAAGTATGTTATCAGTTCAGATAATGCATTAGGATGAGTATTGAAGATGAGATCTTCTGCAAGTTTTCTTTCCTTTTCATCAATCTCTCCATATGGAATAATCTCTTTTGCATTTACAATTGCAGTATCAAGACCTACCTTTATTGCGTGATGCAAGAATACAGAGTTTAGAATTTTTCTAGCATAAGGAACTAGTCCAAAACTAATGTTGCTTAGACCCAAAGTAGTATAAGAATTTGGGAATTTTTGCTTTACAAGTTTGATTCCTTCAAGTGTATTTTTTCCTGCTTCAAGGAATTCATCCTCACCAGTTGCAAGTGTAAATGTTAGAACGTCAAAAATAAATTGTTCAATTTTTAATCCATATTTTTTACCAGTCTCAAAGAGTAATTCGGCAGTCTCTAGTTTTTGTTGAGGGGTCTTTGCCATCCCATTTGGTCCAATACACAATGCAATTGCAGGTAAACCATACTTTGCCATTATTGGTGCAAGTTTTTCAAATCGACTTCCATCACCTTCAAGATTAATAGAATTGATTATTGGTCTTCCGGGAATCTGTTTTACAGATGCATCAATTACATCAGGATCAGTTGAGTCTATTACTAATGGCGCATCAACTTCCAAGCTTAAACGCTTTACAAGATTTATCATGAATTCTTTTTCATCAGAGCGTTCAGTTGTTGCAACACACACATCAAGACAATGTGCTCCATCTTCAACTTGAGTTCTACCTAAATCAACTAGTCCATCATAATCATCTGCAAGAACAAGTTTCTTTGCCTTGCGAGAACCTTGAGTGTTAATTCTCTCTCCAATTATTAGTGGTGTAGGAACTTGCTTTAGATCAACTGCCTTTAATGCAGAACTTACTCTAGGTGTGGTCAATATTGTAAAATCATCTCTGTTTTTGTAAATACTTAACCCTCTACAGAGTTGGCTTTTTCGTCAATTACTTTTCTTAGAACTTTGATGTGTTCAGGATTTGTTCCACAACAGCCTCCAATTATTCGAACCTTTTTGTATTGATTAAGAAAATCACCTAAAGCAGCACCCATCTTATCAGGGGTCATTTTGTAGACTGCCTGACCTCCCTCGTTTTCAGGCATACCGGCATTTGGAACCACCAAAATATTATGTTCATTTTGCTCATCAAGCCATCTAACACTTGGAGTCATCTCAATAGGACCAGTTGAGCAATTCAATCCAAATATGTCAATACCCATATCAGAGACAGTAGTGTATGCAGCTTGGATGTTAGTACCAAGTAACATCTTTCCATATTGATCCAGTGTGGTATTTGCAATGATTGGGACTTTCTTTCCAGTCTTCCCCATTGCTTCATGACATGCTTCAATTACCAATTTTACTTCTAAAATATCCTGACTGGTTTCAATGAGTAATGCATCAACTCCACCAAGAATTAATCCTTCTGCTTGTAGTTCAAACGCTTCTTTAATTTCATCTAGTGGTTTTTGTCCCAAATCAGGATCATTTGAGCTTGGTAAGAATCCAGAGGGCCCCATAGAACCAACAACATATCTTGCTCTATCAGAATATTCTTGACACACTTCAGATGCAAGTTGTGCAATTTTTTTGTTAAATTCAATTGTTTGATCACCAAATCCATATTCATCAAGTTTAATTTTATTTGAACCAAAAGAGTTTGTTTCAATGCAATCAGCTCCAGCATCAAGATAATGTCTGTGAATTTGTTTAATCCAATCAGGATGGGTAATTACTAAACCATCATTGAATCCATCTTGATTATTTGGAAAATCTTCTGGTTTTGGATTAAATTTTTGAATTTCAGTTCCCATTGCACCATCAAAAAGCAAAACTCTGTTTTGTAATGCATCCAAAAATGGTTCTTTCTCATCCAATTTAATTTCAAAATGAGTCTGTACAGTTTAACTCTTTTCAGAAAAAACCACGAATCAAAGTAGTAATGAAACGTATGTTGAAATTAGGTGAGATAGGATTTTTTGTACATTTATGCAAAAAGTTCAAGTAAACAATCTAGTACGTAGTGCCACCTTTTTTCAACATGCTGGAATATCTATCGTCTTTGTATTCATGCCTATTATCGCCCAAGGCGTAACAGAGTCAGTCTTTGAGATAGGCCTATTGGTAGCCTCGTTTAGTTTTGCTCAGATTCTCTCTGAAATTTACTTTGGCAGGTACTCAGACAAAAAGGGAACCAGGCTCAAATTCATCAGAATTGGCTTCATTGGATGTGCAATAGCATTTGGAATGCATTACTTTGCAACAGACCTTTCAATGTTCTTCTTGGTAAGAATTGCAGCAGGAATTGCAAGTGGGATAATGATTCCTGCAATGATTGCATATACCTATGAGGCAAACGTAGACAAAAAGAGAGCTGCAACTGTGATCTCATTTCATGCATTGGGATGGATGGCAGGAATTGCAGCTGCTGGACTAGCAAATGATTTGCAATTAATTTTCTTAATTAGTGCTGCATCATTTATTGTAGGATTGTTATTTACAATAAGACTGCCAAATCCCGAACAAGAAAAAGAGGTAGAACCTGGTACAACAAAAAGAGTCATTTCAAAAAACAAGTTTCTTTTCTTGTCATTACTATTAAGACATATTGGTGCTGCAGCTGTTTGGGTAGTTCTTCCAATAATGATTGTAGACAGATGGGGAGGGGAGCTTTATCACATTTCAATTGTATATACAGCGAATACAATCACTGCTTTTATTTTGATGAATGTGATGGCAAGTAAGATTCATCTCTCAAATGTCACGAAATTCAAAATTGGAATAGGTTGTACTACATTTGTCTTTGTAGGATTATCATTTGTAACTGAGTGGTGGATGGCAATGCCGTTCATGTCACTAGTTGGTGCAACATGGGCATTCTTGTTTATTGGAGGAAACTTTCATCTAATGGAAAATAATCCACGTTCAACTTCGACTGGAGTATTTAGCTCAACATTGTCAATTGCAACAGTAGTCGGTCCTGTAGTAGCAGGAAGTATTGCGTTTGCATTTGACTATGTTGCAGTGATGTACTTTGCAATTGCAATTATTGTATGTGCATTTTTAGTGTCATTAAAAGTCAAAAAGTAAGATCAAATTCCTATCTCCTTTAGGAATTTATTTACTTCTTCATTTGCATGTTTTTTGATACGCAGTCTATCTTCTTTTTTGACTGAGGACATGGCATGTTTTAGAATCCTATCAACTAATCGTACTCCACTCTTTGCACCCTTTGAGAGTCCTAATTGATACAAAAGTGGTAAATTCGCAATTTCAGAATTTACCTTTACGTGAATTTGGGGGATTTTGGCAGTTTTTCGTGGAACGGATAATTCCAATGAATTTTCAACTACTCTTCCCAGAATTTTATCTAGATTTGTACCTAGATTTTGCTCCATTTTGGTGGTTTTTTCCTTTTTTGCATTCAGGATAATTCTCTTCATCTTCAAGAGAGCTTGATTGGATTCAACATCATCCAAGTCATCTATGGACAAGTCAATTCCATAGTCATCATGAAATGAGTTGATGATAAATGACAAGGCTTCTTTTTTACAAGATTCTTTTGTTGTGCCAAAAGGACAATTATCACAATTAGTGGTAAAGTATCTAGTTCCACGTTGTCCAAAGCTTGACAAAACTATCTTGTCTTTTTCTTTAAGCTTGTGCATGCTTTTTGAAACCATAGTTTCATCAACATCAAGAGTTTTTGCAATTTCTTGGTTAGAGTATGAACCCTCATCAATTAATTCAAGAATTGATTCTTCCAGTTCCCCTCTTGAACGTCTAGAAGGCTCTTCTAGTGCATCTACAAAATAGTGAGATACAATTTTGTCTCCAACATAATGATTAATGGTGATTTTCTTGCCATCAAAATTGGTATTCAATCCTGACTTTGATTCATCTCTAAGAATTTTTTGGACTAGTTTTTCAATATTTTTGATTTTAAATGATTTTAGATTTGATTCAACATCTTTAATGGAAATAGTCTGGTTTCCCCTAACATATTGATGATATAACTCCCATCTGATCTTTCTTTCATTACTTCTCTCAGAATATCTCATTAAATTACAAAAATTATCAATTCGTTTCCAATTTACTTCAGATACATCATATCCAGAATCCTTTAGAAACAATGAAGTGTCTAATTTTTTTAAAAATTCAAAAAACTGTTTTTTAATATCTTGTGGAACCTTGCTTTTTTTGTTTTTGATAATTTCAAGCAAATCGTCTTTTTCAATAACAGAGTCTGCTCTGAACTGTTTTGTGTCATATCTCATCATTTCCATGAATTCCAAATTTCCATCAATTAGTGAGGTGGGTGGAAAAACCTTCAGCGCAGAAAGAGTATAATTTGAAACTCCCATATAGGCATAAAATCACTTGAGTATTTATGCGTATTAATGCAACTAGATTACAATATCATTCCTTTATGAAATTTTATCCCTGTTTAATACCAAAATTCCATCCTAGCATTTCATGAGCACAACTCAATGCCTCACAAGGGTTAGACAGCCTGAGTCTATAACAAATCTGGTTGTAAGATTACCAGTAAAAGAAGGCCGAAAACTTCCAGTAAAAGAAGTTCTAGGATACTCCTGGGAAGAATTCCAGGGATTGGCCTGGACAGTAATGGAGGGATTTTAGATGACAATTCCAAAAATTCTCAAACTACAAAGATCTCAAAGGAAAATGAAAGTTGTATTCATTCCACCAACACCATTTAGAGGAGAGAGTACAAATTGAGTCAATATTTCATAAATTCTTTTCACAATCTTTTCAAAAAGAAAAAGACGGAATTGCAGTTCGATGAAGAACTCTTAGGAAATTACAAGTAGGGAGGTGAAAAAAATGAAAATAAAATTAACAGTAATTGCATCTCTTACCATTGCAAGTTTACTATTTGCAGTCTACCAACCAGGAAATGCAGTAACATACTATGGTCATGATGGTTCAGTCGATGACTATTTAACAAAAACAAAAGTTGAACCATTCAAAGGAAAACAAGGTTATTGGGTGTACATTGTCAAAGCATGTGCAGATGACTATAACCTAGGTGTTGCAGCAGTAATCTTAAAGTCTGATCTTGACACTAAAGTTCTCGGTGTAAACAAGAGTATCAAAAAGGGAGAATGTTCCCACTATGGTGCAGTAATGAAAGCAAAAAATGGCAATACATTGGGAGCTGAACTCATTGAAAGACATGAGGCATTAGAAAAATACAATCAAATTCTCAATGACATGTCAGGTAAAAGCATCAAAGAGAAAAAGGAGCTTAGAAAAGAGCTCTACTCTTACAGAGTAATATTAGGAGGATTGGTTTAGTATGAAACCAGTTTCCTCTTTTTACTTAGACGATTCTAAGAGGGGGTGCAATAACGGTGCCTAGAAGAAAACAAAGACTCTACGACGAGGATGATGATGAATAATTTCACTAATCTATGCTCAATTTTTGGGTCAATTGAGCGAATTTGATTAGATAATGGAGATTAGTGGTCAGTTCATAAAAATTTAGTTTAGCAGCCATTTTGATCTAGACCATTTCTCTTCATTTTTTCATTTCTAAGTTTTTGATTTAGTATTTGAGAAAAATAATTCCAATGAATTTTGAAATTGGCTGTTTAATTTTTGGAGATGATTTGTATCTACAGAAAGACTTTTCTCATCAAACCAAGGCGGAGATAGATACAATGAACGATTCATCTCCACTTGAATCCAAGGAATTGAACCAGCACCATATGTTTTAGTGATATAGCCTCCATGGAAGGGATCATTTAGTGATATTTCTTGCCTGTCAATGGAATAAGATTCAGAAATACAATCAGCAAAAAGTTCAATCATTTCATCTGAACATGTGTTTCCATCTTGGTTTGATAAGCAAAACAGTGGTCGTTTTTTGTCCTTATCATCAGGAGCAATTCCAGGTGCACTTGATGCCATTGAATGGCAATCAAGACATAATTGCAAGTCTAATTCTTCAAGACTCTTTTGTATTTCTCGATGATATGGATTATAGTAAAACTCGATTAACATATTTCTAAGTGATTCATCAGGTTCTTTTCCTTTGATGTAAATTGATTTTTCATAACATGTCATACTTTTGATTAGTCCATCAGGATTTTCAGGAGGCATATCTTGCAATGAACGATTAAGATCAACAAATGCTCTTGCAATATTTGTTTTAATTACACGTTGTACTTTATCATCCAAATCATACAATTCTATAACAAAAGGATCTGAATCATCAAAGAGATCTTTGTTTGTGATGGATAGGTGTCCATCAATCTCTTGAGGTTTTCTTAATCCACCATGAGGAATTGATAGTAACACTGGAAGTTTATTCATTCTAATCCTTCTGCTGTTCCATCACGTCGAACTTCAGCGACGCCCTGAAAACCTGGTTGTGTTTGTAATTTCATTATGGCATGAATGGCACCATGATAAAATGAATATCTATCCTTGACAGATATTTCATACCCCATCTCTTTTAGATACTTCACTATTTCACTTCGAAATCCTCCAGATTCTATACTGATGGTTCCATTAATTGAGCAATGAAATCTTGGTTTTTCAATTGCAACACTCATTGGTAGATCTCCATCAATGATTCTTGAAAGAAATTGAGTAACTGTAGAAAAGATTCGTTGACTTCCAGGACTGCCAAGAACCATCCAGAGTTTAGAATTGTTGAAAATTAATGCAGGTGAGACTGAAGTCCAAGGAATTGCATTGGGTCTAATATAGAAAGGATGGTTTGGATTGCTAAATTCAAATGCTGACATGTAGTTGTTGTACAAGAATCCCAGACCCTCAGCAGCTGCTTTAGCACCATAAGCCAGTTCTATTGACTGAGTAATCCCTACTGCATTCCCTTCGCCATCCATGGTGGAAAGGTGAGTTGTATCATCACCACCAAAAACAGGATCAATCATAGGCAAAGTTGCATCCATAGAATTATGAATTGATGTTGCCATTTGTTTTGCAAAACTTCTTTGAAGATGTATTTTTTCTTCAATTTGATCATAAGTGTGACGATTAAATGGTCTTTGAATTCTATAGAAAAATGCTTTTCGAAAAGTCTCTGCAACAAAATGATATGAACTAGGTTTTGAACTTCGTAAAAACTTGGAGGGAAGATGATTTAACATCATCAATGTAAGAAGTAATGTGCCTCCTGCTGCTGGAGGAGGCAAAGTAACAACTGAAACATGTCTATATTTTCTTCTTATTGGTTTTCTTAAAAGGGGTTCAGGAATGTATGCCAAATCTTCTTCTCTAATCAAGCCATGATTATTTTTCATGTCTTTAACAATTTTTTTGGCAATTTCTCCTTGATAGAATATACGATATCCATATTCAGAAATCGATGTAAGTGTTTCAGAAAGATCTTCTTGAATGAATCTGTCACCTACATTATATGGAACTAAACCATCTTTTAGAAAATATTTTGCCCCAGATTTTGATTTGATTGAAAAAAAGTTTTTTAGTTCTCTCACTTGCAAATCATGTTGCAGTTGGGTAATTTTGTAACCCTTTTTTGCAATACGGATAGATGGGGCAACAATCTTTTGCCATTCCAAGGTACCATATCGTTCATGTAAAAATCCAATCATAGACAAAGTGCTTGGAACAGTAGTTGACTTGTATCCAAGTCTTCGATTTTTTTTACTTGCGTAAACGGATGAATGTGCTAGGGATGGTGAACGACTTGAACCGTCAACTGCGTATGATTTTCCATTAAAATGGATTATTCCCATAGATTGACCACCTAGTCCAGAAGCCTGAGGCTCACATACGCCTAATGCTAATGCAGTGGCACATGCAGCATCAATTGCATTACCACCCTTTTTGAGCATTTCAACGCCTGCTTTAGTTGCATTAGGGAATGCAGATGCAACCATTCCATTTTTTGCAACAGAACATTTCTTGTCTTTGGTTTGAGTAAATGATGATTCTATTTGTTCAATATTCATGTAATTTCCTCAAGTTCACTTGTTTTCATCAGTTGCAAATTTGTGAATTGTTAATACTAGAAGAAGGGCCCTATCAATCAAGCTGTCTTTTATGATGTATTCGTTTGGAGAACGATATTCTGCACCCAAAGGTCCCATCCCTTCCAAAGATGGAATCTCTGGAGGAACATGACTAATATCAGAAGAGATGTCTCGGTGAATGGGGTTTATTTTAATGTCCAATCTGTTTGCAATTTCTTCAACAATTTCATACATTTTCTTTGTGTTAGAATTTTCAATATAGGGATCACGACGTACTCCTTTAGAAATTTCTACATCTAATTTCAAATCTTCTTGTTTTTTCAAAATGGATTTGATTTGTCGTTCAGTTTTATTTGCATCAGTTTTATTTTTGAATGTAGTGTAAAATGAAACAGAACCATGATCAGGAGAGTTACCATAAGATGTTTGTGCACGAATAGACATGATTCTAATTACATTGTCTGATTTTGATAGTTTTTTTATTGAAAGAATTTTTTTACAAAGGATAGGAATCAACTCAGAAATTGTTGGACGATTAGATTCTGTTATGTTTGACACTTCAAGTTTGAATTCATCTCTTCCAGAAGCAGATGTAACAATACCTCCACCAAGTTTTCCCCACTTTAAGCCAATTACATATTTTGCATTTTTAGAATATGATTCAATGAAGGGTTTTGCATACTCTCCTCCCAAACTATCATCAGTAGTAAGCAATACTCCACAATTGATCTTTTTCAATTTTTTAGAGAATCTTAATGCTTGTAGTGCAGAAAGCATTACTGCAATTCCGCCTTTGCTTTCAGCGATTCCTGAGCCAAATATTCGTGATTTCTCTTCTCTATACTGCACAAAGTCTCTAGCAGCATAAGGTGTATCCAGATGGGCAACTAGTAGTACATCATTAACCTCGCCCTCATGATTGGTAAAATATAGAATGTCTCCAATGTCAAACTGTTTATGAATATGTACTGAGAATCCCAGATGAGACAGTCGTTTTGTTAGTACGTTTCCCAATCTATTGACATTTTCAATATTTCGGACACTAGTGTTAATTGTACACATCTCTTGAAGTAGACTAACTGTAGTTCTTAGATGACTGCGAAGATAACTTCTTGCAGCAACTCTAAGTGGTTGAGCACGTAGGTTTTCTACTGCAGCAATTTGCGGGGTTTGTAAAGGAGATTCACCAAAACATCTAATCACTGCAACATCTAGTAGTTTGTTGATTAATGATTCAAAGGTATATCCAGCTGTTTTAGCTGCATGTACAAAGGAGCCATGAAGACCAAGACTGGCCATAGAGTTTAATTCTAAAATGTACATATGTCCATCTTTGTCCATGCGAAAATCTGCTCTGCAAAAGTCATGAATTCCAAGTTTTTTGTAAGCGGTAATGCAAAGTCTTTTCATCTCTTCGACTTGGTCTTTAGTTAATTTTGCTGGACAGATTTTATCCAGAGGTTTTTCTAGTTTATCAGATTTTGTTTGAATTTTATCAGGATCTCCTCCTAGATCAATCTCAACTATTGGTAGAACTTCAACGGTATCTGCATTACCAATTAATCCTACTGCAAACTCTCTTCCTGGGATAAATTGTTCAACTAATGCATCTTGATGATATTTCTCAATCTGTTTTTTTACTGCTGCTCTCAAGTCATCCCAATTATCAACAACTTTCATTCCCATAGATGTTGATTCAGCTTTTGGTTTTACAATTACAGGAAAAATCAAATCGTCAAAATTGTCTTCATGGCTTGAAAATACCCAGAATCCAGGAGTAGGAATGTTGTTTCTCTGTAAAACAAGTTTTGTCATCACTTTGTCTTGGACTATAGCATGTGCTTCAGGGCCAGAACCAAGATACGGTACTCCCAGCATTTCAAGTAAAGCAGGGACATGTGTGTATCGATTGTGACCTTGTAGTCCATATGCCATGTTAAAGACAAGACCTGGTCTTTCTCCATCCATAACTTTGGGCATAAAGTCATGCATCTCATCAATTGCATGCATGTTTGCCTCAATCAGTTTAACAGTATGTCCACCTTTTTCAAGAGCCTTTGCGACTCGCTCAATTGCATTAGAAGAATAGTGTTCTTTTGTTGGAAACTCTGAGATGTTAATTACATCTGTCGCTTCAATTTTTTTTTTGTTATACATTAAAGCTACTTTCAACAAACATATAGATTGAAACAGGTAAAAAAAGTGATCTCTCTGTTACTGTTTTAGGTAAAAACAATACACCTTTCCACTATAAGACATAGATTTTTTCTGAAGATTTAGAATGGCTCAAACTAAAGCCCAAAGAAGTGCTGCAGCTATAAAGGCTGCAAGGACTCGTAAAAGAAACGCCAAGCTAAAAGCTGAAGCTGAAGGGAAGACTGCGGCTAAAACAAAGAGAACAGTAGCTGCCAAAAAACGTGCAGTCACTAGTGCTCCAAAAAAGCAAAGTGTTTCAAAACGCAGTGCTCCAAAAAGAAAGACTGCTTCTAAAAAGGCACCTGCAAAGAGAAAGGCCTCAAAGAAAGCAACACCAAAAAGAAAGACTGCAACTGCATCAAAAGGAAGAAGACGATAAATGAATTCTAATCTTTTTCTAGCCACAAATTGCTGCCTGAAACTAGAAAAAGAACTTACTGACAATTCTTATTTTTTCCATTTTTTCTTTTTTTAAAAAATCAATGAGATGTGAAGTAAAATGGATGTAGAATGCAAAAATTGTGGAAAAGAATTTGTATATTGTACAAGCGATTTTTGTTGTGAAAAGTGTGCTGAAGACTATTACATGCATCCTAAAGTGGATCAAAATTAAGATGATCCAAATCTTTCACAAAGTTAATCTATTAGATCTGCTCCCTGGTTTTTCGTGATAGGTGTTTATCAAAAATGCCATGGTTCTAGATTGGAACTAGTGAATACTCCAGTTTTACGTGGTCAGATAGTAGTGGACTTTCCTTTATGTGAGAATTGTTGAAGAGAGGAATTTTAGAGAGAAGGTGAAGAAATTGGGTAGTCGTCTGGTTTGTGGTAGAAGATTTTACGATGATTCTGAGAATTATTGTTCATATCAATGTGAGACAATAGTGCGAGTATCAAAAAAGAAATTTTACAATAAAAGAGATTTGAAATAATGGGTGGTTATCTAGGAAACAAATCAAAGATGATTGCACATCATCTAGGAAATATGAAGTCTGAATGCAATATTTATGAAATAAAAATGAAAGACCGTGAATACTTTACGCCAGATACTTTGGATAATGCAAAGTCAAAAGATTACGAATCTTGTAAATTTTGCATAGATTAAAGTTCTATTTTGGAGTTAATTTTCAACATCCGTGTTTTATTGCCCAATTAGTATCCTTGAATTCACTCTGATCACAAAATGCAGAATAAAGGTCTCCAACACCTGAATCAAGTAATTCTTTGTTTAGATTCAAATCATTACAATAAACCAATCCTAAGGTTCTACCGTATGCATCTTCAAGTTGTTCATCATCCTGATCAATTAGAACAGGTGAACCTACCGGACAAATCTGTTC
The DNA here is from genome assembly GCA_003702495.1 of Candidatus Nitrosopumilus sp. GTDB lineage: Archaea > Thermoproteota > Nitrososphaeria > Nitrososphaerales > Nitrosopumilaceae > Nitrosopumilus. Next base: position 15,093 of record REGH01000019.1, read on the forward strand.
AAGGAAACTTAGAGCTTGTCCTCCATCATATTTCATTTTAGGAGTATCAACTAGTGCAAATCTGACAGCTTGTCCATCCACTTCTAGAGTATCACCATCAATTACTGAAGTCACAGTTCCAGTAATGCAGTTTGCAGAACCCAGACACTCTGAAGAAATGGTAGTTGTTTCTGTTTGTTGAATGGAAGTATCAGATTCAAGATCTACAGATGTTTCTAAATCTTCCAAACTTTGATCAGAAAATGAAAATGCTAAAACTGCAATTGCGATAATGGCAACTCCAATTCCTAAAGGTAGTGCTTTATTCATTGTCTATCTCAATCCCCATCTAGACATTACTTTATCTTCAAGTTTCTTAAAGACAACACCATCTACTGCAAGACCAATTCCCATGATAACTAGCATTATTGCAATTACTTGGGAGACATCATTGAGTGAACGTCCAGCATTAAGTAAAAAGCCCAATCCTAGGAACGAAAACAAGATTTCAGCACCAATTACACCTCTCCAGGCAAAGGCCCAGCCTTGCTTAAAGCCTGAAATCATGTATGGAAATGCTGCTGGAATCAATACAGCAGTGACTAGTTGACTGCCCTTTGCACCCATGTTTCTTGCAGCTTCAATAAAGTGAGGATTGATGTTCTTGACGCCAGTGTAGGTGTTGATGGTTACAGCAAAGATTGCACCAATTGCGGTGACGAAAATTATTCCTCCATCAGTCAAACCAAACCAAAGAATTGCAAGGGGTACCCATGCAATTGAAGGAATTGATTGTAATCCCAACACCAATGAACCAACAGTTTGATTGACAACTTCAACTCTTGCCATAAAAATTCCTAAGACAATACCACCTCCAATTGCAATTGCAAGTCCAACTGCCAATCTCCACATGCTAGTTGCTATGCCATAAAACAGACTTCCGTCTGCTGCACCATAACCCAAGTCTTCAGCCACTTCAAATGGAGATGGAAATACATTGTCTGGCCAAAGTTCAGTCATTGCAGTTATTTGCCAAATAGCAATAATAGCAATGTAAAATGCAATTCTATGAGGAGTGTAATTTTTTGCCATATCAATCACTCTTTGTTTTTCTTTACCTCAGGTCTTAGTTCAGATAACAGGTCTTGTTGGAATTTCAACAAGGATTCATCTTCAGATACTCTAGGTCTTGGGAAATCATTTTCAACTTCTCTTTTGATTGTTGATGGACGATTGCTAAACACTGCAACTTTTGTTCCAAGTACTGCAGCTTCTGCAACACTGTGAGTTACAAACAGAATTGTCTTTTTTGTCTTCTCCCAGATTAATTGCATCTCAACTAGCAGCAAGTCACGAGTTTGTGCATCAAGTGCTGCAAATGGTTCATCCATTAGTAGTACATCAGGATCCATTACAAGTGCTCTAGCAATTGCTACACGTTGCTTCATTCCCGTTGAAAGTTGATAAGTGTACGAATCAGTAAATTTGGTTAATTGCATCATGTCAAGATATCTGTGAGATATCTTTGCACGCTCTTCTTTTGGAATTCCTGCCATCTTTAGGCCAAACTCTACATTATCTTGGACTGTGAGCCAAGGGAATAATGCACCTTCTTGGAAGACCATAATTCTTTCAGGTCCAGTCTCACTTACAGGGTGACCATCAAAGAGTATCTGACCTTCATCAGGCTTTTCCAAGCCTGCAACTATGCGTAAAAATGTTGATTTTCCACATCCAGATGGTCCTATCAAACATACAAAGTCACCAGACTCTACCTTGAGGTCCACTCCACCTAGGGCCTTGAGTTTGTGAGATTCGTGGCTAAAGTACTTTACAATATTTTTGGCCTCTAGTTTGGTCATTATGTGCTGGCCTCCTCTGGAGAATTTGTATCAAAGCTGTAAAAAATTCCAGACAAATCATATCCATTTCTTCCAAGATATCCCAAGGCATCTGCTTTTTCAGCAAAGGAAACAACAGAGTTTGGTTTAGGATCTGCAGTTATTGCAATATTTGATAATGCAACATCTACTACTTCATCAGAAAGTGATTGTCCCAAGTATGAATCAAGAAAATCATTGAAAACGTTTCTAGTTTCTATAGGATTTGCTTCAATCCAAATTTGAGTTTCATGGTGTGCAAGAATGTAATCATTCCATAGTGCTTTATTTTTCTCAATGTAATCCACATTTCCAATTAAGAGAACAGATGCAAATTCGTTGTCAGGCCAAAGATCTTCTTCATGAAATAGTCTGTTCCCATTTAGTTCAGTTTCTAAAATTGTTGCCCAAGGTTCTGCAACCCATGCACCGTCAATGTCACCTTTTACAAATAGAGTATAGATATCAGGATTTGGAATATTGTATACAACGACACTTCCGCCTTTCTCAGCGGGCTTTAGTTGGTTTTCAGCCAAAAAGTGTCTCAGTGAAACATCTTGTGTGTTTCCAATTTGAGGTGCTGCAATCTTTTTTCCATCAAAGTCAGCTGCAGAATTTATTTTAGAATCAGGATGTACAATAAAACTAGCGCCACCGCTTGCAGCACCAGCAAGGATCTTTACATTTTGATTATTAGAATTCAAAAAGCCGTTAATTGCAGGACCTGGACCAACATAAGCAATATCAACAGAGTTTGCAAAAAGAGATTCTATTGCTTGGGGTCCACTATCAAACACTTTGGTCTCAATTTTTACATCATCGCCAAGATGTTCAGCAAAGAATCCTTTCTCCATTCCCACAATTGGAATGGCATGTCCAATATTTGGAAAGTAAGCAACTCGAATTTTATTTTCATATGTACTGTCATTAGCGCTAAGACTGACTCCAAGGGCAGAAAACATGATAATTGCTCCAATTCCAGCTGCAATTACCGAACGAATTTTCATAAAACAGCGTTATATTTCGCGGTTAAATAATCATCGAATTTTAGCTCAAGCTAGCCGGAAATTTTTCAACTAAAAAAATTGTAATCAAGCCTATCACAAAAGATAAATTCCAAAATACAACGGAAAAGATGTTTTATGACTCAAAAAGGAATTCTTGCATTCTCAGGAGGACTAGATACTTCAGTTGTTGTAAAGTATCTACAAGACGAACATGACATGGATGTTGTCACAGTTACAGTAGATGTTGGACAAGGTGAAGACAATAAAAAAATCGCAGCAAAGGCAAAAAAGCTTGGAGTGAAAAAACACTACAATATAGATGCAAGAAAAGAGTTTGTCAAGGATTACATTTTCCCATCGATTAAAGCAAACGCACTTTATCAAAAGAAATATTGTTTAGCAACAGCACTTGCAAGACCACTAATTGCTGAAAAAGTTTTAGAGATTGCAAAAAAAGAAAAAGTTACATCTCTAGCTCATGGTTGTTCAGGAAAAGGAAACGACCAAGTACGTTTTGATATTACACTACGTTCGGGTTCTAATCTACCAATCATTGCACCTATTCGTGACAAGAACTTGGATAGAGTTACAGAATTAAAATTTGCAAAGAAGCATGGAATTGAAATTGATACTGTAGCAAAAAAGTTCAGTATTGATCAGAACTTGTGGGGTCGTGCAATTGAAGGCGGTGTTCTAGAAGATCCATACAATGAACCACCTGATGATGCATTCATTTGGGTAAAGACAAAGAATTTGCCAGACAAGCCAACATATTTGGAAATCAAATTTGTAAAAGGAATTCCTGTTGCAGTAGACGGTAAAACAATGGAAGGTCAAAAACTGATTGAATACATCAACAAAAAGGCAGGAGATGCAGGAGTCGGAATTGTCGACCATATTGAAGACAGAGTTGTTGGAATAAAATCCCGTGAAGTATATGAGACACCAGCAGCTACTTGTCTTATAGAAGCCCATTCAGATTTGGAAAAGATGGTCCACACAAAACATGAAAACAAGTTCAAGTCAATGATTGATGACGAATGGGCATATCTAGCATATTCAGGATTGTGGCAAGACCCGCTAAAGTCTGATTTAGACGGATTTATCGAGGCATCCCAAAAGCCAGTTACAGGTACAGTCAAGTTAAAGCTCTACAAGGGAAGCCTCAGAGTAGTTGGAAGAAAGTCAAACAATTCACTTTACAGTCACGAAATTGCCACATACGGTACAGAGTCCACATTTGACCAAAGATTGGCCAAAGGATTTGTGGAATTATGGGGAATGCAATCAACAGAAGCTAATAAATTACAAAAGAAAAGGTCAGAAAAAACATGAACTGCCCAGAATGTGACGCAACACTAAACATCCCAGATGATGCCGCAGTAGGAGAAATTGTCTCCTGTCCTGATTGTGGTGCTGACTTTGAAATCGCTAAAAAAGACGGATCAAATGTTGAGCTTAAGCAAGCAGAAAGCGTAGGCGAAGACTGGGGAGAGTAATGTCAAAAGTCTGTATTGTGTTTGATCGCCTTAGAGCGGAAGAGAAGATGCTTCAAAAAGAAGCAGCTGAACTTGGACATGATACAGTAATGCTTGATGCAAAAATTACTCAAGTCAATACAGATAGCAAGAAAGAAGATTTTGACTTGGGAGATGTAGTTTTAGAAAGATGTGTAAGTTACTTTAGAGGGCTACACTTTACTGCAAGTCTTGAGTTTATGGATATTCCTGTTCTAAACAAATTTGATGTTGCAAGTATTTGCGGAAACAAAATGTTCATGACACTGCTTTTGAAAAAGGCAGGAGTGCCAACACCAAAAACATATTTTTCATTTACAAGTGAAAGTGCATCTGAGAATTTAGAAAAAGTTGGATATCCATTAGTTATCAAACCAGTAATTGGCAGTTGGGGAAGAGGAGTAATGCCAATCAAAGACAGAGATACAATGGATGCAATCTCAGAAATCAGAGACATTACGGATAGCCCACATGATAGAATCTACTATTTACAAGAACTAGTAGAAAGACCACCTAGAGATATTCGAGTAATTACAGTTGGAGACGAGCCTGTTGCAGCAATGTACAGAAAGTCTTCAGGAGGATTCAAGACAAACATTGCACTTGGAGCCGATCCAGAGCTTTGTGAGATCACAAAAGAGATGGAGGATATGGCAGCAAAAGCATCAAAGGCAATGGGAGGAGGAATCCTAGGAATAGACATGATGGAAGACGAAAAGAACGGTCTAGTTGTTCACGAAGTCAACAATACAGTAGAATTCAAGGGATTAGCAAGAGTGGCACAACGAAATATACCAAAAGAAATGGTAGAATTTGCCCTAAACTACGTTAGGAAATAAATTATACTCCATTACGAGGAGGTTTATCATGAAAGTAGGTGTTGTAGGAGCATCAGGATATGTGGGTGGAGAGACACTACGTCTTTTGGTCAACCACCCAGATGTTGAGATCACTATGGTCACATCAAGACAACACGT
>REGH01000058.1:0-4708 GCA_003702495.1 Candidatus Nitrosopumilus sp.
TGTATCTTCAGTTGTTTGTGTTGTATCTTCAGTTGTTTGTGTTGTATCTTCAGTTGTTTGTGTTGTATCTTCAGTTGTTTGTGTTGTATCTTCAGTTGTTTGTGTTGTATCTTCAGTTGTTTGTGTTGTATCTTCAGTTGTTTCTATTTGAGCTAAAGATTCTGTAGTGTATTCAAAGAAATGCTCTGAACTGGTTTCAGCATAATGGGCTTTAATGGAGTAAGTTCCTTCAGCTTTAAAGTTAACTCCACCTTTAACTAGAAAGCTTGCAGAAAATTCCAAATCATTGTTTATGTTTCCAAAATAAAATCCAGCAGGATTACCAAACGGATCATGAACTCCAATTAATACAGTAGGAGAATCTAAAGTTGAAACGGTTCCAAAAATTTTGATTGTATCACCGTCAAAATATTGGTCTTTTTCAGTATAGATATCGGTGATTTCAGGTACCACTGCCTCCTGAGAAGGAGTTTCATGTTCGGTAATGCTACCGCCAATCACAAAATTGTGCTCTTCAGTTACTAGTTCATAGTCTAATTTTATCAGATATTCACCAGGCGTTTCATAAAATGGTGATTCTAAACTAATTGTTTTGGAGAAAACACCATCAGATGAAAGTTCCAAATTGTTTGCAGAGAGAATTTTTTTGTCAGGATCAAATATGCTCATAGCAATAACAGGCATTCCAAAATCAATTATCTGACCAGAAATTACTAGTGTATCACCATTTTGATAACTTTCCTTGTTAAAACTCACATTGAATGAATCACCAAAAACATCATTCAATGTAAGTGGAGTAAATACCGTTAACACTAGAGTTATCCCCAGAATAAATCGCATCACAACAAAAAACACGTAATTTTCTATTTAATAATCACGTATGATTGATACTTGTTCATTCAACGGAAATTGATCTTGTTATTGGATTTGATAATGCAGTTGGATCTTTTAGTGAAGTCCAAACAAATGTTTCAATGACATAATCTCCAGAATTTTTTGGAATCCAAGATTGTGAGACATTAAGATTTTGTTCAGAAGATAACTGGCCTTGAATCCAAGAAAGCGACACTACAGAGTTTTGAGAATTTTTTACTTGAAAAAGATAAACAAACTTTTGATCAAATTCTTGCAAATTTGATAGACTTCCAACAAGCTGAACTTGTTGATTAGATGAAAAAGATGAGAGATTATTTCCAAAGCTATCAGAGATATTAATTTCAGAGTTTTCTAGTCGTTGAGTTGAAGGAATTGATGATTCAACTCTTGATTGAGCCTGAATTTCTAAATTATCAGACTCGGAATATGGTTTTGGTAGTGTATAATCACTATATCTAGCAGAAATTCCATCACCAGGAATTGCATAGAGTCTATTTCCACTTGATGCAGAATTTTGGGTAAGCGATATTGTTGCAATAAATGAACCAGAACTTTCAGAGGTCTCTATTGCATTTGCAGTAATTCCACCAACATCAGAGTCTGAAAAAACTTCTACAGGAATTTGATCAATTGATTCGGGATTGAGATTCATATCAAGATCAATTACTCTAACAATGACAGCGTCGTCACTAAAGAAAATATCATTTTCAAACTCTACTGTCCCAATATTCCAAGATACGGGGACAGATTCAGAAAGTACAACACCATCCGCAAATTCAAAAGATACTGTTACTGCAGAATCTCTTTCAACTTCCAAGAACCCACTTGTAGGACCAGTACCAACAGTTCTAGGAGTTGTGTCAAAATCGCCATCCCCATCTGCATCATGCATGAATCCAGTAAGAATTACTTCGCCAGTAAAAATTCCACTTGAGACGTCAGTCTCAGTTAATCTGTATGGCTCTAGCGAATGACTACGGGTTGAGATTTTGATTGGATTCTCATTGTCATCTCCAATTGAATCAATCAAGTCTTTGTCGGTATTCCAACTTGGTGCAATTATTTTGATTTTGATTTTATCAGTCCAAGAATAAACGGGTCTGTCAAAAAATATAGGAGCATATGGTTTGTCATAGTCTGGAATCTCTTGAGCAGATGCAAAAGGCAAAATGAAAATTAAGAATAGAAAATCAAGCAACTACGTTTTGTGTAGAATAGTTTAGATTTATGGGTTGTCAGTTTGACTCTTCATCAGGAAGAGATATTGCCAAAATATTGTCTCCGCGAAGTAAAACCTTGCCTAGCTGTTTTTTATTTTCTTCAGAAATGTCTTCAGCGTTTTCTAGTGTAAGATTCATGTGTATATCAAAGTCTTTGAGAGTTCCTTGAATTGTCTTGTTGTTTCTTAATCGAAGCAAAACAACTTTGTCTTTGGAGTTTGTCATTAGTGTTGAGATTTCATCTGCCATAATTATCATCCAGTTATTTCTTCTTGCTTACTTGCATGTACAAATCAACGGTACCACTTCCAATTGGAATGTTACTTCCAACAATTACATTTTCTGTAATACCTTTGAGTTGTTCAATCTCTCCACCAAGTGCAGCGTGTGCAATTGTTGGAACTGTAATCTCAAATGCTGCTCTTGCCAAGACGCTGTCTTTAGTTCCAGCAATTCCGTGTCTTCCGATTTGTTGCATGTAACCACGAGAGCACATCAAATCAGATACTAACATAATGTATCTATCATCTACTTCAAGTCCTTGGTCTTCCAGAGTACTGTTAAGTTCATTGATTAATGCATTTCTAGCAGCTTCAATACCAAGAGTTCCTGCAATCTCAAAGACGTTGTTTGTTCGAACATTTGTTTTGTCAATACCTTTGACCTCTAAGACTTTGGCAACATTAGAACCAGTTGTCTGGATAACCCACTCATCATCTTTTTGGACAAGTGTTACACGTTCAATGTCAGGTACGCCTTTGACGGTAGTATTGAGAACCTTATTTCTAATTGCAATAACGGTTGCAGTATCAGATTCTTCAACTAGTTTTAGAGTAATTAGTTCGCCAGTTGTCTCCATCTTGAATTTCTTGTTAGAAGACAATGCGGCTTCAACTTCTGCAATTGAGCAGCCTCTTTCTCTGAGCCTATTTTCACTCAAAATTAGTTTAATTTCAGTAGCATAATCAGTTTCGCTGTCTGCAATCAAGGCACTTACTTTGGTTTGCAAAACATTTCTTGCAACCTCAATTGCTTTTTCTCTAGAGTTCTTGGATTCATCATCAAGATAGATATCCATAGTTGGTGTTACTGGTTTCTTTCTTGCATCGACGAGTTCAATTAATCTTGGAAGACCTAATGTTACGTTTCTTTCTTTAATTCCTGCAAAGTGGAATGTTCTTAATGTCATTTGAGTACCTGGTTCACCAATTGATTGTGCAGTGATAATTCCGACTGCTTGTCCAGGTTCTACTTTTGCTTTGTTGTAAAGTAATAATCCTTTCTTACATACTGCTTCAACACCTTCTTTACTTAATTCTGAATCTAGTAATGCATCGGTAACTAGTGAAGTTAATTTTGGATTGAATGTTTTTGTGTATTTCTTTGCTAGTGTTTCAATCTCTTCTTTTGTTGCTTTTTTGCCAGAATCAATAATTTTTTGAGATTCGATTAATCTGCTTGGGTTGAATGCCATACCATGATCACTCTTTTGTACATCAATTCCATCTTCACCATAAAGGAATTGTACAATGTGTCCATGTGGATCTCTTACTGTTCCATCATACTCTAATCTAATGTGTTCTAATGCGTTGATCAATCTACGCTGCATGTAACCACTTTGTTGTGTTCTAACTGCAGTATCTACTAGTCCTTCACGACCTCCCATAGCGTGGAAGAAGAATTCAAGTGCAGAGAGTCCTTCTCTGTAATTAGATTTTACAAATCCGTGTGCATCTGGATTATCATCATGTTCTTGATAGTGGGTTAATGCTCTGTTGTTGTAGCCGTCGTGGAGTCTGTTACCTCTTCTTGACTGTTGTCCAAGGGCACCTGCCATCTGACCTACGTTAAGTGATGAACCTCTGGCACCAGTTGTAGCCATGATTTTTCCTGCATTGTCTGCTGGAAGACAGTCATTTGCAGAAGAGCCTGCCTTGTCTCTTGCTTTACCTAGTTCATTTACAATGTATGCCTCTAAGGCTTCTTCAGGTCTCATACCTCTGGTAAGCTTGAGTGTTCCTTTCTTGTATTGATCAGTCAAATCACTGACAACATCATAAGTTCCTTGAATATCATCAAGGATCTGTTGTTTGTCTTTGTCAGGGACTATAAGGTCACCATAACCATAACTGAAACCATAATGAGTAATGAATTGTTTTACCATAATGAGAATAGAGTTGAGGAAACTTTTACCTACAGCATTACCATAATCTTTTGCAATTCTGTGAAGTACACTTTCTGGCTCTTCTGCACCAATTGATGATTTGTCAATGACGCCACTGATTAGTTCACCGTTTTTAATTACAACATCTTTTGCTTGTCCTTTTGTTCCCTTTGACCACTTTGATGTAATTACATAGTTGAAGTCTTTTGGTAAGAACAATGAGAAGAGTTGTTTTCCAGTGTATGCTGGACCATCTTTAGTTTTAGTTGCAGGTTTTGGAAGAGGGTCTGTGTAACCACCAAGCATTGCAAGGTTTGAGAATTCCTGAATAGATAATGTTGTATCGTCTTTAGTTAGAAGATATGCACCAGTTACAAAGTCTCTTAGTGCACCAATAATTGGACCACCATATCTTGGAGAGATTAATTGATCTTGAACTCTCATCAAG
>REGH01000058.1:4718-5781 GCA_003702495.1 Candidatus Nitrosopumilus sp.
GCTCTTGCTTCCTCACTTTGAGGAACGTGAAGATTCATCTCATCACCATCAAAGTCTGCGTTGTATGGAGGACAAACTGATGGGTGTAGTCTGAATGTCTTTCCTGGAAGTACACGGACATAGTGTGCCATGATTGACATCTGGTGTAGTGATGGCTGTCTGTTGAACATGACAATGTCACCATCAGCAAGATGTCTTTCTACCAAATATCCAATCTCAAGTGTTTCAGCAATTGTAGAGCGGTCCTCTACAAAGTCTAGTCTAATCTTTACACCGTCTGGTCTGACGATATAGTTTACTCCTGGGAATTTCTCAGGTCCGTTAATTACGAGTTTTCTCATTCTTTCAATATTCCATTCTGTAACAATTTCAGGAATGGTTAGTTTCATTGCAACTGCTTCTGGTACGCCAACTTCACTCAAGTCCAAGTTAGGATCAGGTGAAATGACAGTTCTACTAGAAAAGTCGACTCTCTTTCCAGATAGTGAACCTCTGAATCTTCCCTCTTTACCTTTGAGTCTTTGAGTTAATGTTTTGAGAGGACGTCCAGAACGATGATGAGCTTGTGGAATTCCAGATACCTCGTTATCAAAGTATGTTGTAGTGTGATATTGTAACAGGTCTACCAAGTCTTGAACGATTAGTGGTGGAGTTCCTGCATCTTTGCTCTCTTTTAATCTCTGATTAACTCTGATGATATCTACCATCTTATGGGTCAAATCATCTTCTGATCTAATTCCGGTTTCCAGAATAATTGAAGGTCTAACAGTAACTGGTGGAACAGGGAATGCCTGTAACACAAACCATTCAGGTCTTGCAGTTACTGGATCATAGGATAGTAATTCTAAATCTTCATCAATGATTTGTGAAAATCTTTCTCTAATTGTAATTGGAAGTAATCTGTGTTCTCCAATTTCTGTTTTTTCTACAAAGATTGTTGGTTTTGTAAAGATTAGTTCGTATTGTGTTTTACCACAGTGAGGACATTCTTTTGCTTTCTTTGCTTTTTCAATAATTTGTTCTGGAATACGTTTTTGAGAAATTACAGTATAAGCTGCATGTT
>REGH01000020.1:0-313 GCA_003702495.1 Candidatus Nitrosopumilus sp.
CTCCAGAACCTGTTACAGAAGAACCAGAACCAACACCACCAAGTCCTAGAGGTTCATTACCAAAGGAATCCGCAGAAGAACTTCCACAAGAACTTGATTTAGCTCCAGAACCTGTTACAGAAGAACCCATTCCAGAACCCGAAGAAGAGGAAGCTACTCCTGAACAATTAGCAAGACTAGAACAATTAGAGAAACAAATCCAAGAATTAGAATCTAAACCAGAACCCGAAGAAGAGGAAGCTACTCCTGAACAATTAGCAAGACTAGAACAATTAGAGAAACAAATCCAAGAATTAGAATCTAAACCAGAACC
>REGH01000020.1:323-19503 GCA_003702495.1 Candidatus Nitrosopumilus sp.
TAGAGAAACAAATCCAAGAATTAGAATCTAAACCAGAACCCGAAGAAGAGGAAGCTACTCCTGAACAATTAGCAAGACTAGAACAATTAGAGAAACAAATCCAAGAATTAGAATCTAAACCAGAACCCGAAGAAGAGGAAGCTACTCCTGAACAATTAGCAAGACTAGAACAATTAGAGAAACAAATCCAAGAATTAGAATCTAAACCAGAACCAACACCACCAAGTCCTAGAGGTTCATTACCAAAGGAATCCGCAGAAGAACTTCCACAAGAACTTGATTTAGCTCCAGAACCTGTTACAGAAGAACCAGAACAAGAGGAAGAGGCAACTTTTGAACAATTTGAGCAATTAGATGAACTACAAAAACAAATTGATGAATTAGAATCCAAATTATCTGAGAAACCTGTTCCTGAAATAACATCTGAGCCTGAAGTTGAGCCTGTTGTTGAAGAATATTCTGAATTTAATGATATAGAAGAACAAATTGATGAATTAGAAAATGAATTAATTTCAAAACTGCATCCGACTGATGAAGCTACACAAGAACAAATTTCAAGAGTACATGAGCTAGAAAAAGAAATTGAAAAATTGGAAGCAGCTGATCTTGAACATGAAATTATTCAAACATTACAAAAACAAAATAAAAAACTAGATGATATTGAGAAAAAACTTGGACAACCTTCCACTGAAATTTCTATAGAAACTTCTTCCTCTATAGAGGCTTATTGTGTTAAATGTAAAACAAAAAGAAAAATAAAAAATCCTCAAGAAACAATTATGAAAAATGGACGTCCTGCAGTAAAGGGTGAATGTTCAACTTGTAATTGCAAAGTTTTCCGAATAGGAAAAATGAAAAAATAGTTGTTTTTAAAACTACATTTGACCTGATTGCCAGGCTTGATTGAATCTCTTTATTGCTTCTTGGTAAGCCGTGATAGAGTCATCTCCTGATGTTTTAAGGAATTTTTCCCACTGTTCATTGAATTTCTTAATCGATTCAATGTTGGTTTCTTTGAAAATATTCTCAATCATCTTTGTTTGTTGTTTGATGTATTCCGGACCAATTTCTTCCCAAGTATTTTCCCAACTTGAACTAACTTTTTTTAATAATTCTGCGTCTGATTCTACAGCTTTTTGACATGCATCATGATATGTCATTAGAGTTTCATTTGTAGCCTTTTGCCATTGTGCCAAAGATTCTTTCCACCCATTTAATGCAGAATTGTATTCTCTCCAAGCTTTCTCAAATTCTGGTTTTTTTGTAGATGCTTTTGTGGTTGATTTTGGCTTTGTTGCTTTAGTTTTTGTCGATTTTGGCTTTGAAGTCGTTTTTTTGACTGGTTTCTTCTTTGCTGTGGTTTTTTTCTTAGCAGCCATATGGTATTTTGAAAATAGTAGATGTTAAATCTTTCAATAATTCTGAAATTTGAAAATATTCAAATTGTCTCATTTGAATTTTGAGGCTTTTGTAAAGTTGATTGTGTGTTCCTTGTCCTTATTTTGAAATAACTCCAAATGTTCTTTGCAAAGATTCCTTGTTTCTCTAAAACTGATCTGAACCGTCTGGATTGCTTTTGCTTTGCATTCTGAAATACTACATTGCATATCTGAAATATTGATAATTTACTAATAAAACTTTGAAATTATACTATTACCTACTACAGATTTTTATCACTGATTCATTTTTTCACAATTATGAATGATGATGAGAAAGGTAAACGATTTCTTGAATTAATTGATGAGCAAAATAATGTTCAATGGAGCATTGTTGCAAAATTAACCTCTTTGATTTCATCAAACTGGAATTCTCCTGGTGTCCAAAAAGAACTTGAAGAATTAGTTGAAAAACATACCACAATTACAAAAGAACTTAACAGTTTAGATGAAAATAGCAGTATCTTATAGAGCAGAGTCTACCATTAATGCAATAAACAACACTGCCAAATATGGACTAGAAAATTTAAACAAAGTCCATGATGCTTTTTCCATAGGCTTTACTATTACCCAAATTGATAATGCAACCATCAAAATGCCTGATGCAATTGCAGTCCAGAGGTAAACTCCGCCTACCATTTCTTCTCCAGATTGTGTTGTAATGAAAAATGGTGCTATTGAAAATAATACCATAACAACAGTTGAACCTGCTATTGCTCTTGCAGATGTTTTCTCTGATTGAACGGCTGTTAACATTGGAACGTTTACTTTATTGTAATCGTCTTTGAAGTGAAGTGTCAATGCCCAAATGTGCATTGGAATCCAAATGAATACAAGTCCTGCCATTGCAAGTCCCATAGTCCATAAATCTGACATTGTAACTGCCACCCATCCAATCATTGGTGGTGAACCACCACATAATCCTCCTAAAATTATGTTAGTTCTTGAATTTCGTTTTAATGCATAAGAGTACACAAGAATGTTGTTAAGCAATCCAAATGCTATGAATGCAGTAGCCCATAGACCTTGTTCTAATGTAGTTGTAAATGAAATTCCAAATGCTAACACTAATGAAATTCCAGCTAATGCTAATCCAAAATTACGTGCTTTAACTGCAGGATAGATTCTCTTTGATGGGAGTGGTCTTCCTTTTGTTCTCTCCATAATTGCATCGATATCTCTATCATGATAATTTGTCAAAGTGTTAGCTGCAGCAGAACCTGCGGCAACTGAAAATAGCATGAGTGCCCATGTGGAAGGTGCGATCTCAATTCCGTAAATATTGGATGCTGTTAAAGCGGCTCCAAATGCGGTAAATACCAGTAAATACCAAATTTTTGGCTTTGTTAGCTCGTAATATACTGCAACTCTGGATTCTGTCTTTTGTTTTTGCAATACTAGTCACTATCCTTTGATGGCATATATGGCATTGCTTTGGCACGTGATTTCATCTCAATAAATGATTCTGAGGACTGAACACCATCAATCCTTCCAATTCTTTCTGAGACCATTTTGTGCATCTGATCTAATGATTTTGAATACATTGTAACAAGAATATCAAATCTACCGGTAACCTCTGCTACCTCTCTCACTCCATCAATTTTGAACAATTCTTCAATAATGTGATCGCGTTTTTTTGTATCCATGTTGATTCCAGTTAATGCTTTCACATTGTATCCAAGTTCAGCATCATTTACAACAATTGTAAATCGCTCAATTAATTTTCTTTTTACTAATCTCTTAATTCTTGAATATACTACTGAAGAATTCACATTGATTTTTTTTGATAAGCGTGGAACTGAAATTGATGCATCATTTGATAATTCTGATAATATCTGAAGATCTAGATCGTCTACTTTTGCCGTCTAAAACACCTGAGTCGTTCTAGATTTCTGGTTCTTATAAAGTTATTATTGAAAAAATTGCAAGAAAAATCTAGATCTTACCTTTTTTGTATAACATTTCAGCTAATAATACTGCGCCTTTTGCTGAACCCATTTTTTTGTTATGAGAGAACAACATGTACTTGAGTCCTTTATCAAACAATTCTTCTTTTTCAACTCTACCAATTGTTGTAGTCATTCCTCCACCAACTTCTCTTTCCATCCTTGGTTGAGGTCTTGTTGGATCTTCATGGAATGCATAGTATTCTTTAGGAGCTGATGGTAATCCTTGAACCGAAATATCTTTGTTATAATCATTATAGAGTTCTTTGGCTTTTGATGGATCAATATCCTCGGATGTTTCTACAAATACTGATTCAGTATGTCCGTCAATTACTGGAACTCTAGTACAAGTACAACTAACTTTAATGTCTGCATCTTCAATTTTACCATCAACAAGTTTTCCAAGAATCTTTCTTGTTTCTAGTCTAACTTTGCCTTCTTCTTTTGGAATGTATGGCAAAATGTTATCTGTAATTCCCATTGCAGATACTCCAGATTTACCGCCTCCAGAAATTGCTTGCATTGAAGTCATCATGACCTTTTTTGCACCATATTTTTCAAGTAGTGGTTTTAATGTAATTGCTAAGCCTGTAGTTGTACAGTTTGGTAGTGGTGCAACAAATCCTTTCCAGTTACGATTCTTCTTTTGAGTCTCAATTAATTCGGCTTGCTCATCATTTACACCTGGGATGAGAATTGGAACATCTTCTTCGTATCTGTATGCAGAACTAGTTGAAACTACTGGTAGTTCTGCTGCCATTTTGGTTTCAATGTCTCTTGCAGCTTGGGATTCTACTGCTGAAAATATTAGATCTAATTGTGATGTGTCAAGTTCATCAATGCTTTTTACAGTCATTTCTTTGATATAATCTGGGATTTCGCCACCTACATCCCACATGATAATTCCGCCTTCATTTCTTATGGCGTCAAGATAATTTTTACCTGCAGAGCGTTCAGAAGCTGCGATTTGGGTTACTTCGAACCATGGGTGATTATTCAAAGATTGTACAAATTCTTGTCCTACAGAACCTGTAACTCCTATAATTGCAACTCTTTTCTTCTCCATGATTAAACCATTGATCGGCTTCAATTAATAATCGTTATTCAAATTACCAAAAGATACTATATCGCCTGCTCCTATTTTGTAATGTGAAAATAAGGGCAAAATCAAGCATTGCTAAACATCATCCCGTTTCTCATGGGGGAAGGTTTTCTGGAGGAAATCAACAGATTGATGTTTTAGACTTTAGCTCAAATACCAGCCCCGCTGGAATGCCTCGCTCTGTAAAATCTGCTATGAAGAAAAGATTACATGAAATGGAACACTATCCTGATACAGATTCACTTAGTTTACTCTCTAGTCTCAAGAAATACACTGGGTTATCTGATTCTCAGATAGTTGTAGGCAATGGCGCAATTGAAATTCTCTATAATTTTTCTACTGCATTTTTGCATAAAAAACGTGTTTTAATCCCAACTCCAACTTTTAGCGAATACGAATCTGCATCAAAACTTGCTGACTGCAAATTTATTTTTTTTAAAACAATGAATCTTTCTGAAGATGTAGATTCTTTTATTTCTCAGATTCCTAAAAATGGATGTGTTTTTGTATGTAATCCAAATAATCCTACTGGAACTATTTTATCAAAAAACCAACTCACAAAAATTATTTCTGCTGCAAAAAATAAATCTAGTTTTGTTTTTGTTGATGAATGTTTTATTGAATTGGTACCAGAATCAAATCAATCTGTAATAAATTTAGTAAAAAAATATGATAATCTCTTTGTTTTAAGATCATTAACAAAATCTTTTGGATTAGCAGGAATTAGAATTGGATATGGAATTGGTTCCAAAACAACAATTGATATTTTGAAAAAAATAAAAATTCCTTGGAGTGTTAATGCGCTAGCTCAGGAGGCAGGAATACTAGCTCTTAAAAACAAATCTCATCTTACAAAATCTAAATCAATTATTGAAAAAGAATCAAACTTTCTAAAAAAGAAAATTGCAAAAATCTCTGGTTTTGAATGTCATGACTCTTCAACAAATTTTATTTTAATAAGAACAAAAGACGACTCTACAAAAATTCAAAAAAAATTATTGAAACACAAAATATTGATTCGTGACTGTAAAAACTTTCGTGGATTAAACAATCACTATATTCGAATTGCAGTAAAATCTCATAAGGACAATCGAAAACTTGTAAATGCTATGGAGGCTATTGCATGAAACCTTTGATGATTCAGGGCACATCTTCTGGTGCTGGAAAATCAACATTGGTTGCAGCGCTATGCAGAATTTTTGAACAAAAGGGATACCTTGTAGCCCCGTTCAAATCTCAAAACATGTCTAATTTTGGCTATTCGACGCCTGATTTTGAGATTTCTCGTGCCCAAGCAATTCAAGCTATTGCTGCCAAATGCCCTATTGAGCCTGATTTGAATCCAATAATGCTCAAACCTTTGGGAAATTACTATAGTGCAGTTTACCTCAATGGAAAATATTACAAGAAAATGCACGCAAAAGATTACTATTCTAAATTTGTAAAGTCTAAAGGAATTCGAGCAGCTACTGATTCATTATCAAAACTCAAAAAAAATTATGATCTAGTGATTTTAGAAGGTGCAGGCTCTCCAGCTGAAATTAATTTACAAAAATATGATATTGCAAATATGCAAATTGCTCAAAAAGCTAATGCATCGGTACTTTTGGTTTCAGATATTGATCGAGGTGGATCATTTGCAAGTTTAGTTGGAACTATGGACCTAATTGAAAGCAAATACAAAAAATTAGTCAAAGGATTTGTATTAAATAAATTTAGAGGAGATATTGATGTACTAAAGCCTGGATTTAGAAAAATAAAGCAACTTACTAAAATTCCTATTATTGGAACCATCCCTATGATGAAAATGAATCTCCCCGAAGAGGATTCACTTAATGTTAAAGCAAAACAAATAGCTTGGACAAAAAAGAATATTTCAAAAATTGATAAAGAGATAGACAAACTAGCAAGAATCGTAGAAAATAGTTTAGACATTAAATCTATTGAGAGGATGATAAAATGATTTTAGAATCTTTGATAATTGTGGGATTTGCTTTGGTTCTTGATCTAGCATTTGGAGATCCTAAAAATAGATATCATCCAACTGCTTGGATTGGTGGATTAATTGCTAAACTTACTCCACTTGGACAGAATCAAAATCAAAAACTTGAAAAAATGGGTGGAATTTTTGTAGTTACAATTCCTATTGGTATTGTTGTCTCACTACTCTTAATTTTGGATCTTGGAATTTCGTTAATCTCTACAGATTGGATAACATTGGTAGTTTCAGTATTGATGGGTGCTTTACTACTAAAGACAACTATTGCAATCAAAGGTATGGAACGTTATGCACTGGCCGTAGTAGAATCCCTTGAGATGAATAATTTGGATTCTGCCCGAGATAATCTATCTATGATTGTAAAGCGAAATACTTCGAATTTGGACAAAAATCATGTAATTTCAGGTGTGCTTGAGAGCGTGAGTGAGAATACTGTGGATGGAATAACTGGACCTCTGTTTTATTATGCAATTTTTGGATTACCTGGAGCATTTGTGTACAGGATAATCAATACCGCTGATTCAATGATAGGATACAAAACTGAAATTTTCAAAAACCTTGGATGGTTTGCAGCTACTTGTGATACTATACTAAACTATATTCCATCAAGGCTTACTGGACTGATAATGATCATTTCAGCTGCTATTTTGCAAAATAACTGGAAGGAATCTTACAAGACAATGATTCGTGATGGCAAAAAAACTGAAAGTCCAAATGCAGGATACCCTATGGCTGCATTAGCAGGAGCACTTGGCACAAAATTTGAAAAAGTGAATCATTACAAATTGGGTAATGGAGAGCGAACTCTTACAAAAGAACATGTGCATTCTGCAATATCTATTATGAAATTAACTTCGGTTCTATTCTTTGGAATTGTAATTGTTCCAATTGTAACTGTTTTGACATTTATTGGATGGTGGATTCATGCTTAAGGAAATTGGATCTGTCTTTTCTTTTTTGACTATATTCCCATCATCAAATGCAACTTTGGAAAACATTGCAAAATACATGTATGTCTTTCCTATTGTTGGAATCGCAATTGGACTTTTAGTTGGATCATTTGGTTTTGGTTTATCTTTCTTTTTAGATCCACTACTTGTTAGCTTGTTAGTTGTTGCATCTATTGCAATAGTTACTGGAATTCATCATGCTGATGGTTTAGCTGATTTTGCAGACGGACTGATGGTAAAAGGTTCAAAAGAAAAGAAAATTCAAGCAATGAAAGATCTGTCAACTGGTTCAGCTGGAATTGTTGGACTTGTTTTGTATCTGATTGGTCTGATAATTACCATATCTCTTACTAGTGGGTTTGATTTGTTTAAGGCAATTCTGATTAGCGAAATTTTAGCCAAATTCTCGATGGTTCTTATGGCTAGTTTGGGAAATTCTGCTGCCTCAGGCTCAAACTCTCCTTTTGTCCATCTGATGAAAGACAAGAGAAAATTGGCAGCTGCCTTTATCATCATGCTTATCCCTGTAGCCTTGATTGGTGAGACGACTGGATTGTTAATGCTTGGAGTTACAGTTGCTTTGACCTTGTTTCTGCTTGGCATATCTACTCGTAGTTTTGGTGGAATTACTGGGGATGTGATTGGTGCTACAAACGAACTTACTAGACTAGCTTCATTGATGGTGTTTGTATCGATATGATTGGCATTGTTATGGCAGGTGGTAAAGGAACACGCATGAATTTAGATGATGAAAAATTACTCTTACAATACAAAAAACCAATCGTCCTTCATGTTATTGATTCATTAAAAAATTCAAATTGCTTTTCAAAAATTATTGCAGTAACTAGTCCTAATTCACCTAAAACAAAAAAACTACTGGAAGAAAATCACATTGAAACTTTTGATACATCTGGTCTTGGATATGTTGAAGATCTAAATTCAGTATTGAAAAAATTCAACGATTTAGTTCTAGTCACCTCGGGGGATCTTCCATTATTGGATGGAGAAATTATTCAAACAATTGTGAAACAACATGATTCTAAAAAAATTTGGACAAGTATTCTTGTAACTGATAAATTATTATCTTCTATTGGAACCGAATCTGAATATTCCATAATTCATAATAATCAAAAATGTAACTTTACAGGAATTTCATTAGTTGATTCTCAAAAAATTAATTCACTTGAAAATCTAGAAGAAAATTACATTATACTTGATGATAAAAGAATTGGACTTAATCTAAACACTAAGCAGGATTATGATTTACTCAGCGCTGCCTGAGACCTTGCCATTAATTTTTGCTTTAGAACCTGTTGCTTCTGCAATTGCGTTTCCACATGAATTACATGCAACTTGGGTTGATGCGTGTGAATAAACAATTTGTAGTTCTCCGCATTCATTACAGTTAACTTTTTGAAACTTGCTTGATGGTTTTGGAATTTCGACGTGATCTTTCTTCATGCTGCCACCAACTCAAATTTCTTAATTCTAACACCTAGTTTATTGTACTTCTTTTTACATACAGTACATGTCATAATTGGAGTAACTTTCTTTGTAACTTTGGCTGGTTTTGCTAATTTTGGGAACTTTTGTCCACCATACCCGTGTTTACGTTCAGCGTGTCTACGTTCACCTCTTGCAGAACCACGTCTCTTTCCAGCCTTGTAAATGGAGACCTTTTGTTCAGTATGTGTTTTACATTTTGCACAATACTTTCGGATCACCTTTGGTATGTTCATATCAACAAAACCTTCTCAACCGTAATTTAAGCATTGAATCTATAATAGGCGCAAAATATAATCAAAAATCGTGACTTCGAGCCTAGCAAATTCGATCTCTGCTCTAAATTCTGTAGCTATGGGTGATAAGAAAGCAGATCTGATTCTAAAAAATTGTAATTTACTTTCTGTCTATACTAGAGAAATTATTCCCAAAACTCAGATTGCAATAGTTGGTGAGAGAATTGCATATGTTGGTCCAGATGCAACACATGCCCAAGGCCCTAAAACTAAAGTCATTGATGTTAAAAACAAGTATGTCGGTCCTGGTTTTGCAGATCCTCATCTACATATTGATCAATTCGTTCTCCCATCTGAGTTTGCAAAACAAGCACTTCTTTGTGGTGTAACTTCCCTTTTCTCTGATCCTATTGATGTTGTTAGCGTTGGAGGATACAAAGGATTTCAAGAATTTTTAAAATTGGGAGAAGATCTTCCCGTAAGAATTTTTCAAGTTGTACCTGGTGGATTACCTGTAGATGCAAAATTTAGCAACAGCAACACTCTTACTTTATCTCAAGAAAAATCTGCAGTAAAACACCCCCATGTCCTTGGGTTGGGTGAAGTTTTTTCTTGGACAAAAGTTACTCTTCGTGAACCAAAAACAATGAAATCTCTTTCTGCAATGTTGGAATGTGATTGTATTATCAATGGACATACAGCTGGTGCAAGTGACAAAAAACTTAACGCCTATGTTTCTTCAGGAGTTCTTTCTTGTCATGAACCAATTAATTTTGATCAAG
This sequence comes from Candidatus Nitrosopumilus sp., assembly GCA_003702495.1. GTDB lineage: Archaea > Thermoproteota > Nitrososphaeria > Nitrososphaerales > Nitrosopumilaceae > Nitrosopumilus. The sequence continues at coordinate 10,278 of REGH01000020.1, forward strand.
TCTTAGAGAGACTACGTCTTGGAATGTGGATAATGATTAGAGAAGGTTCTATTCGACGTGATTTGAAAGAAATTATTCCTAGAGTTTTGTCTCATGGAACATATCTTAACCGATTGATGTTTTGTTCAGACGGTCTTGATCCACAAGATATTACCAAATTCGGTCATATTGATCATTGTATTCGTGAATCAATCAAACTTGGTTTAGAACCAATTGATGCAGTAAGTATGGCATCAAAAAATAATTTTGATTATTATAATATGGGAAAAGATCTTGGTGGAATTGCACCTGGAAAACTAGCTGATATTCTAATTTTCAATGATTTGAAATCTTTTAGACCTAAAACCGTATTTGTAGGTGGAAAACTTGCAGTATCTGATGGAAAAATTGTTTTTCCTATAAAGAAAAAAACAATATCCGCTTGGGCTAAAAACACTGTCAAATTAAAAAAATTCTCAAAAAATGATTTTGAAATAAAATCCAAAAAGAAGGATGTCATTGCAAACACCATATTCATGCAGACTGAAATTATTACAAAGATTGGTTCAGCTGAACTCCAATCTAAAAATAATTTGGTATCTGCATCTTTAGACTCTGATATCTGGAAGGTGGCAGCATTTGATAGAACTCATGGTACGAAAAAACATTCGATAGGATTTCTTGAAAATTTTGGTGCTGATATTGGCGCATTTGCATCCACTTGGAGTTTTCATGAAAATGACATGATAGTTATTGGTTCTGATGACTCTGACATGGCAGTTGCCTCAAACCACTTGATAAAAAATCAAGGTGGATTAGTTGTAGTCAAATCTGGAAAAATTCTTGCTTCATTACCTTTACAATTTGCAGGAATCGTTTCTACAGATTCTTTTGAAAAAGTTTCATCTAACTTTGAGAAAATAAACAACTCTATTGTAGACTCTGGATCTAAGTTTTCTAGGCCTCATCTGATTCCTTTATTCTTGCCTTTCTTGGCCTTGCCATCTGTGAGAATTCTTTCGGGTGGTATTGTTGATGTGAAAAAACGAAGTTACATCTCCCCGATCAACTAAGTAATATTAAATAGGGGATTCAGGGGATTGAAGCTGAATCTAAATGGCATCAATTCAACAAGGACCAAATGGACCTGTTTTAGTACTCAAAGAGAGTGCATTACAACAAAAAGGTAAAGACGCTCAACAAAATAACATTGCAGCAGCAAAACTAGTCACAGAATTAGTCAAGAGTAGCCTTGGACCACGTGGCCTAGACAAAATGTTAGTTGATTCCTTAGGTGATGTTACAATTACAAATGATGGAGCAACAATTCTCAAAGAAATTGATGTTCAACATCCTGCAGCCAAAATGATGGTTGAAATTTCAAAAACTGTTGATAATGAAGTTGGAGATGGTACTACTTCTTCTGTAGTTTTTGGAGGAACACTTTTAGCTAAAGCCGAAGAATTACTCAAAAAAGATGTCCATTCTTCAACAATTATTGACGGTTATCAAGCTGCTGCAGAAAAAACACTTGAAATCTATTCCGAATTATCAAAGAAAATCAAACCTGATGACAAAGAATCACTCATCAAAATTGCCACAACAAGTATGCAATCCAAACTAATCTCAGAAGACAGTGACATACTATCAAAAATTGTAGTTGATGCTATTCTCAGTATAGTTACAAAGAAAGGAGAAAATTATTCTGTTGACCTTGAAAACATAAAGGTAGAAAAGAAATCTGGTGGCTCAATTCAAGATACTCAAATAATTCAAGGAATTGTTTTAGATAAAGAAATTGTTCATAGTGGAATGCCTACAAAAGTAGACAATGCCCATATTGCTTTACTTAACTCAGCACTTGAAATTGAAAAAACCGAGATGAGTTCTGAAATCAGAATTTCTGATCCTACTCAAATGCAGATGTTCTTAGAAGAAGAAAATAGAATGCTCAAAACAATGGTTGACAAACTACATGACATTGGAGTTAATGTCCTAATTTGTCAAAAAGGAATTGATGATATTGCACAACACTATCTTGCCAAAAATGGAATTCTTGCAGTACGTCGTGTAAAAGAAAGTGATATGATTAAACTAGGAAAAGCAACTGGTGGTCGAGTAATTAGTAACATTGATGACCTAAATGAAAAAGATCTAGGTTCTGCTAATTTGGTTCAACAAAAGAAAGTTGAATCTGATAAATGGGTATTCATTGAAGGATGCAAACACCCACAATCAGTCACAATGTTGATTCGTGGAGGTTCTCAAAGAGTAATTGATGAGGTTGACCGCTCTATTCATGATTCTCTCATGGTTGTAAAAGATGTAATTGAAAAGCCTGAAATTGTTGCAGGTGGAGGTGCACCAGAATCATTTGCAGCCTCCCAACTCAAAGATTGGGCTGACAATTTTGATGGACGAGAACAACTTGCAATTAAAAAATATGCTGAAGCCTTAGAGGTAATTCCATTAACCATTGCTGAAAATGCAGGAATGGATCCAATTGACACAATGGCAAACTTGAGAGCAAAACAAAACCAAGGTCGTAAATGGACTGGTATTGATGCTAAAAACACAAAGATTGCAGATATGCTTTCTATTGATGTTGTAGAACCAGTTGCCGTCAAAGAACAGATTATCAAATCTGCAACAGAAGCTGCATGTATGATTCTTAGAATCGATGATGTTATTGCAGTATCTGGTGGTCCAGGTGGCGGTGGCATGCCTCCAATGGGATAATTGATTAAAACTTAAGCGTTCTAATTTTCACAAGTTATTGTTGTACAAACTAGGTGTTGATTTAGGTGGAACAAAAACTGAAGCAATTCTATTGGATGATTCTCTAAATGTTTTAGAAAGAAAAAGAATTCCAACTCCTAAAGACAATTATTCTGAAATAGTTGACTCTATCTCAAATCTAGTTTTAGAAGTATCACGTAATGTTTCTGATTTCTCTTTAGGAATATGCACACCTGGTGCAATCTCAAAAAAAACTGGATTGATAAAAAATAGTAACACACAGTGTCTGATTGGAAAACCCCTAAAAGAAGATCTAGAAAAACAATTGAAAAAAAATATTGCAATGGAAAACGACGCAAATTGCTTTGTTATGGCAGAATCCAAAATGGGTGCAGCAAAAAACTTTGAACTTGTTTTTGGTGTGATAATGGGTACTGGTGTTGGGGGTGGTATTACTATTAATGGAAAACTGCATACAGGAAGAACAAACATTGCTGGAGAATGGGGACATCACACATTACATCGCAATGGAAATTCGTGTTATTGTGGAAAGACTGGGTGCGTAGAGACCTACATCAGCGGTCCTGCATTGGAACAACAATGGAAATTACTCTCAGGAGAATCAAAATCCATGCCTGAAATTCTTTCAAATCTTGATAATGAGATAGGAAAAACATGGAAAGATGAATTCTTGGAAAATTTTGGATATGGTATTGCAAATGTAGTTGACATTTTGGATCCTGATGCAATTGTACTTGGAGGTGGTTTGTCAAATATTGATTTTCTATATACTGAAGGAAAAAAATCCGTTTATGATAAAGTATTTTCAGATTTAGTTGAGACTCCTATTTTGAAAAATGAATTGGGAGATTCCGCAGGTGTCTTTGGTGCTGCTTTACTAAATTAATTATTCAGGACAACCTTCCATCTTTGAAATGAAATAACCATTAGTCATTATCTCAATTTCAATATCTTCTGGAACCGATTGTGTGTGACAAAATTTACATTCTTCAGTTGTGACTATGGAATTTTCTTCTCCAATTGAATTGAGCCATTCTTTTGCAAAAGAAATTGCCTTTTCTACATTATTGTTGTCTGTAACTACATCAAAATGCATTGTGTGTCCATCTTTTGCCTTCACATATGTATCAAAAACATGAAAATCCATATTCATCACAAATTATTCCGAGTATTTATTTTTGATTTCAATAACTCTGGTAACTATATCGATTACATTGGCATCTAATTCTGTACTGAACAAAATCAAACCTGCACCTCCAACTGGGATGGTTACCCTGTAGATTTTCTCGTATTTTGCTAGTGCAAATTCTGGCTTGCCAATTTTATCTGATGTTTTTTTACGTGTTGACCAACGGTAAACTGCTTGAGATAATGACAATTCTGTTTCCTCTCTTGAAAGGAAACTTTCTACACCTGAACGCATTTTATCATGTAATTCTCCATAATCATACACACCAACATATCTGATTTTTTTATCACATTCTAAGACCTCATCACAAATTTTCTCATATTCCATATTCTTCACCTATTGAGGCTCAATTGTAGCAGGAGGCTTGCTTGAAATCGTATATGTCACCCAAGTTACATCTTCAATCTCATTTGTAATTCTGTTACTCATCTTTTCTAATACTCCGTGTGGTAATCTCGTCCAATCTGCAGTCATTGCATCAATTGAATCAACAACTCTGATCATTACAATGTTTCCATATCTTCTTTCATCTCCTACAACGCCCACTGCTCTATCATCTCCCACTGCTGCATAAGCTTGCCAAACTTTACCGTACCAACCAGCTTCAACTAACTCATCTTCTACAATTTTACTTGCAACTTTTGAAATTTGGAGTTTAGTTGGTGTTACTTCTCCTATGATTCTTACAGATAATCCTGGACCTGGGAAAGGATGTCTCATGAAAAGTTTTTCTGGAACTTCAAGAATTTTTGCAATCGCTCTTACCTCATCTTTGTATAATTCTCTGAGTGGTTCTAAAATTTCTAAATTGAGCCAATCAGGTAGCCCTCCTACATTGTGGTGTGATTTGATTACATCAGCTGGTCCTTTTGAAACTCCACTTTCAATTACATCTGGGTATAGAGTTCCTTGAGCCAACCACTTGAATGGTCCGTTCTTTTCTGCAAATTCTGTAAATACATTAACAAATTCCTCTCCAACAATCTTTCTTTTCTTTTCTGGATCTTCAACTCCTTTGAGCTTATCAAGAAAACTGTCTACTGCATTTATTGATGTAAAATTTACATTGAAATTATCTTTGAACATTGTTTCAATTTCTTTTTCTTCGTTTAGTCTTAACAGTCCATTATTGACAAAAACACACTTGAGTCTATCTCCAATGGCTTTGTGAATCAATAATGCAGCTACCGTGGAATCTATGCCTCCACTTACTCCACAAAGCACGTTACCCTCAATTTTTGAGATTTTTTCGACTGCTGAATCAATAAAACCCTCCATAGTCCAGTCTTGCTTTGCTCCACATACTTTCAATACAAAGTTCTTGAGAATCTCTGTTCCCTGTTCTGTATGAACAACTTCTGGATGAAATTGAATCCCGTAAACTGATTTTTCATCTGATGCTATTGCAGCTGCTTTTGCACTTTCTGTATGTCCTATTACTTGAAAACCAGGAGGAATTTCTTCTGCTTCATCACCGTGACTCATCCATGCTCTTACTGACTCACCAACACCATTTAGCAAATCTTTGTCACTGTCAATTGTAAGTAATGAAGAACCATATTCTTTGTTTGCTCTTTTTACTTTACCTCCGTACTTGTTTACAATTAGTTGATGACCATAACAAATTCCAAGCAATGGTAAATTCATGTCAAAAATTTTACTTTCTGGAACTGGTGCATCTGAACTATAAACACTAGACGGACCTCCAGAAAAAATTATTCCTTTTGGATTGTGCTTTTGCAATTCTTCATAGCTAATATCAAAAGGAACCAATTCTGCATATACTGAAAATTCTCTGATTCTTCTACAAATCAAATGACTATACTGTGAACCAAAATCTAAAACTACAATCTTGTCCATGCAATCACTTGTTAATGTTCTCCAGCATTCTTGATAATGACCATCCTGCTGTATTGATCAATTCGTTTACTCTTTCTTTTTGTCTGTAATTCTTGATAATGATTTCTCTAATGTCTGAACCATTTTTGTTAATGATATAATCAATTATTGACTCTCTTTGGATTTTTCCATTTTCTGCGTCTGTCGAGTCTTTCTTTTTCATTTCTCCAATTATTCTATCTAGGAAAAATGATTTGAAAGGAGGTGTATCTGCACTAATCTCTACGTTGTCATCTAAAACAATTGAAACTTGTTCAGGCGTGATAAATGCATTAGCAATTACTTTCCCATTTTTTCCTTGAGTAATTGGGATTGAATTTTGAACCTCTTTGACTGATTCTTTGATTTTTTCAGGCTCAATTTTTTCTGTGGATGTTAATTGTGATGCTTTGGTAAAACTAGATTCTTTTAGGAACCCATCCAAAATTGTAATATTTTTTTCTAAAGCCTCTATTGCTTCTTGATGTTTGTCGACCTGTTCGATCAAACTTTCCTTCAAAGTAACAATTCCCTTCATTTGTTCCTCTGAAAATTTCATAATTTGATAAATGAGGAATGGGTATTAAATGCATTCTAGGTTATTATGATATCTAGGCTTTTGTATGGTATTTTTTCAAACCCCTTCATCCTACTTGAAGTTGTAAATAATTCTGATTTTGTCTTTGTAGCTAACCACTCTAAGAGTGATCTTCCTTTTTTTAATTTCATTAATTTTGTTTTTCTTTCTGATTTTTTCGTATTAGAAAATTTTCCTACTCTATTACCAAAATCCATTCCAAACAAAATAATTTTTTTTGCTTCAAAATGACTTGCAAGAAAAACTCCTCTGTCTCCGTCTGTAAATCCTCCAAAATTTTCTATTTTGTTAAAAGGTTTTGTTTGTGTAGTGCCAATGCAATTTTTGAATTTTTTCACTAATTCTAATTTTTCTATATTGTCTCCATGTGCATGAACTACAAAGATTGATTTTTTTGCAATTTTTTTCAAAGACTTTTCATCTCCATCTAAATCTGTTACAACTATCTCTGGAACAATTCCATTTTCTAAAAGTGGTTTTAGTGAACTGTCTGCTGCAATTTTGATTCCTTTTTTAAGCTTCTTTAGTTTTGGAATTGCAGATGATAGTGACGGACCTGAACCTATGACATGCACTGTATTCCCTTGGATTAAATCCTGAATTTTTTCTCTGGTTTTTGATTTTTTCAGAATTGTATCTAACAATATGGCTGATTCCTTGTCTTTTTTCTCATCATATTTGAATTCCTTTAGAATATCTCTATACTTTGTATTCCAACCTGAAATCATCATATGACTCAAATTGCATTAGTTTTTGATAAATCATGTGACTAGAATTGCAAATGTGTGTGTTGGAGGTAAAAACCCCGCTCGTATCATGGGTATTTTGAACACAAGTCCTGAGTCGTTTTACAAAAAATCTATTCGAACCACTAAAACTCAGATAAGAAATTCTATCAAAGAGATGGAAAATGATGGGGTTGATTTTATTGATGTAGGTGGAATGTCTACTGCACCATATCTTTCTACTATGGTATCTGAAAAAACTGAATCAAAAAGAATACTTGAAGCAGTAAAAATTATTCAAAATGTATCTAATATTCCAATATCTGTTGATACTTGTAGATCAAAACCTGCTAAAGATGCTTTAGAATGTGGTGTGGAAATAATCAATGATATTTCTGGTTTAAAATATGATGAAAAAATGAAAGATGTAGTTTCAGATTTTTCACCATCACTAATCTTGTGTGCTTTTAGTCCAAAAACAGTCACTGGAAATCCAGCATCTACAAAAAAACTACTCCAAGAAAGCTTGAAGCTTGCAAAGAAATCTCATGTTGGTAATGAAAAAATTATTCTGGACCCTTCAATTGGGTTTTTTAGAAAAGAAGGAAATGGACCATTTTTCACCAAAATCAAATCTGATTGGATTAAAAGAGATCTAACTATCATTCAAAATTTGAATTCCATCAAGGGAAATTATCCTGTTTTGATCTCAGTTTCAAACAAATCTTTTCTTGGAGAAATCTTACAAAAAGATCCATCTGATCGCTTGTTTGGTTCTATTGCTGCTGAAGCAATATCTGTCATTAACGGTGCAGACATTATACGTACTCATAACGTATCTGCTACTAAAGATGCAGTAACTATCGCATCAAAATTGAAGAAACAACACAAAGGCTTATAATCAATATTCAACTTTCTTAACAAGGTTTCATTGGAATTCAAAGAAGGATTAACTTTTGATGACGTTCTTCTTGTACCCAAATATTCAGATATTACAAGTAGAAGTCAGACCGATCTAACCACAAAATTATCTCGAAATATCACACTTAACATCCCATTTGTGAGCGCAAATATGGATACTGTTACAGAGTCATCCATGGCTGCTACTATGGCTCGTGCTGGTGGAATTGGAATTATTCATAGATTTTTGACTATTCAAGAGCAGGCAAATGAAGTCCTTAAGGTAAAACGTTCTGGTAGTGTAATGATAGAAAATCCATACACAATATCCTCAGACAAATCCGTACAAGATGCATTAGATTATGCTGAAGACAAAGACATTTCTGGTCTATTAGTTACTGATTCAAACTCTAAACTAGTTGGAATTGTCACTGAAAGAGATTTGCTTTTTGCTGGTTCAAATGGAACAGTATCTGATGTAATGACAAAAGATGTTGTTACTGCAAAACCTGGTGTGTCTTTGGATGAAGCAAAAAATATTTTACATAAACACCGAATTGAAAAACTTCCAATTGTCGATGATTCTGGCGTTATACAAGGATTAATCACCAGTAAGGATATCACAAATAATACAGATTACCCAAATGCATCTAAAGATAAGAAAGGCAGACCCTTGGTTGGAGCTGCAGTTGGTGTCAAAGGTGACTTTCTGGAGAGAAGTGAATCTTTGTTAGATGCAGGTGCAGATGTTTTAGTTGTTGACATTGCACATGGTCATAGTGAGAATGCAATTAGTACAGTTCGTAACATCAAGAAAGCATTTCCTGATTGTGAATTAATTGCTGGAAATATTGCAACTGCTCACGGTGCTGAAGATTTGATAAAAGCAGGTGTTGATGCAGTAAAGGTTGGTGTAGGTTCTGGCTCAATTTGTATTACTAGAGTAATTACTGGTTCAGGTGTTCCACAATTAACTGCTGTAATGGATTGTGCAAAAGTTGGAAATGATCATGGAATTCCAATTATTTCTGATGGTGGTACTCGAACATCTGGTGATGCAACAAAAGCTCTAGCTGCTGGTGCATCTTCTGTGATGGTTGGAAGTATGCTTGGTGGAACAGATGAATCACCTGGTACAGTTTTGACTAAAAATGGAAAACGTTTCAAAGTATATCGTGGAATGGCTTCTCTTGCAGC
>REGH01000021.1 GCA_003702495.1 Candidatus Nitrosopumilus sp.
GCTGCTTTTCTCTTTGGAGCGGCTTTTCGTTTAGCTGCCATGTTTTGATCGACATTTTCATTCTTTTTCAGTGGTTAAACTAAAGAAATTTACACAAAGTGATTACAATTTGTCAAGTAATTTTTTTCAAAAAAAAAATTTTGATCGTAAAATTTTCAATAAACACCTTCTGCAGATGGTCTTCTACCTTGTAACCAACTCGTTTTACCACAAATTGTACATTTGTATTTTCTTCTACGCTTGTATGTTGCCATTTCTGGTAAGAAAATTAATTCTTGTTTTGTTTTTGTTATGCAAAATTTGCACCATCGATGTTCAAATTCTTGATCCATGTTGTACTTTTTTTAAAATTATGTTCCACGTGTTTTGATAATTGTTAATACATCTTCATCTTGTAAAATATGACTCAAACCTACTCTCTGTCCTCCAAACTTTACACTTTTCCCCCAAACCATTCCATATCTGAACTCCCTTCTCATTCTTCGATGTAATTTATTACAAATATCTTCAACAGTGTCACCTTCTCTTGCAATTAACGGTTCCTTGAAATCAGTTTCACCGCCCTTTGGTCTCATGTATATTCTGATGAACTTTAATTTTTCATAAATTTTTTCTTGTAATCCTTCTATGTTTATATCCGAATTTGCAGACACTTCGATGACGTCTGATTTTATTTTTGTTTTCAAATCTTTCAAAAATTTGTCATCCACTAAATCAATTTTATTTAAAACTGTAAGTGCTTTTGAATAACTGATATTTCCTGCAATATGATCAGATAATTGTTCTGATGTTATATCTTCTCTAACTACTACTCTAGCACTAACAATTCCATAAAGATGTAAAATATCCTTCAAGTGTTTTTCTGTAATTTTTGTTAGTTTAACTTGTTGAGCAATTGCAATTCCACCCATTGCTGCTTTTTCAATTGTTATATTTGGCGGAAGTTGGTTTAATCTAATTCCAATATTTCCTAATTCGTTAACTAGAACATCTTCGTGATATGGCTGGAATACGTCTAAAACCAACAAAACTAAATCTGCTGTTCTTGCTACTGAAAGAATTCTCTTTCCTAACCCCTTCCCCGTAGATGCTCCCTTGATAATTCCTGGCAAATCTAATACCTGAATTTTTGCGCCTCTGTATTCCATCATTCCTGGCACAACCGTTAATGTGGTAAATTGAAATGCCCCTACTGCTGATTTTGCACCAGTTAATTTGTTTAACAGTGTGGATTTTCCAACACTTGGCAAACCTATGAAAACCACTGTTGCATCTCCTGTCCTTCTAACATCAAACCCATCTGATTTCATTCCTGATTTTTTTGCAGCATTATCTTCTTGTTCTCGTTTCAGTTTTGCAATCTTTGCTTTTAGTAATCCAAGATGGTGCTCTGTAGCTTTATTGATCTGTGTTCTTGCCATTTCATCTTGAATGGCTTTAATTTTTTCAGGAATTCCCAATACTATTCACTCCTTGCTAATTTCTTTTCAAATAAAATCGTATTATTTTTTTTAATTTTTTTAATTCTGCTAATTGGTATGGTTTGTAAATTATCTGATTGAATCATGAATTCTGGCAAAGTTGTTTCAATTATTTTTTCAAAATTCCTATAGAAAATTTTGTATGATTGGGACTCCTCTGTAAATTTTGCTTTACTAAAAATATCTGCAATCACTCCTTTTTTTGCCATGTTTTAACTCAAATTATTACATTAATGAACAATGCGTATTTGTTTTTTCTATAATACGTAGCAAATATTATTCAGTACAAAAAATATCTGATATGAAAAAAAGGACTTTTGCAGTAGATATTGACGGAACTATTACTGAGAATGGCGGTGGTCGAATCCATCTTGAGGCTTTGGAATCTCTAAGACGTCTAGTTAACATGGGTCATAATGTAATTTTTGTAACTGGGCGATCTTCTGTTGAAGGATTTTTACTTTCAGTGTTTGGTGGAACCACAAAAGTTGCTGTGGGTGAAAACGGTGGTTGCATCACTCTTGATTCAAATGATCATATTTTACTTGGAAATCTTCAAGAATGCAAAAATGCTTTTGAAATTTTGAAAAAAAATATGGAAAATGTAGAAGAAAAATATGTTTTTCCTCGAATGACCGAGGTTGTCCTTCAAAGAACATTCGATCTAGATCAAGCTCGAAAAATTTTGTCTCAGAAAAATATCGATGTTATGTTATCTGATAGTCAATATGCTTTTCATATTAACTCTCCAGGAATCAATAAAGGAACGGGATTTACTGAAATTATGAAAAGATTTTCGATCTCACCAAATGATGTTATTGCGATAGGTGATAGTGCAACTGACGTTCCGTTATTCCAAGTGGCAAAAACAAGTGTTGCGTTAGGTAATGCATCTGATGATGTTAAGTCTGAGGCCACCATGACTGTATCTGCTCATGCAGGTGATGGATTACTTGAAGCATTAGATAAATTAGCACCTAGATTGTCTGAGATATAGTATGACTTTCAAATCTATACTTGATGAAATTGAAAATAATCTAAACAAGATTATGAGTGATCTTTCAATTTCTGATGTAAAGTTTTCAGTGGAGCCTGCAAAACCTGGATTTGGTGATGTTAGTTCTAATATCTCGTTTTTACTTGCAAAACAACTCAAGAAAAGTCCTAAAGATATCTCTGAAATGTTGTCTGAAAAATATTCTCAATGTATCAACACATTAGTTTTAAAATCTGAATCGCATCCATCAGGATATCTGAATTTCTATGCTGATTGGACAAAATTGAATCAATTAATTTTATCTGAATCTAATTTGCCTGAGTTTGGAGATGTCGATATTGGAAAAAATTCTACCATCGTAGTTGAACATACTAGTGTAAATCCTAACAAAGCTCTTCACATTGGTCACATACGTAATATCATAATTGGTGATACAATTTCAAGAATTTTGCAAAAAGCAAACTACAAAGTTAATGTCTTAAACTATGTTGATGACTCTGGTTTGCAAGTTGCAGATATTATTGTTGGCTTCAAACATTTTGGTTATGCAATAGAACCTCCACAGGGAAAAAAATTCGATCATTATTGTGGTGATGATGTTTATGTTAAGACTACTGAAAAATATGAACAAGATTCTAGTTTGGAAGAAATTCGAAAAAACATTCTCAAAGAATTAGAAGATGGAACCTCTGAAACTGCACAATTTGCAGATAAAATTACTCGCCGTGTACTTGAAAATCAGCTTGAAACATGTTGGAATTTGGCAGTATCTTATGATTGTCTGAATTTTGAATCTCAAATAATTCGTTCAGGCCTCTGGGATGGAATATTTGAAAAACTGAAAGAAATGAAACTCGTAGAATATGAAAATGATGGAAAAAATGCCGGATGTTGGGTAATTCGTGGTGAAGGAAAAGAAGAGGATAAAGTAATTGTCAGAAGTAACGGTACTGCCACATACATCGCAAAAGATATTCCGTATGCCGCATGGAAACTAGGATTACTTGATGATCCTTTCCACTATGAAAAATATGAAAAAGAACAACCAAACACTCGTGTTTTGTGGCAAACAACACTAAATGATTCTAGTTCAGAATCACCAAAATTCTCAGGTGACAAAGTGATCACTGTAATTGATTCCAGGCAAGCACGTTTACAAAAAATCATCACTTCATTGATGGGAAAATTCAAGTCCGTTTCTGATGCATATGTCCATTTGGGATATGAATCTGTTACACTAAGCTCTGATACTGCAAAAGTTCTTGGAATAGAAACTGATGGCAAACAAGCTCAAATGTCTGGTAGAAAAGGATTGTATGTTAACGCTGATTCTGTCTATGACTTACTAAAAAAGAAAACAACTGAAGAAACAAAGAAGAGACATCCTGAGATGGATGATTTAGAAATTGAAAAAATTGCTCATTCTGTATCTGTTGCAACATTACGTTATGAGATGATCAAACAAGACTTGGACAAAATAATTGCATTTGATTTGACAAAATCACTTAGCTTGGAAGGTGATACTGCTCCTTACATTCAATACACTCATGCTCGTGCATCACGAATTTTAGAGAAATCTGGCAGAACTCCTTCCATTGATGTTGATTTTTCTTTGCTTAAAGACAAATCTGAGATTGATTTGGTAAAGACAATTGGTCTTTTCAATTTGCAAGTTCGCGATGCAGCAAAAAATCTGTCTCCAAAAGTAATTTCTCGATATTGTCATGATCTGGCAGTTGCTTTCAATTCATTTTATGAAAAATCTAAAGTTCTCGATTTGGGTGATGAACAACTAGAAAACTCTCGCTTATGTTTAGTTCATTCCTTCAAAATTACTGTTGAAAAGTCACTAAATTTACTGGGAATAACTGCTCCTGATAAAATGTAGTGTCCCAGTGAGTGCACTACACGAATGCTGGCTGTCTCACTGGGTTGTTGGCGTGCAAACCAATTAAGAGAATTAAGTTATTCTAAGTCAATAAACCTTACTTTTTACTATATTATCCGTACATGGATTTTTCAGTAGTTTCATCAGAATTTGCTTGTCCTGAAAAACCACTAAAGTTTGAACGAAGAATTTTTTGAATGTGTGCTGTTACTCTTGCAACATTATCCCAAGTATCGTGGAATGCTATTCTGTCTAAAACATGTTCATCAACATGTGAAAATATTGCCAGACCTACAATGTCTTCTTTGTCTTTTACCCATTGATGTCCAACATTACAAATTGTACAAATCTCACTGATGTCCATTACTGCTTTTGAAAATGATGGGTTTTTCATTACCAACAATTTTGAATCATCTGGGGGAAATCTCATGTTTACATTCAAATGAATTCGATCTGATCTGTTTGCATTTTTACTTACAATGACATTTGTACCAACTCTAAATTGCCATTCAATTAGATTGCTCTTCTCTTTTACTTTGTCTGTTTGATCTTCATAATTGATGTTAGTTATTTTGATAAACTCTTCAACAAGACTTTTCATTTCATCAGAAGTTTTTGCCATGAAACCACTCAGAATATCTGTAATATATGCATGTTAGAGAAAAAAGAGATTTAGTGGCTGTGTCCACAACCGCAGGAATCATGTCCACCATGACCCTCTGTTTCTTTTCCTGCACATCTAGAACATTTGTCTGAACCTGTTGGTGAGAAAAATCCTATGCCACAAGAAACGCATTTTTGATTTGCCATGGATTTTATGAAAAATTACTGTATTTATTGAATACTGATTTATCCACTTGGTCTGGCGCTTCCAACTTCGCCTTTCTTTTGGAATTCTCTGTATTCGCCAATTACCCCACAACATTTCTCACAGACATATTGACCTCTTTCAATTAAGATCAAATTGTCTGCAACTTCCTCATTTGGGCTTTCTTCTAACTGAATCTTTGGCGGATTATCAAATTCTGTTTCGCAATTATTACAATAATGTTTGTGCATTTTTTCAGTTTCAATTTTTCCAATTGGGGCTAAGAATAACTTTCCAACACCCAAATCTGCTTTTTTTGCTTGTTCGTCAGTAAGGTCTGCAATAACATATCCTCCAGAACCTTGAACTTTTAATTCTGCCATTTCACATTGTTCTTTTTTTAGTCATTAAAATACTATTTGTGTTAAAATCTTATTTCTAAAAACAACGAGACACACGGAAAGCGTATTTTTTCCTAGGACGTTGACCTAACATGAAACGCTTTCCATACCATCATTCTACGACGCAGAACAACGGTTTTCTCGTTACATGATATAAGTCAAAATGATATTTAACAATGATCTTGATTATCACCTAATGCTAATTTTGCATTATTCATGAATTGATAAACACTTTGGAGTTTGATACTGTAATCATTTCTGCCATGTTAATTGGAATTTCTTCTTTTTCTGAAATTGATAACAATTCGTTATGATGTTCTTCTCTCAAATGTTTTAGAAATTCTTCTTCTTTGATGTTATTTTCTTTGAAATTACATTCTGGAAACACGCAGTTGAAATTCAATTTTTACTCTCTAGTTCTTTGATTTTAGCCTCAAGTTCTTGAACTTTTTTTCTTAATTCTATGTTTTCGTCTCGAAGTGAATCAATTTCTCTTTGATGTAATTCGTTAAGATCCATAACTTTTCTCGTCTTTCTGTAAACTTAAGCGTAGTGCTTATTTGCTCAAACCATAGGTTCTTATCTAAAATTTCTCAGCAGAAATTATGAATAAAATTAAACAGAATTCTTCTGTGTTATTCTATTTTAATCATTCAAAAAAATGGCTTGTTAAAATCTCAAAAAAGGATTCTCTTCATACTCATATTGGAGTCATCAAACACTCGGATGCTATTGGAAAAGAATATGGTTCAAGATTAACCACAAACAAGGACAAGTACGTCTATCTTCTCAAACCTACAATGTATGATTATGTAATGAAAATCCAACATGGAACTCAGATAGTTTATCCTAAAGACATTGGTTACATTATTGCAAGAGCAGGAATTGAAAGTGGTCAAAAAATTCTAGAAATTGGAACTGGTAGTGGTTCACTTACCTCTTGTGTTGCAAGTATTGTAAAACCACGTGGACACGTTTACACTTTTGATGTTGATGAAAATTTCATGAAGATTGCAGCAAAAAATATCGAAAAGGCTGGAGTTTCAAAATACGTTACACAACACAATCAAGATTTGAAAACAGCAAAGAAGATGCCACTCAAAGACATGGATGTTGCATTAATTGATCTTGGTGATCCTTGGGTAGTAATTCCACAGGTTCGAGAGATGCTAAAGGGAAGTGGTTCTATTTTTGCAATATGTCCTACAATGAATCAATTAGAGAAACTAACTATGGCTCTAGTTGAAAATGAGTTTACTGATATTGAATCAACTGAACATATTTTGAGAACAATTGAAGCTCGTGAAGGAAAAACAAGACATTCATTTCAAGGCATAGGTCATACCACATACCTTTGTTTTGCAAGAAAGGCATTTTTTGCAAGAGAGACAAAGAAATCTTCATCAAAAACTAGTAAATCTGCAAGCAAAACAACAACTAAGACCACAAAGAAAACTACCAAGAAAACAAGCAAGAAAACCGCTTAATCTTAAAACAAGATTTATTCATCTATTCTTTAGAGGTATATCATATTGGCACGAAAAACACTCACAACTGCACTTGTAAAAAAATTCATTCCCGCTAGAAAATCTAAATCTCGAAAAGGTGAGAATGGTATTGTTCTAGTTGTTGGTGGTAGTTACATTTACCATGGTGCTCCAATACTATCCTCAATTGCAGCACTTCGTTCTGGTACTGATTTAGTTTACACCTCTGTTCCAAAAATTAATGTATCATCTACTCGCTCTGTTTCTCCAAATCTTATTGTAATTCCTCTAGTTGATCAAAAATTAACACGTGGTGCTGTAAACAAACTCTTAGGTGCGTTACCCAGGAAACTTGATTCTGCAACAATTGGAATGGGCCTTGCTATCCAAGAAAAAAATGCACTTTTGCATCTAGTAAAATCTCTTTTAGATAGGGATGTTAGATTATCTCTTGATGCTAGTGCTCTAATTCCAGAAGTCTTACCATTGCTGGCAAACAAGAATGTGGTAGTCACTCCTCATGCTGGTGAGTTTAAGAGATTATTTGGACAAACTCCTTCAAATTCCAAAAATGAGCGAATCAAATTAGTAGAAGAAAAAGCAAAAGAGTTTGGAATCACTGTTTTGCTGAAGGGTTCAACTGATGTCATTTCTAATGGAAGTACTAGCTATCTTTATGAGAAAAAAATCCCGGCAATGACTGTTGGTGGAACTGGTGATGTGTTATCTGGATTAGTTGCAGGAATACTATCTAAAAACAGAAAACCAATAGAATCCGCAGCCGCTGCTGCATTCATTAACGGATTGGCAGGAAAAGTAGTTCAAAAGAAATTAGGATTACACATGACTTCAATGGATCTCTTACCTGAGATTCCTAATGTAATGAAGCCTTTTGATAAAATAGTGTGATGTGATGAATCCTCTAAAACATGTTGATACTCACATGGAAGGTCTCATTTCAGATCTTCAGATGTTAATTAGACAGCCTAGTGTTTCAGCTAAAAACGAAGGAATTGAAGAATGTGCAAAACTAGTTCAAAAATTATTGAAAAAATGTGGAGTAAAATCTGAAATTCTACGATTAAAAAAAGGAGTTGCCCCTATTGTATATGGTGAAATAAAATCAAAACAAAACCCAAACAAAACCTTACTGTTTTACAATCATTATGATGTACAACCAGCTGAACCCTTTGATCTGTGGGACTCTCCACCATTCAGTGGAACAAGAAAAGGAAACAAAATCTTTGGACGTGGTGCAACTGATGACAAGGGTGAACTAATTACTAGAATCAAGGCAGTTGAGGCTTGTCTGAAAACAACTGGTGATGTTCCATGTAACATCAAGTTTGTAATTGAAGGTGAAGAGGAGACTGGTAGCGCACACATCGAAGACTATCTAAAAAAATATCAAAAGAAGTTCTCGTGTGATGGTGTTATCTGGGAATTTGGTTATGTTGATGCAAAAAACAGACCTATCATTGGACTTGGAATGAAGGGGTTACTTTTTGTTGAATTGTCTGTAAAAGAATCAATTCGAGATGCACATTCTAGTTTGGCAGTATTGATCAAAAATCCTGCTTGGCGATTAATTGAAGCAGTTCATTCTCTACGTGATTCTAATGGAAAAATACTGATTAAAGATTGGTACAAGGAGGTAACTCCTTTCTCAAAACAAGATTTGAAGTTAATTCAAAGTGAACCATTTGACGAAAATGATTTCAAAAAAGAGTTTGGTATCAAATCTTTTGTTGGAAATAAGAAAGGAATTGATGCAAAAAAGGCTCTAGTTGGAGGCGCTACTTGTAATATCGCAGGATTTGTCTCTGGTTATACTGGTGATGGTGCTAAAACTGTCCTTCCTTCTGAATCTCTTGTCAAAATTGATTTTAGACTGGTTCCTAAAATGGACCCAAACAAGCAAGTTATGCGTTTGAAAAAACATCTAAAATCAAAAGGATTCTCTGACATTGGAATCAAAGTCTATCATGGTGAGGCAGCTGCTCGAACAAATTCTTCAAATCCATTTGTTTCTCAAGTAAAAGAAGCTGCAGACAAATCATTTGGAAAATCTATTCTTAATGTCTCTAATGCTGGCACTGGTCCTATGCATCCTTTTGTTGAAATTCTAAAAGCACCTTGTATTGCAATTGGAAGTACCTACATGTTTGCAAGAATCCATTCTCCAAATGAATTTGCACGAGTTGATTTGCTCAGGAAAATGACAAAATGTGCTTGTCTGATAATGGAGAATTTTGGAAAGTTCTAGTGAATACATCTAGGAATTTTTTTGATTGCTTGTGATAGTGATATTCTTCCGGGTCCTGCAATCATGATTATTAGAGATGCTGCAAGCAAAATTACATCAAATTCTACTCCTCCGTCACCTGTCATACTTTGAGCACCTTTTACATAGAAGATTGCTCCCATCATAATTATTGAAAGCAGTGCTCCTGAAAATCTACTGAGAACTCCGATAATTAGCAAAATACCTGGTACAACTTCTGCAAGTGCAATTGGGATTTGCATCTCTGGTGGTAACCCCATGTTTGGCAAGGCATTTGCAAAACCTGGATTGAATTTCATCATTCCGTGAACTATGAAAATTACTCCGATTGCAGATCTTAAACCCATAAAGACCACATCATTTAGAATACTTGCTTTAATCTCTGCGGTAGTCATATTGCCACACTGATTTTTTTAGTATAACTATCTTGCCTATGGTTTGTTCATAGAATGTAGAAAGCCCTTTATTATGCGGCAAAATTATTTGAAATATGTCCATGTATATGCCAGGAGCAACTGCTGTTGGAATTACTTTTGATGGTGGTGTAGTTTTTGCTAGCGAAAAAAGGATCGCATTTGGAAACTTCCTTGTAAGCAAAACCACAAAAAAGACATTTCCTATCACTCCTAAAGTTGGAGCAACCTGTGCTGGTCTTGTAGCCGATATGCAGATTTTATCCCTACAAATTGCAGCCCTTGCTAAAATCCGAAAAATGGAATTGAAAAGAGATGTTCCTCCAAACACTGTTGCCAAAATGATGTCAAATATGATGTATGAGAGAAGATATTTCCCATTATTGACTCAGGTAATTGTTGGCGGTGTAGTTGATAAACCAATTATGTACACTCTAGACCCATTAGGTTCTGTATTGCCAGATGAATATGCGGCAGTTGGAACTGGTGCTGAAATGGCATTAGGTGTTCTTGATCCTCAATTCAAACCAAACATGACGAAAGATGAAGCAATTGATTTAGCAAAACGTGCAGTGCGTGCAGCATCTCTTAGAGATTCAGCAAGTGGTGATGGTTTGGATGTTCTTGTAATTACCAAAGACGGCACTGAAGAATTTACAGAAGAAATCAAATAGATTTTAGAACTAATCATAAATCGTTTTTCCAGTTTCCCAAAATTTATCAGAAATATAATGTAGATTTTTCAAAACTTCTCCCTTATCCATGTTTTCTACTTCTTGACTTGAGACAACTGATTTCCCTACTGCCAAAAACTTGTGTTGTGATTCTTCAACAATACAAACTAGTTTATCTTTTTCAAATTCTGTAAATGATCTAATTCCTGGTCTCATCAAGTTTGCACCTTTACACATGAATTTGACTGCGCCCATATCTACTGTAACACTAGGAAATTTTTCTAGAGTTTCTGTTTCTGATAAAAATGGCAAGTAATCCTCATTAATTTTTAGAATTTTGATTCCTTTACCTGTAATTATTTGTGCATCATCTAAAATTTGATGTACTTTGAGATTTTTTATTTTAGGAAACTCAATTCCCCATTCTTCTGAAACTGTCTTTAAGAGTGAAGATGTCTCACTCTTTGAAATTAAATTTGATTTCAAGTTCTAGCAATCTCTTGTCTAATATCTAATAAATCCCTTAGAATGGAACTGGCAGTCTCCATTCCTCCAGCACCTCGGCCAATGATTGTCTGTGTACCTGAATGCTCTGACGTAAATGCAATTGCATTGAGTGTTCCGTTTACACAAAGTGGATCATCATTTGGAATTTCTTTTGGCGCAACGGTGAGTTCTTTATTGCATGATGCGATTAACTTCACTGCACAATTGTTTTTCTCTGCTTTTTTGATATCTTCAGTTGTTACTTTACGAATTCCTGTACAATTAATGTCTGGCATTGTAACCTTCATTCCCATAATCCAGTTTGCAAGAATTACTAATTTTGCTGCGGCGTCAAGACCATCTAAATCTAGGGATTCATCTGCTTCGACATATCCTTTATCCTGAGCATCTTTTAGGGCGTCTTCATATGAAATTCCTGTTGCCATGTTGGTTAGAATATAATTTGTAGTTCCATTCAAAATACCTGCAAATGATGTAATTCTTTCTCCACTTAGGCTATTTTTTGCATAATCTAGAATTGGAGTTCCTCCGCCTACCGTTCCACTAAATTTGAACATGACCTGATTATATGTTGCAAGTTCCATCAACGAAGGAAATGCAAGTGCAAGTGGACCTTTATTTACTGAGATCACATGCATTCCTTTTTTCATTGCAGTTGTGATGTGTGTCATACCTGGTTCTGCATCTTTGTAATTACTGGCAGTTGTTTCAATGAGAACATCTGCCTCAACATTTTTGAGCATATCTATACCTGACATTGTATTTTTAGTATCTGCATAATTTTTTACAGTTCCAAATTTTTTCTTAATTTCAATGAGTTTATTCAGATCTAAACCTGATGAATCGACTGCACTTCCTTTACTATCAAAGACACCCACCACTCTTGGTTTGAGTCCGTATTTTGCATATAGATCATCTGCTCTTGATTCAAATAATTTTACTAAACTTTGACCAACTACACCAAATCCACATAAAATTATCCTCAAATTACTTCATTCCTTTTATTATGATTATAGCTCATTTTCTTTTTCAATTGATTTTCTTATCATTAAATGTGTTTTATTAATGATTTTTGAAATTATTGACCTTCTTCATCTTTTTCATGTTGTAATGAAATAGAATTGATACAATATCTCTGGTTTGTAGGCTTGGGTCCATCATCAAAAACATGTCCTAAATGTGCTCCACATTTGTTACAATTTACTTCGGTTCTTACCATTCCGTATGATGTATCTGAGACATATTCGATCTTATCTTCTTCAAGTGGTTCCCAGAAACTTGGCCAACCTGAACCTGAATCAAATTTTGCATCGGATGAGAAGAGTTCTTCTCCACAACAGGTACATTTGAACTTCCCTTCGAGTTTTGTATTGTTATATTTGCCTGAAAATGGTGGTTCTGTTCCATGATTAATACAAATTTCGTACTGATCCGGTGTTAACTGTTTTTTCCATTCTTCGGGTGTTTTTCTAACTTTCTCTGACATGTCTTATTTTCCATCTAAAATTATTTGAATATTTTCTATTTCAACTTCTTTCTCTTTTCTTCAGTTCTCTTTTCTGACTCAAATCTCTCCAGATCATACTCTTTCATATCTACAAATTTCATAATCTTACTCAAGTTTGGGTGCACTTTGTTAATTTGTTCAAACATTTGTTGTGCAACTTTTCTATAATCAACATGTCCTTGAGGAACCGTTCTTAATTCTAACAAATGACATGCTTCTCTTAGATTAAATTTCATAAAGTATGGATAATTATATGCAAAATTTACAACATACTGTCCTTGTTCAGGATATTTTTTTCTGATTTTATCAAATGTTACTTTTGTCTTATCCATACAATCTTTAAAGTCCTTCTCAATTCCAAGAATCTTAATCTCATTTGGAATATTGTATCCGTGGTCTGTTGTAAGTAGTTGTCTTTCTAGTGTTAATGCTCTATGTCTATGAAAATCTCGAAACATTCCAAAATTATTGTATAAATCAAATGTGTAGTAGATATTTTCAAATGCTCTTGATGGTCTATGTCTTCTATTTGTTCTAAGTTTTGCAAACTCATCAATAATTTTAGTTTTATTTTTCATCGGCATTTTTTTGACTTGTTGTAAAATATCCTGATATGATGTACTAGGAGATTGTTCATATATTATACTTGTAATTATTTTATCAATTGCAATTTTTTCAGATTCATAATCTACTAGTTTTGTTCTAGTTCCTATCTTTGGATTTGATTTAATTTGTTTTGATGTTGTTTTTGATTTATTTTTTATATTTTTGAGATATTTTTGAAATGCTTTTCCGTGTTTATCATCAGCACGTCGAACAAATGATTTGATGATTTTATCTAGTTCTTTTTTGATTTTTGAGGCTAAATCTTGTTCTTCTTTGAGATCAGATGAGCCTAAAACTGTAAGTAGATACTCAAATGCTCTACCGTTGCCTGTAATTCCAACATTGGTCAAAGTTGATGCTGGTAACAATCCTCTAAGTATATCTAATGCTTTAGCTTTTGTTGAACCTTTGTAAATCATATTTGCAGATTTTATATCACTTTCATTTCTCAATTTTGAAAATGGTTTCTCTTTACCATCGTTGGAATCTTTAAAATTATATTTTTCAATTGGATATTTTTCTCTTACATAATTTACCATCGGTTGAATGTTTTTTGAATAAACATCAAATGAAAAATTACATGTCTCTTCATACATGTCTGCAAATTTTGATTTCATAATTTCTGGATCCCTATAAAATCGGTACACACCATTTTCTTTTTTGTTCCATGCAACATATCTTGACGATTTTTCTAAATATGATAAACCAATTCTTCTATCTTCAATTTTTTTTACTGCAATATTTGACAACCCTTCAATTGCAATTTGTGCTTCCCCAAGTTCTGCAACTGAATCATCTCCGTATTCTAAAAGCACTCTGTTGTAAAATTCCTCTCCTCTGTTCTTATTTTTTAAAAATTCATCAAGAAAAATTCGTCTCATACTTTTGTCTGTTCTACTGTATCTTGACATTAATGCACCACGATCAACTTGTTGCGGTGTAATTATGGCAAACACATTGCCATCAGTATTTGAAAAATGTTCTGATAGAATTTTTTTTTCTTTAACTGAAAATTCTGACAACACTAATTTCAGGTTTTTCAATTATTAATAGTCTATTTCTTTTTTCCAATTTGAATTAGATCGGGGGCTTTATCTTTGTCACCTTCTTGACCTTTGGCTTGCCATCTGAGTAACACTTCTTTGAATGCAGCTGCATCAGCTTCATTTTCAGTGTACATCAAAGTGGTCACCCAAAAACCATTGTTGGCAGTTTTCCCTCCAACAGAATTCATCCAGAAATCACTTGGCAAATTCTCCATAACTTTACTATCTTTTTCTTTAGCGACTTCAGACCATCTGCTTGACACAAAATTCAAAATTTGTTCAAGTTCTTCTCTTTGAATCATGAGCCTACTAATTAGCCTCCAAATTTTAAAATTTCCCAAAACACCCTATTCTGAGTTAGTAAAAATAATCTTACTAAAACTAAAAAGATTACTTACACTTTGTCGGTTATACATATCTCTAAAGTTACAGACATGACCCAAGACGATATCGAGATAATCGGTAAAAACGTCAAAGACATGTACGGAACATTCATGGGTAAAGTCGCAGGAACAATAACTGACATTGACGGTAGTATTCAATCCGTTGGCGTTGACTGCGGTTCTCAAGGATTACAGCAAATCCAATATGAGCAACTAGTAGTTCAAGGCGATGTAGTTATTTTTATTCCAAAATGGAGACTTGACTCACAAAGACTCATTCGTGAAAAACAACTAACTCTACGTCGTCTAAAGGCATTGATTGATATTGTTTCAGAAAATGATGACATGAAAGAAGATGCAGAAATAATTCATGAAAAATACAAGTCAAAACTTGTATCATTAGATGAAACAGAAAGTGAAATCAAAGCTAAACTTGAGGCAAGATTGACTGAGTTAGATGAACAAATGAAGTCTGCAAAGATGTTATCATTTGATGCAAAAGTACAATTCAAGAGCAATGAAATCTCTGAAGAAACATTTGAAACTGTGAAATCATGCACAACTGAGGTAATTGAGCATGTAACTCACGAAGTAGCAGAAATTGAAAATGTTAAGAGCAGAATTGCAGACTTGGGATTGGAAGTGCAAGAGATAACAGCCCCTCCTACACCAGACATCC
This sequence comes from Candidatus Nitrosopumilus sp., assembly GCA_003702495.1. Lineage (GTDB taxonomy): Archaea > Thermoproteota > Nitrososphaeria > Nitrososphaerales > Nitrosopumilaceae > Nitrosopumilus. The sequence goes on from REGH01000021.1 coordinate 15,162, forward strand.
AAGAATCAGCCGTTTCATATCTGGAGACAAATGAACCACAACAAGTAGTTCAAACAAGTCTTCCTGAAGCCCCAACAGAACCCGTTACAACACCTTCAGAACCAATTCCGGTAAGTGTATCCCCTGTACCCGAACCCCCAACAGAATCTGAAGTAACATTTGCATTTCCAGAACCACCCCAACAGGTGACAGCAGAAACTTCAAAAGACGACAACGATAATGATTGGCTTGCTAGAATGGAAGCACAATAATTTTTTTAATTATTTTTTTTAACATTTAGAAAGATCATAGATCATACACTTTTTGATGTCTGATACATACAATATTGGGCTTGGAAATAATGAACCTGATACTCGAATTAAGGCTGATTCCGACTTTGTCTCTTTTTGGGACGATCAAGCAAAAAATCTCTTTTGGTTTTCACCTTGGGAAAAGACATTAGATTGGCAGCCTCCATTCGCAAGATGGTTTGTTGGAGGCACGATAAATGCCTCTTACAACGCACTGGATGTACATCAGGACTCAAAATCTCAAAAACCTGCTATTTTGTGGGAGGGTGAAAATGGGGATTCCCGAATTCTTACATATGAACAAATGCTTACTGAGGTTCAAAAATTCTCAAATGTGCTCAAATCTCTTGGGGTAGAAAAAGGAGATCGTGTAACTCTCTATCTTCCTATGATTCCAGAGTTACCAATTGCAATGCTTGCATGTGCCAGAATTGGAGCGACTCACACTGTTATCTTTTCAGGATTTAGCGCAACATCAATTAGAGATAGAGTTTATGATTCAAAATCCAAAGTTGTTGTTACGGCCGATGGTGGCTATCGTCGTGGAAAGATTGTAAAACTCAAGGAAGTAGTTGATGAAGCAATAGAAGGTTTTGATTTTGTTAAAAATGTAGTTGTTGTAGAGAGAACAAAAAATGAAATTCAAATGAGCTCAAAGGATAAACTTTGGATTGACTTGATGAATAATGCTTCTGATAATTGTCCTGCTGAAAAATTAGATAGTACTCATCCGCTTTACATTTTGTATACTTCTGGAACCACAGGAAAACCAAAAGGAGTTCTACATGGTACAGGTGGATACTTGACACATCTCAATTCTACTTTCAAATGGGCATTTGACATTAAAGACTCGGATGTATTTTTCTGTACTGCTGATATTGGTTGGGTTACTGGACATAGCTATGTTGTTTATGCTCCATTATTGCATGGTGCAACTGAAATCATGTATGAAGGTGCGCCTGATTTTCCTGATGCGTCAAGGATGTGGGATATTTTGCAAAAATACAAAGCCACAATATTCTATACAACTCCAACTGCACTAAGGATGTTTATGAAATTTGGAGATGAAATTCCAAATTCCTTTGATCTTTCTAAATTGCGATTACTTGGGACAGTTGGTGAACCAATTAATCCTGAAGTTTGGAGATGGTATTACAAAACCATTGGTAAAGAAAAATGTCCTATTATTGATACATGGTGGCAGACTGAGACTGGAGGTATGTTGATTTCTCCCTTGCCTGGCCTTGAGACAATTCCTCTTAAACCTGGTTCTGGAACACTACCAATTCCAGGCGTAAATATCACAGTTGTAGATGAAAATGGAAAAGATGTTGAGCCTAACACCAAGGGATATCTTGTAGTCAAGAACCCTTGGCCTGGAATGCTTTTGACATTGTGGGGTGATGATGAAAAATACAAGACAGTGTATTGGTCAAAATATGAAAATTGCTATTATCCTGGAGATTATGCTCTAAAAGATTCAGACGGCTATCTTTGGTTACTTGGACGTGCTGATGATGTACTAAAAGTTGCAGGTCACAGAATTGGAACTGCAGAACTTGAAAGCTGCATTGTCTCTCATGATGATGTAGCTGAATCTGCTGTATGTGGAATTCCTGATGAAGTAAAGGGGGAAGTAATTATTGCTTTTGTAGTACTCAAAGAGGGTGTCATCACCTCAACCAATGTTTTGGAAAAAGAAATAGTTGAAAAAATTAGAACTGATATTGGTGCTATTGCCACTCCAAAACAAATCTATTTTGTATCTAAATTGCCAAAGACAAGAAGTGGAAAAATAATGAGACGTTTGCTAAAAGCAATTGGCAATAACGAAAAAATTGGTGATGTTAGTACTTTAGAAGATGGTGCAGCCGTAACTGAAGTGCAGACTGCATTTGATGAAATTCAAAAATCAATAAAAGACTCAAACTAGATTTTTTTCAAATCAATAGTAGACAACATTTCAAACATATCTTTGAGTCCATCATATTCTGACTTTGATTCTTCATCTAGCTCATTGTAATCTTTTTCTTTAATTTCATCTAATCTACTATTTGCATCTTTGAAAAATTTCTCATACTCTTTTATTTTTTCATCATTCATTTGAGTCAAATCAAAAATCACTGTATTACTTCCAAGAAGATTTTTGTTTTCATCATATAGGCTAGTTGCATGTAACATTCCTGGAAAGGTACTACCGTCTTGTCTTTTGAAGATAATTTTTCTATCTGTCACAATTCCTGTCTCAAACCAAGTTTTGAGTGAATTATTCATATCATGCCATTCCTCTTTAGGCACGTGCTCAAAGATTGTCTTGCCTAAAATCTCCGATTTTGCATACCCTAGATTAGTCGCATATGTGGAGTTACAGTCAAGAATAGCTCCTATTGAGTTAATTCTTCTCCACATAACGGGTGCATCTTTGAGGGTTTTGCGTGCTTCTGTTTGTGGCATTTTTTAAAAATATGAGAACTAGTTATTAAATTGAAATATCTTCAAAACCACTGATCCAAATTTTGGCTTTTCTTTTCTAGTGCTTTTTTCAATCTGTTTAATGTCGAATTTACTCTATCTTCCGAGAAACTTCTTTCTTTAACAAGATAATTGATCATTCCTTCATAATCTATATTTTCAAAAACAATTTCTTTTACATCTGCAACCTCTGGCTTCAAAAATATTTTTCTAATTTCCTGATAATCAATCTCTTGCAATTGTTCTTGAATTTGTGGAATGTCTTCTAATTTTGAATGTTGTTTAATCATTTTTAATGCGGTCTTTGGACCTACCCTATCAAATCCATTTGGATTGAAGTCAGTACCAATTAAAATTCCGACATCAATCAATTCTTCACGTGTTAATTCTAAAGAGTCTAAAGTTTTTTGGGTTTCAATAATTTCTGGAACAATATCGATGTATGTATTCTTGTTTGGAATTTTCCTTCTACCACTATTTGTAAAATTTCTTACTAATCTTTTTGCGCCACACAAAATAGAATCAAAGTCCTGACTTGCTGAGGCATAGGCTTGACCCGTATTTGTTAGATGAGCTGCAGTTGCTTCTCCTTCTGATGGCGCTTCAATATATGGAATTCCAAAATATGTCAAAAGTTGTTTTGATTCTTTTACCATGCCATCTTTCATACTTGTGGTTTGTTGAGCGTATTTTCTAGCATCTTCCATATTTCCATCCGCAATTGCTTTTTCATATTTGATGGTGGCATCCATTTTGATCTGTTTTCTACGCTCAATTTCTGCTGTTTTTAGTGATGGTGGTTTTCCATCAAAAACATAAACTGGCTTTATCCCTAATGAAAGGAAATTCACATTTCTATACAATAACCCACTAAGATGACTGGTAATCCTACCTTCTGAATCTGATAATTGTAGTCCGTCAGGACCTCTGATACTTGCTAGAAACTGGTAAATTGCATTGTATGCATCAATTGCAATAATTTTGTTTGAAAATGCTTCTAGCGTCGTTTTCTCTCTAACAACTAAATCTTTTAGATTTAATCCCATGATTTTTGTTGAAATTTTATGCTATTTTGTGTTTATCTTTTCTGATAGATCGGAAATTAAAAAAATCGATTTTAATATTGATGATGTCAACAAAATGCATGTCTAAACCATCTTTTCCTTCTCATATTGAAGATAAAATTTTTGAAATTAAATACTCTGATGAGAATGTTTCAAAAATCACTTCATACTTTCCTCTAACTAATTATGAAAAGCAGGAAATTCTATCATTTCTTGATAATGATTTTTCTGAATTCCATTCGATTTTTTCTGACAATATTTCTGACGAAGAATGGAATCGCACCAAAGAACAAATCAAAAAAAGATTCAATGATGAATTATTTGGAATCGATAAAAAATCTTAGTTCTGATTTGCTTTATTATGGAGACAATCTCATATCAATTGCCGGGGTAGCCAAGTGGTAAGGCGGCCGTCTCGAAAACGGCTACGCGCAAGCGTGCAGGGGTTCGAATCCCTTTCCCGGCGT
>REGH01000059.1 GCA_003702495.1 Candidatus Nitrosopumilus sp.
ACTACCAAGATGACTTGTAAAGGAATTTGTGTAAGATACAAGGCTCAAAAGCCTGTTGGAACCGGAAGATATGCTTCTGGACAACGTCGATGTCAAATTTGTGAAATATTCATCAAATGGGAAGGACTATGGTGTCCATGCTGTGGCTATAGATTAAGAACTAAACCACGTAATTTGAAATACAAAGCCAAACTACGTGCAAGAGTTGAGGCTGATGCTGTTGAAGCAAAATCTGTTGAACCAGAAGTTGAAGAGATTGCAGTAACAGCAAAAACTACAAAATCTAAAGCAAAAACTGCAAAAACTAAAACAAAGTCTAAGGAAAAAACTCCATGCAAATATTGTGAGAAATTATTTGTCTACCCAGACAAACACGAGAAAAATTGCAAGAAGAATCCTACACTAGATGCTTCCCAAGAAAGTGAATCAATAGCAATAAAAGCATAAGACTTGTTCATAGCTTATTGAACTCTCCAAATGGATTTTTCCAAAAATTGGTAAATTTGGAGGGCCGTAACTTTTCTTTATCTATTCAAAAATTTGATAATGGTTATTTCATTTCTGTATCTGAAGGATCCAACAAAATTGGCTCCATGGTGGCTTCAATGGCAAGTGGACCTACTCCTATTACTACTACAATTATCCCGTCTAGATCTGAATCACTATTTCTCAAACTTGTATCCGAACGAATCAGTACCAGAATGAGAGGTATTGCATTAGTTTCAGCATTCATTCAAAAGGAATTAGAACCAAACACTGCAAAAGACTTAATGTCTGAAATTATGGAGATGATTGAGAATGAGTGATTTAAGAAACTATATCTCAAAAATAAAGAAAAACAAAGAACTCAAAACTGTAAAAACTAAAGTTTCAACAAAATATGAGATTGCAGGAATAACTGCTAAAGTTGACGGTTCACATGCTGTATTATTTGAGAATATCAAAGAAAGTAATTTTCATCTTATTGCAAATCTAGTTGGTACTCGAAAAAGATTTGCTCTTGCAGTTGGAGGCACTGAAGATAATATTCATGAAAAGGTGATATCTGCAATTAAAAAGGCAAAATCTCCAAAAATTGTTTCATCTGGAAAATTCCAAGAAAACAGCTCAAAAAACCTCCTTTCCATGCCTATTGTAACTCATTTTGAAAAAGAATCTGGACCATTCATTACATCTTCAATTGCTTATGTTAAGAATCCTGAGACCGGAAAACAGAATTCATCTTTCCATCGAATGATGCCAATTGACAAAACCCATTTTTCAATACGAATGGTTGAGGGACGCCATTTGCATAGATGTTTTGTTGATGCCAAAGAACATGGTGAGGATCTCAAGATTGCAATTACGGTTGGTGTTCATCCTGCAATTTCTATCGCTGGAGCATATCAAGCAGAATGGGGAAAAAATGAGATTGATATTGCAAACTCTTTACTGGGTGGAAAATTAACTTTAACTAAACTTCCATTTACTGGACTAAATGTCCCATCAGGTTCAGAATTTGTTATAGAGGGAAGAGTTCTTCAGGATAAGACACATCCTGAATGGATGGTGGAGATGCTTCAAACATATGATCATGAAAGATCTCAACCTGTCTTTGAACTTGAAAAAATGTACTTTAGAAATAATCCAATATTCCATGATGTTTTATCTGGTTATTCAGAACACCGCCTATTGATGGGCATGCCAATTGAATCAAAACTAAATGGCGACTTGAAAAAAGCATTCAAACAAACTCAGCAGGTATCCATGACAAATGGTGGATGTAATTGGTTACATGCAGTTGTGCAAATAAAAAAGAAGCATGATTCTGATGCAAAAAAAGTAATCCAAAAAACATTCGAATCTCATCGTTCGCTAAAGCAAGTAACAGTAGTAGATGACGATATTGATCCTAACAATGCTGAGGCAGTAGAGTATGCTATGGCTACAAGATTCCAAGCAGACAAAGACCTTGTAATTCTAAAAAATGTGCGTGGCTCTAGCCTTGACCCTTCAAGTGATCAAAAGAAGTTACAGACAGCAAAAATGGGTATTGATGCAACCAGATCCCTCTCAAAACGTCCTGAAGGATTTGAATTAGCAAAGATACCAAAAATCAACAAAATCAAACTCGAAAAATATTTCAAGTAACCAAAATCAACTGATTAAATTAAATTTGGATAAATTAGAATAATTTTGGATAAAATGTCATCTGAATCAAATACTAGAGAAAAGAGTCCTGCTGAATCTCATGCTGAGGTTATTGTTAGGATGTTTCCATCTGATGCAAATCCAGCTGGAAATGTATTTGGTGGTGAAATTTTAAAACACATTGACATGGTTGCAGGAATTGTTGCCCAACGACATTCTCAATCAAATGCTGTTACTGTATCTATGGATAGTGTGAACTTTCTAAAACCTGTTTTTGTCGGAAATGTGCTTTCATTAAACGCTCGCATAAACTATGTTCATAACTCTTCTATGGAAATAGAAGTTAAAGCAGAAGCTGAAGATATTGTTACAGGGATTAGAACTACTACTGGAACCGCTTTTGTAACTTTTGTCGCACTTGATAAAACCGGTAAACCTTTGCATGTACCAAAACTTTCCTTAAAGACAGATGAAGACAGAACCAAGTTTGAAGAAGGAAAAATCCGAATGGAAAAAAGATTAGCAAATCGACAAAAATAATCTCCGATTTTCACAGAACCATTTAAGAACAACGAACTCCATCTTTAGTTAATGTCTGATCAAGAAAAAAATAATGAATGGGATTCATTATGGCAGGAATATACCAAATCACTTGAAAATTGGAAATCTCTTTTTGAGCAAATTCAAACTGCCAGCAATGATATGCAATCAAAATTCAATGATGTCTGGGAAAAAGCTAGCATTGAATCAAGTAATGAAACCATGAAATTATTTGGAGAAAATTGGCAAAAAGCAATGACTGATGCTGGAATGAATTCTTTCAAAGAATTCAGTGAGAACTGGCAAAAAGCTCTCAATGATAGTAACATGTCTACTTTCAAACAATTTGTTGATAATTGGCAAAAGAGTCTTAGTGCATCTGGCTTAGAACAGATGAATGCATATGGTGAAATGATGAAAAAATTCACTGAAACATGGGGCTCAATGTGGCCAAAATCCCAATAAATTTTGAAAGAATAAAAACATCTTTTATTCTAAATTTTTTATGGATGCCTCTCAAAATGAGTGCTTTGTTGAATTATCGAGTTTTAATGACCTAGCAAGATATGCTTGTGCGTTTAGAGAATACCCTCAACGAGTTTATTCTCAGGAATTTCATGGAGAGCGAGTTGTTTCATGTAGTGTGATGCTAGCTAATACTTTACTAATTTTCTATACTTCTTTGAAAAAACCTGGAAGATACATTTCATATCAAGTTACTGGAGGGAAAGAAATTTGTGACATTGTAGAATCTACAAAAGACATTTCTCATTATGCCCCCGTAATCCATATGGAGTCGGAAATTTCCCCGTTACCTGAAAGTGAAAAAGAAATTCCAGATCAATTTCATCCATTGCTTGTAAAGGATCTAGGTAGCTTAGCTAGATTGACATATGATCCAGAATTTCCAGATGAACAAAATTTAACATTATTTGCATTACCTAGAAAAAAATCTTGGGTGTTGGGTTACATAACTTCTCTAGAAATGGATGAAGTGTATTATAATTTCAATTATGTTGAATTGGATTCTGAACCAACAAAAAATTTCTTAAAATATCAAGGCAATCACGGTAAAAATCCAGAATTTGTTGACACTATTGATCACGGATTCTCATATTTCCCAATAATTAAAATAAAAAATGAGCATCCCATTTTTGGATTCTCAGATTAGTTTAACTCCAAGATGCTAATTCTTTAATTTTTTTTCTTGATTCTTCCACTAGTCTTAATAGAACTGGAATGTAAATTTCAGCAGCATATGCAACTTCAACTTGAAAAATATCTTCAATATCGAAAAATGATGATGTGGCTATTTGATTTTCATTCACGCTAGGCTCATTATTTTCTGTTCTTTTGTGATTGATTACTTCTAAAAATACTGGCAACTCTCTATTGATTTCAATTTGCAATTCTTCTTTCGAGCGTAATTTTCCATTACTCAAAGAAACAATGATTTGTTGATTAATGTCATTTTCATATCTGTCTTTAGCCCTTATCATAATTTTTATTTCAGGTAATGTATTTTCTTTAATTTTTAATTCACATATTTTTTTAATTGCTTTTGGAAATCTACTTTTGTGTTCTTGATTAATTTTTTCTATGTACCATTCTGAAAATTTAATTGCTTTTACATCATTCTTTTCTTTTGCTTTTTTGAGGAATTTTTCATATGAAATTTTTTCAGTTATGAATAATCCAAAATCTCTGTTAGCCTCATCAAAAACACCTTCTATTACCATATTTATAGAATCTATGAATTTCGAAAAAAAATAATTTACATAGAAAGGATCAGGATCGTACTGTTTGATCTGTTTTTGATAAATTTTGCAATCATCAATTATTTTTTCAATATTCATTGACCATTGCCAGATTCAGGATTTGTGAATTTTGATTTTGATTTCAAACTAATTGCCAATTCTTTGAAAATTTCATTTACACTAACGTCTACTAGATTTATCGTCGCATTTTCCTTCACTATTTGTTTTTCAAATTTTTCTTTTATTGCAAATGACACTGATGACCAATGCAAAATTCCTTTCAACTGCTCTTCAACAGTAGCATTAGTTGTTGGAAAATTTGATGGTGAAAAAACAATCCCATTTGTCCATTGCATTGTAGGAATTGCTCCACCTGAAGATCTTGTACTAAATGCTATTTGCTTTACCCAATCATCAAATTTGTACTCTATCACTTCGTGAATTACGAGTTTTTTCCATGGTTCTACAGAAATTTCCATTTGAAAATGGTTTTCTAAAAACCAATTATAATCTTATTTTTCAAGCCTAATCTTACAGTTTTTCTATTTAGACTCGCTTATTTACTAGAGACTAATCACTATTTTTTATTATGGATAAATGGGCTGACTATCTTATTTCTGAAGTAAATTATGATTCCAAACATTTGATTTCTGTTGCTATTAGACATCAAGATACAGACAAGGGAATTACTAAAGGAACTCCTGTTGATCGACTAACTATCTCATCTGATATCAAAAATGGACTATCCTACATCACTATTTACAGTGGAAAAAACTCTTGGAAAAAGGGACATCCAATTCATACTTTTTCTATTAAAGGTGAACCCTTCTTACGAATTGATGGAAACAAAGTAGAATTAGATTCTCTAGGTGATTTACCTGTTGTAACAAGTATTGATCTAGATGAACTTGATTTAGCTCCAGAACCTGTTACAGAAGAACCAGAACCAACACCACCAAGTCCTAGAGGTTCATTACCAAAGGAATC